>NZ_BAABKC010000002.1:0-190732 GCF_039543625.1 Streptomyces similanensis | reverse complement strand
CTGCGTCCGCTGCTGACCGGCCTGGCCGGTTCCGTCACCGTGCTCACCGACAGCGGCCGAGCCGTCGAGACGGTGCGGCGGGAGCGCCCGGACGCGGTCCTCCTCGACCTCGACATGCCCGGCCTGGACGGCTACGAGGTCCACCGGCGGCTGGCCGCCGACCCGGCTACGGCCCGGGTGCCCGTGTTCGTGCTGACCGCGATGGCGGCCGGTGCCGTGGACGCGTCCCGCCTCACCGGGGTCCGCGCCGTCCTCGACAAGTCCCGCCTCACCGCCGCGGACCTCGCCGCCGCCCTGAACCGGCCGCCGGCGGCGCCGTCCGCCGGGCAGGCGTCCACCCCCGCCCCCTCGACGTCGCCCAGGGCCAAGGAGCGCTGATGACCCGCCCACTCGACACCGACCACAGTCCGGCCCACATCCTGGTGGTGGACGACACCCCGGCCAACCGGTACGTCCTGGCCACCACGCTGCGCCGGGCCGGGCACCAGGTGACCGAGGCCGAGGACGGCACCCGCGCGCTCGATCTGCTGCGCGGCCCCGGCCCGCTGCCGGAGATCGCCATCGTGGACGTACGGCTGCCCGACATGACCGGGTTCGAGGTGTGCGAGCACATCAAGGAGGACCCGGCCACCGCCGCCGTCCCCGTCATCAACATCTCCGCCGCCGCCATCACCGTGGACGACCGCGCCCAGGGCCTGTACCGGGGAGCCGACGCCTACCTGGTCGAACCGGTCGCCCCGGACGAACTGCTCGCCACGGTGACCGCGACGCTGCGCTACGCCCGCGCCCGGCGCCGCGCCGAACTCCTCGCCGAGCGGCTGCGCCTGCTCAACCGCCTCACCCTGGCGCTGTACAGCGCCTCCGACGCCCGTGAGCTGGTCAAGGTGACCGCCGAGGCGGCGGCGGTGATCTTCCGGTGCAGCGTGGCCGCGCTGCTCACCACGCCCCAGGGCAGCCCGCTGGTCGCCCACACCTGGCAGGACGAGGACGGCTCGGCGCGCACCGCGGGACCGCAGGTGCACTCCACGGCTCCCTGGCCGCAGCGGCGCGACCTGCCCGGCACGACCCGGACGCAGGCTCCGGGCGCCGACCTGCCGTGTCTGCCGCCCGACCTGAAGGACCCGGCGCAGCGGCGCACCGTGATCGGCCGGGCCAAGGCCGAGCGTCCGCCGGTCGTCATCGTCACCTCGGCGGACGCCGTCACCACGCCGGACGACGAGCAGTTGCTGGCCCAGCTCACCCAGGCCAGCGCGCTGGCCCTGGAGGCACTGCGCAGCTACAGCGAGGAGCACGCCCTGGCCCTGACGTTGCAGCGCAGCTTCCTGCCCGAGAGCCTGCCGGCGACCCCGCGCGCCGACCTGGCCGTGCGCTATCTGCCGGCCAGTGAGCGCACCGAGATCGGCGGCGACTTCTACGAGGCGATCAGCACTCCGGCCGGTCTGGTGGTGGCCGTCGGCGACGTGGCCGGGCACTCGCTGGACGCGGCGATGGTGATGGGTCAGGTGCGTCACGCGCTGCGGGCGTACGCGGCCGAGGGGCATCCGCCGCAGGTGATCCTGTCCTGCCTGGACCAGCTGCTGACCTCGGTGGAGCCCGGCGCCACGGTGACGCTCTGCGTCGTCCTGATCGAGTTCGGCTCGGACACCCTGCACGTGGCCAACGCGGGCCATCTGCCGCCGCTGCTGCGCGCTCCGGACGGCACGACGTCCTATGTGCACGAGCACGGCCCGCTGCTGGGCCTCGGTCTGCCGCATCCGCCCGCCCGGGAGATCACCGTGGCGCCGGGTTCGCTGCTGCTCCTGGTCACGGACGGGCTGGTCGAGCGCCGTCACGAGGATCTCCAGCACTCGTTGAACACGCTCGCCGCGGTGGCGGCGGAGGCGCCCGCGGACCCCGAGGCGGCGTGCGGGCTGCTGCTGGAGCGGCTGCTGCCGGACGGCAGCGACGACGTGGCGCTGATGGCCGTGCGCCTGAATGCGGTCCGCCCGGACTGACCGCGTTCAGGGCGGCCGGTCCGGGCGGGGTGCCCGGTGGGGGGGCGGGGTGCCCGGTGGGGGGCGGCTGGTCCTACCAGCCCACCGCCACGAGCAGCCACTGCGGGTCGCCGTGCGAGATGAAGGAGGACTGGCCGGCCACGTCGTCGTAGGGGAAGCCGTAGGCGAGGCGGTTGATGGCGTTGTCGTGCCAGAACTGGGCGTAGTAGTTGGCCGGGGCGGCCTTGTAGTACTGGGCCGGGTCGCTCTGCTGGGCGGCGGGCAGGGTGGCCACGTGGCGGTTGAGGGCCGCGCACATGTCCGGGTCGCCGGCCAGCGAGGCGGCGCAGCCGAAGATGTCCGAGGTGGCCGCGTTCACGCCGACGGACTGGGCGTAGGCGGTGAAGTAGCCGGCGTTGGCGCCGCCCGCGCGGAAGCTGGGGTCGCTGCCGGGCGCGATGATCCGGTACGGGGCCTGGGTCTGGGCGAGCACCTTGAACGGTGAGGGCACGGCGTCGGTGAACCGCTGGAAGGTGGTGGCGCGGTCCTCGGCGAAGGTCTGGCGGTTCTCGCCGACCTCCGTGTCGTAGCCGTCCTTGCTGTGCAGCCGCATGGCGAGTTTGAGCCCGAACGCGTCGACCCGTGTGGTGTTGCCGTTGAACACGTTGCCGCCGACGGTGAACTCGATGAAGTCGTAGTAGGGGCCGTCGGGCGAGCCGAGGTGGAAGTACATCCGGCCGGCGGAGTTGGCCGGCATGTCGAGGTAGGGCTGTTCGGCGATGGAGTGGGTCTGGCCGTTGAAGGTCCAGTAGACCTGGCTGTCGGGGTACTTGCCGTTGGTGCGGTTGAGGATCTTCACCTCGACGGCGTTGTGCGCGGCGGGGATGCCGGCGGTGGAGCCCCAGAAGTCGTCCGGCGGCGGGGTGGTGCCGCCGGGGCCGTAGACCTCGAACTCCCACAGGGAGTAGCCGTACGCGGTGGCGCGGGCGGTGCCGTAGAGGCGGACGTAGCGGCCGCTGCCGCTGATCGTCACGTTCTCGGTGCCGCCGGCGGCGTTGGCGGTGGAGTAGGCGGTGGTCCAGGTCCGCGCGTCGGCGGAGGTCTCGATCCGGTAGCCCTTGGCGTAGGCGGCCTCCCAGCGCAGGGTGACGCGGCTGAGCTGCTGGAGCGAGCCCAGGTCGACCTGGAGCCACTGGGGGTCGGCGAACGCCGAGGACCAGCGGGTGCCCTGGTCGCCGTCGACGGCGGCGCCGGCCGGGAAGGCGGCGTTCTCCACCGAGGAGGCGGTCGCGGGCCGGCCGCGGGAGAGCAGTTGGTCGGCGGCGTGCGCCTGGGTGGGCGCGAGCGCGGCGAGGCAGGCGGCGAGCAGGGCGACGACGAGGAGGGCGGCGCGGGAGCGGGGCGCGTCGGGTGGTCTGCGCCGAAGGGCGTCGGCGGTGGTGAGCATGGGGGTCTCCGTTTCACCGTGGAGGTGTGGGGGGAGGAGCGGGATGCGGCGGTGCGCCGCGGCCGCCCGGCCGTGCGGTGGGGGGCGGCGGGCTCGGCGGGTGGTGGCGGCGGTCAGCCGGTGTAGGCGGCGAACACCCGGGTGTAGTCCCAGTTCTGCTGGCTGACGCCGGAGCAGCTGTCGGCGGGGCCGCCGGTGCAGGGCCGGTCGCGGTTGGCGGACCAGAAGGTGAGCCGGGCCAGGTGGTGCTGCTGGGCGTAGCCGAGGATGGTGCGGAAGTCGGCGACGGTGACGGTCTCGTTGTTGTCGGTCACGCCGTTCATGGAGGAGATGCCCATGTCGCGGTAGGCCTGGTCGTCGCTGTAGTGGTAGGCGTTCTTCAGCGCGGTCTTGAGTCCTTCGGCCGCGCGCTGGGTGAGGGTGCCCATGTTCTGGCCGGCGCCGCCGAAGTCGAAGGGCATGATGGTCCAGGCGTCGACGGTCAGTCCGGAGGAGGCCGCCCGGTTGATCAGGGAGGTGTCGGGGCCGCTCTGGCCGGTGCCGATGGTGACGTAGACCTTCAGGCCGGGGTTGTTGTTCCTGACGGCCTTCAGGGCGTCCACGGTGCGCTGCTGGACGGTGGCGTTGCTGTAGGCGTCGGCCTCGATGTCGATGTCGATGGCCTTGAGCCCGTAGGCGTTGATCACCTTCTGGTAGGCGGCGGCGAGTTCGCCGGCGCTGGAGCAGGAGCTCTCCAACTTGTTGCCGCTGTAGCCGCCGAAGGACGGGATGACGTCGCCGCCGTTCGCGCGGACCGTGTTGACGGTCTGCTGGTCGACGCCGCCGGTGAGCGCGCGGCTGCCGTCCCACTGCGGGTTGCAGTAGCCGTTGCTGAGGACGAAGGCGAGGGTGAACCACTTCACGCCGGTGGCGCTGGTGATCGTGCTGGGGCTGGGCGGGCTGCCCCAGCCGTTGTAGAGGTAGGGGGCGACGGCCATCGGGGCGGCCGGGGTGCCGCCGCCGTCCGCCGCGGGCGCGTTCCACTTCTGGTTGGCGGCCCCGGTGCAGCTCCAGAGCTGCGCGCGGGAGCCGTTGGCCGCGTTGTTGTCGGTGACGTCCAGGCACTTGTCCGCCTGGGGGTTGACGATGTCGTGGGCGGCGGTGACCGTCCACTTCTGGTTGGCGCCGCCGGAACAGGTCCACAGCTGGATCTTGGCGCCGTTCGCCGTGGAGTTGCCGGTGACGTCGAGGCACTTGCCGAGGGCGCGGATCGTGCCGTCGGCGCCGACGGTCCACTGCTGGGCGGTGGTGCCGTTGCAGTCGTAGATCTGGACCGCGGTGCCGTCGGCGGAACTCGCCCCGGCCACGTCCAGGCACTTGCCGGCCAGACCGGTGACCGTGCCGGTGGCGGCCGCGGCCGGGGAGGCGGTGAGCAGGCCGGCGGAGAGGGTGAGGGCGGCGACGGAGACGGTGGTGGCGACGGTCCGCGCGGAGCGGACGGCAGGGCGGGGTCTGGCCATGTGGGGCCCTTCGCGTGGGGGGTGGCTTCCTCGGGAGCCGCTCAACTCTGTTCAGCCTGCGGAACGTTGTGCGACGCCATCGGTCTTTGATTAAGCCGTGAAGTTAAAGGTATGGACCAGGGGACGTCAAGAGGCGTGACAGCGGCGGCCGTTGATCAAGGCGGTCGCCCGCAGAGCGCGAACCTCTGTCCGGGCGCGAGCACTTGACGGGCGACCTGCCCGTACCTAGGGTCACCGGCCAGCACTGGAGTTCAACCACCCACACATCGTTCACATACAAGAACGGATGGCCGCATGACCGCCGCTCCCCCACACCTTGGCCGCGGAACCCGGGCCGTGCTCCTGATCGCCCTGGTCGCCGCCCTCACCGGCGCCCTGCTGCTGCCCCGCGCCCAGCGCGCCGAGGCCGCGCCCACCACGTTCGTCCACCCGGGGGTGACCGTCTCCCGGGCCCAACTCGACTTCACCCGCGACAAGGTGCTCGCCGGAGCCCAGCCGTGGAAGGGCGCCTACGACCAGATGGCGGCGAGCGCCTACGCCAGTCTCGGCCGCATCGCCAAGCCCCGGGCGACCGTGGAGTGCGGTTCGTACTCCAACCCCGACTACGGCTGCACCGACGAACGCCAGGACGCCATCGCCGCGTACACGGACGCGCTCGTCTGGTACATCACCCGCGACGCCCGCTACGCGCAGAAGTCCATCGAGATCATGGACGCCTGGTCGGCGGTGATCCGCAGCCACACCAACAGCAACGCGCCGCTCCAGACGGGCTGGGCCGGCTCCTCCTGGCCCAAGGCCGCCGAGATCATCAAGTACACGTACACCGGCGCCTGGCCGAACGCCGACCGGTTCGCGACCATGCTGCGCGACGTGTACCTGCCGGTGGTGATCAAGGGCTCCCACTCCAACGGCAACTGGGAGCTGTCGATGACGGAGGCCGCCGTCGGCATCTCCGTCTTCCTGGAGGACAAGTCCTCCTACGACACCGCCATGGCCACGTTCCGCACCCGCACGGCCGCTTACGTCTACCTCGACTCCGACGGCGCGCTGCCGAAGACGGTGCCGGGCCAGAACCTGGACACCCGCGACAAGATCGTCTCGTACTGGCAGGGCCAGTCCACCTTCGTCACCGGCCTCACCCAGGAGACGTGCCGCGACTTCACGCACACCGGCTACGGCATCTCCGCCATCTCGCACATCGCCGAGACCAGCCGCATCCAGGGCCAGGACCTGTACGGCACGGACGTCGGGGAGCGGCTGCGCCAGGCCCTCGGCTTCCAGTCGAAGTACGAGCTGGGCGCGGCCGTTCCGAGCTGGCTGTGCGGGGGTTCGGTCAACCGGGGCCTCGGCCCGGTCACGGAGGTCGGCTACAACGCGCTGCACAACCGGCTGGGCATCGCCATGACCAACACCCAGACGCTGACCCAGCGGAACCGGCCGGCCGGCACCAACGCCCTGTTCGTCGCCTGGGAGACCCTGACCCACGGGGACAACCCCGCGTGACGCGCACCGCGCGCCGGTGAAAAGGGGCGGGGCCCGACCGCCGAAGCGGCCGGGCCCCGTGTTCCCGGGACACGCGTCACACGATCAGGTTGTACGTGTTCCAGCCGCCGCCGACCCGGAACTTGGTCGCGAACGGCGTGGCGGCGCTGCCGGTGCCCTTGTAGAACCAGAGCACACCCGAGGCGTCCCGGCCGATGAGGTCGGCCTTGCCGTCCCGGTCCAGGTCGCTCGGGCCGTTGAGCACGTTGTACACGTTCCAGCCGCCGCCGATCCTGGTGCGGGCCGCGAACGGCGCGGTGGCGCTGCCGGTGCCCTGGTACAGCCACAGCACGCCCGAGGCGTCGCGGCCGATCAGATCGGCCTTGCCGTCACCGGTCACGTCACCGGTGTCGGTCAGGGAGTTGTAGGTGTTCCAGCCGCTGCCGACCTTGGTGCGGGCGGCGAACGGCGCGGTGGCGCTGCCGGTGCCCTGGTACAGCCACAGCGCACCCGAGGCGTCCCGGGCGAGCAGATCGGCCTTGCCGTCACCGGTCAGGTCCCGGGCGCCGATCAGGACGTCGTACGTGTTCCAGCCCGCGCCGACCTTGATCCGCGTGGCGAACGGCGCCGCCGGCTTGCCGGTGCCCTTGTAGTACCAGAGCGTTCCGCTCTTGTCGCGGGCGACCATGTCACCGGTGCCGTCCGCGCGCAGCGCCGTCATCGACGTCAGCGCGGTGTAGTCGCCCCAGCCGGAGCCGACGCGGTAGCGGGTGAGGAACGGGGCGGAGGGGGTGCCGGTGCCCTGGTACCGCCACAGCACACCCGAGGCGTCGCGGCCGAGGATGTCGTAGCGGTCGGTGGCCGGGTCGGGCGCGGCGCCCTGGGCGACCTGCGCGTCCGAGGCGCGCACCCAGGCGATCCGGTGGTTGTAGCGGATCGGGTAGAACTTGTTCGTCCCCACGACCGTCACCCGCGAGCCGGTGCCGCTGCCGTCGATGAGACCGCTGTTGTAGTACGAGCCGGTCACGGCCGCGCCCGCGAGCACGTACTTCTGCCCGGCCGGGAGGGTGTACTTGGTCAGCGACGCGGAGTTGTCCTTCTGGACGTCCACGCCGGTGCCGGCGTACGCCGCGTCCTCGGGGTAGGTGCGCCCGTAGACGGGAATCGCGGCGCCCGTCGCGGACGTCACCGTGTCCGGGGTGCCGACGGCGGTGGCGAACTGGCCGCTCGGGTTGTAGAACCAGGCTTTCTGGCCGCCGTACCAGATGGCGGTCCAGTCCTTCTGCGCCTCGGCGACGACGTACTCACCGCCGGCCACCACCTTGTTGGCCCAGTTCGAGCCCTCGGTGGCGGTCTGGGTGCCGAGGTAGGGGTCGGTCAGGGTCGCCGCGGTGGTGGACGGCGAGGTGTACAGGTAGCCGAAGTTCGCCGGCTGGGCGTCGACCGCGGCGCCGCCGTTGGTGAGCTCGGGCTGGTTCGCCGTGGTGAACGGCGGTACGACGCGGATGACCTGACCCGCCTTGTACAGACCGCCCGGGCCGCTCGCGCCGGTCGGGGCGCCGAGCAGCTGCATGTAGTGGTTCCAGTCCCAGAACGGGCCCGGGTCCCAGTGCTGGGTCTTGACGTTGGCGTCCAGGACGCCCGGGACCTCGTCGTGGCCGATGATGTGCTCACGGTCCAGCGGGATGCCGTACTTGGCGGCCAGGTATTTCACGAGGGTCGCGGAGGACTCGTACTCCGGCTCGGTGTACCAGCTCCCCTTCTTGATCGCGTAGCCCTCGTGCTCGATGCCGATCGAGTGCATGTTGACACTCTTGTTGGCCGCGTGCCACGCCTCGTCCTTGTTCTCGACGACCTGGGTGACCAGACCGTCCGAGGCGCGGATGAGGTAGTTGGTGCTCGCGTACGACGCCGGGTTCTGGAACACGTTCATCGAGGCGTCGTAGGAGCCCTCGGTGTCGTGGATCACGATGGAGTTGATCTCTTCGCCCGGGGAGGGGCGGTTGGCGACGTTGTAGTTGCCCCAGTCGTCCGGACCGCTGTTCTGCTTGTACGCGGCGGGCCGGAAGTCGCACTTCAGATCGGACGGGCACTGGGCGGTCACGCCGGCGGCGCCGACCGCGACGCCCGCGACGGCGCTCTTGGGCAGCTTGACGGCCGCCTGCCGCGCGGGCCGGACCGACGGGTCGGCCGGCAGCGTGAGGGTCTGGCCGTCGGTGGTGACGCGCTGCTCACCGGTCCGGATCGACGCGTAGACGCGGTCCGCGAAGAGCTGGGCGCCCTTGGTCTCGGTGGCCTGGCTCGCGCGGGCCACGGCCGGGTACCACGCGCCCGGGTCGTCGGACAGCGAACCGGTCGCGTTCTTCTGGTACTCGGCGAGCAGGGCGGCCCCCGCCCGGATGCTCTCGCCGGCGTCCTGGCGCACCTTCTGCGCGGAGACGTCGATGAGGCCGGCCGCCTCGTCGAGGGTGTGCAGCCGCGGGTCGCTCGTGTCGACGGGCTTCTCGCCGAGGCCCTTCAGCGCCTTCTTCGCGTCGAAGTGCTTCGACACGGCCGGGTCGCCGCTGCGGTTCATGTGGTCGAGCTGCTGCTCGCGGGTTTCGGCGTCGCTCGCGAGGGAGGCCGGGTCGACCTGGGTGAGGCCCATGACGTTGTACGCGCCGGTGGTGCTGGGCAGCCCGTCGTGGTCCTCCCAGAGCGTCTGCCGGTAGGAGACCGCCATCAGCACGCTCAGCGGGACGTCGAACTCCTTCGCCGCGTCGGCGAAGTCGGCCTGCAGCCGGGCGCCTTGCGGAGCGGCCGCGGCCGTTCTGGAGCCCGGCAGGCCGGGTGACGCCACGGCCAGCGTGCCGGCCGTGGCGGCCACGACGACGGCCGTGGCCGCGCCGTAGGCGAGCAGTCTCTTGTTGTTGCGGCCTCTGCGATGGTCCGCGCTCAAATTTCCACCCCTGGTGAGTGCTGGATGTGCAACGTGAGGTCGTTGCTGTGCACACTTCAACGAGTGGACCGTACCAATCGGCGATGACAGCGTTGCCACCCGGTGGCCTCACGAGACCGGCCGCACGTCAGGGGGCGGTCCGACCTCCTTGTGAAACTGGTAGTCGTTTTCATTTAGCTGCTACGGTGCTCCCAGCACACCAAGGAGGCACCATGTCCGCCCACTGCCAACTCACCGGTCGCTCGCCCGGCTTCGGCCACCGCGTCTCGCACTCGCACCGGCGCACCAAGCGCCGCTTCGACCCCAACATCCAGCACAAGCGGTACTGGCTGGCGAGCGAGGGCCGGCACGTCCGGCTCACGCTCTCCGCCAAGGGCGTCAAGACCCTCGACGCCATCGGCGTCGAGGCCGCGGTGGCCCGCATCCGCGCCCGGGGAGGGAAGGTCTGATGGCGAAGAAGAGCAAGATCGCGAAGAACGAGCGGCGCCGGGCCGTGGTGGCCCGCTACGCCGCCCGCCGCGCCGAGTTGAAGGCGGTCATCGCCTCTCCCCGGACCTCGGACGACGAACGCGCCGCGGCCCGGCGCGAACTGCGCCGTCAGCCGCGCGACGCCAGCCCCACCCGGCTGCGCAACCGCGATGCCGTGGACGGCCGTCCCCGCGGCCATCTGCGCGCCTTCGGGCTGTCCCGCATCCGGGTGCGGGAGATGGCCCACGCGGGCGAGCTGCCCGGCGTGACCAAGAGCAGTTGGTGACCGGCCCCGCCGCCCCCGCCCGGCGGAAGTCCGGCGATCGTCGCGTCCGCGCGTCGCCCCTTGTTCGGACTTCGGTCCCTTCGATCCCTTGAGTCCCTTGACCGCCCGCGCTCTTGACCGTCCGCGGGAGCCCGACCCGGGCGGTCCGGGAGCGGCGGCGGCCTGCGGTAATTCGGATGCGGCGGCGCCGGGGCGCCTCGTAGCATCGGCGCCGCACCCATCGACCGAGCAGCACCAAGGATCCTGTGGACCACTCCGATCTCCGGGCCAAGGCCCCCGCGCTCGCGGCCGGCATGGCCGCCGCCGCGCACGGCCCCGCCGAACAGCTGACCCAGACCCGCCACCGCGCCGCACTCGTGGCGGGCTGGCGCATCGCCCCCGGCTCGACCGTGCTCGAACTGGGCTGCGGGCAGGGCGACATGACCGCCGTCCTGGCCGAAGCGGTCGGGCCCCGGGGGCGGGTGACCGCTGTCGACGTGGCCGATCCCTCCTACGGCGCCCCGGTCACCCTCGGCGAGTCCGCGGCGCGCCTCAGCGCGGGACCCCTCGGCCCGCGCCTCGACTTCCGCTTCGGCACGGACGTGCTCGATCCGTCCGTCGACTTCCCCGAGGGCGCCTTCGACCACGTGGTGCTCGCGCACTGCTCCTGGTACTTCGCCTCGCTCGGGCAGCTGCGCGACACGCTGGCCCGGGTGCGGCCCTGGGCGCGCCGGCTGTGGTTCACCGAGTGGGACCTGACACCCACCTCCGACGACCAACTCGCCCACCTGCTGGCCGTGTTGGTCCAGGGCCAGATCGAGGCGGCCGACTCGCGCGGGGACGGCAACGTGCGTACGCCCTTCTCCCGCGACCAGTTGCTGCGGCTGCTGCCCGAGGCCGGCTGGACGGCCGACGGCGGCGGGCCGGTGGACACCGAGGGGCTCCAGGACGGCGACTGGGAGGTGGCGGCCTGTCTGCGCCTGGCCGACACGGCCGACCGGATGGCCGCCCTGCCCGAGCCGGTGCGGCAGCTCGTCGTGAGCCAGACGGACACCCTCCGCTCGATCGCCGCACCGCGCGGCAACCGGGCGCTGCCGGCGTACGCGGTCACCGCGCGCTGACGGCCCCGGCGCGGCTCACAGGTCCAGGTGCAGCCGTACGGTGGTCACGCCCCCGTCGGTGTCGATCTCCACGAGGTCGCACAACTGCCGTACGGTCCACAGGCCGTGTCCGCGCCCCCGCGTCCTGTCGGGCGGCAGATAGCCCGTGTACCACTCGACGCCGCCCCGGGCGGGGTTGGCGACATCGCACACGATGCGCCGCCCGGCCCGGCGCAGACTGATCCGCCCGTGGCCGCCGCCGTGCCGGACGGCGTTGGTGGCGACCTCGTTGGCGGCGAACACCAGGTGCCCCGCGCGCTCCCCGGAAAGCCCGAGGGCGCCGGCCGTCTCGGCGACGAAGGCCCGCACCTCGGACAGGTCGGCCGCGAAGTCCAGCACCGCCTCCCGGCCGTCGACCGCCACCGGCGCGAGCCGGCGTTCCCACGACCGGCGGCCGGTGTCCGGCGGCGTGTAGTGGTCACTGGGGTGCGCGGCCGGTCCGGCCACCAGTTCCGGATGGGTGTGCCGGGCGCCGGCCACCACGTCCGCGGGCAGCGCCCGGGTGTCGTACGGGCACACGATCCAGGCCGGGCAGTCGGCGAACGCGACGTTGATCGCCGCCTCGTAGCGGGTCCACTCGGCCGTCTCCAGCCGGTCCCGGCCGTGCCACACCGGTTCGCCGATCACCCTGACCCGCGCGTGCGCGCCGTCGGCGGTGTGCCGGTCGACATAGCGGTGGTACGCCCCGAGCGTGCGTCCCGGCGCCCGGTACCAGTCGTCGGCGTCGACGAACTCGACCTGCTCCGCCGTCCCGCCCAGCGCCCCGCGCAGCAGGCCGATGTTGGCGGCGGTGGTCACCGCGAGCACGGCGTCGTCCTGTTCCAGGCCGTCCAGGCAGAACGGCACCGTCGCCGACAGGAACTCCTCGTCGGTGCCGTAGATCAGCCCTTGGTGGGCGAGGTGCGCGGCGGAGCCGGGGCCGGGCGTGTGCCGGGCGGCGGAGCCGGGGCCGGGCGTGTGCCGGGCGGTGGCGCCGGTCATTCGGCGCCCTCCCCGGCGTTCACGGTCAGGGCGGGGATCCGGTCCCAGCCGACCACGTGCATCACGTGGCGCAGCATCGGCGTCAGCTCCACGATGTGCATCCGCCGGCCCTCGGGCAGCCGTTCGGCGGTCTGGACCAGGGCGCGGACGCCCGCCAGGTCGATGAAGTCCAGGCCGCTCATGTCCACGGTGATGTCGCCGGGCCAGCCCATGGCCGTCTCCAGCGCGGCGGCCAGCGCGGCGGCGGACTGGTAGTCCACGTCGCCCACCACGCGCAGCGCCCGCCGCCCGGCGCGGAAGGACGGCGCCAGTCGCAACAGGCCGCTGCTGTACAGGGGTTCGGGCGCCACCGCTCCCGGATGGCGGCCGTCGAACGCGGCCAGGGCGTCGGCGTCGAAGCGGCGCGCGTCGTACTGGCAGATCGCGGAGGCCGGTCCGCCGGCGAACACCTCGTTCACCTTCGTCTCGTACTCGCCGAGCCGGTCGGCGCCGGGCACGTCGCGCAGCGCCCAGCCCATCTCGCCGCTGACCCGGAACCCGGTGTAACCGGCCGCCAGGGAGTCGGCGACCTCCCGGTGCAGGGTGGCCACCATGGCGTCGGGGTCGAACGGGCCCACGGCCAGGTAGCTGTCGTCCGCCGTGGTCACCACGAGCTGCCCGCGCTCCAGCGCCGGGGCCGGGTCCGCGCCGGCCTCCCGCAGCCAGCCCAGCACCTGCTCGGGAGCGCGTCCGTCGGCGAAGTACATCACCCGCTCGCCGCGCTCCAGTCCGCCCAGGACGTAGGCGGTGGCCACGCGTCGCTGCTCGGCGTCGTCGGCGAACGCCAGACACAGGTGGTCACCCTGGTCCGCCTCCTCGACCAGGCGCTCCCGGTCAGCCCGCGTCGTCATGTCGGCCACTCACCGTCCCTCCCCTACACCCGCGGCGTCTGCCGGAACGGCGCCCCGAAAGCCGACAGAGCTCTCGCGTAACTCTACCGCCGGTGCGACCGCCGGATCGCGGTCGGTCTCCGGCCGTCGACGGGTCAGGGGGCCAGGGCGTCCCGGCCGTCCAGGCCGTCGCGAAGGGCGATCCTGGCGGTGAGGCACTTGCCGGTCGGCTCGCGCCGCGCCTCGAAGGTCAGGGCGACGGCCTTGACGATCTCCAGGCCGTGCTGGCCGATCCGGTGGGCGTCGGCGCTCCTGGCCACGGGGAGGACGGGATCGGTGTCGCGCACCGCCACCTCCACCACGTCGCGGGTGACCCGCAGTTCCAGTGAGACGGGTCCCGGGGCGTACTTGCGGGCGTTGGTGACCAGCTCGCTGACCACCAGCTGGGCGTCGCCCAGTGCGCGCGCCGAGACGCGGATGCCGAGTTCGGTCCGTATCCGGCCGCCGAGAAAGTCGGCGACGAGATCGCGGGCCTCGGCGATGCACAGGTCCGCGCCGCCCAACGTGGCCGTGACCTCGGTCGGACAGAGGGGGGCAAGGCGGCCGTCGCCGCTGGTGACCGACTCCATAGACCCTCGTTCTCACTAGACCCCGGCCCGCCGCGTGACCCGGGGAGGACCGGCCGCCCCCGATCCGCTGCTCAGCGTAAAGCAGACGTTCACGCCGTCGGCTCGCGACGACGAGGGCCGAAGCGCCCCGGCACGCCCGGTCACGTGTGTCCCGGACCTCCCCGCGTCGCGCCCGGGGTCAGGTCGTCGTCGTCCCCGGGGGGTGTGCCGGACCGTCGTGACGACGTGGGCGGGTGTCGGCGACACTCGTTCTTCCTTGCCGCGAACGCTCCGATCATGCCACCGGACCCCGTGCCGTCCGCGTCCGGGCTCCGCTCGAGGAGGCGCCGACGCCGCTCAGCCGCCCGTGCGGTCGACGGCCGCGGTGGGCGCCGCGCGCCGGTACATCCGGGTGATCGCCGCGCACTGCACCGCCATCGACAGCGCCATGGCCAGGCAGACACCCGGCAGCCCGGCTCCCGACATGGCGTGCGCGAGCACGAGTTGGAGCACCACTCCGCACGAGGTGATCCGCACCAGGGCCGGACTGCCGCCGCTGCCCTCGAAGACGCCGCCCAGCGCGATGAAGCAGGCGAGCAGGATCAGATACGGTCCCGAGCAGCGCAGGTAGAGCGCTCCGGCGTCGGCCACCTCGCCCGCCGCGCCGAACGCCCGCATGATCCACCCGGCGGCGACGAGCAGCGACAGCGCGGCGGCGACGCCCAGCGCACCGGACAGGACCAGTGCCTGGCGTCCGACGGCGCGCCGCTCGTCGCGGCCGGCGCCGAGCAGATGCGCGGTGTGGATGGCGGCCGCCTGGCGCACCGCGTAGAAGGCCATGGTCGCCACGTACATCGCCTTGGTCGCGACGCCGTACGCCGCGACCTCGTTCACCCCGATCCGGGCGACGACGGCGACGAGGGCGAGGGCGCCCGTCATCCTGATGAGGAAGTCGGCGGACATGGGCAGCCCGGTCGCGGCGGTCCGGCGCAGATCCGCGCCGAGCCCGCCGAGCCCGCTCACTGGCACACCGTCACCGGCCGTCCACAGCAGCCCGTTCCGGCGCAGGGCGAGCAGGCCGCACGCCAGCGCGACCGTCCGCCCCAGCACGGTGGAGATCGCCGCTCCGCGCACCCCGAGCCCCGCCCCGAAGACGAGGACCGGGTCCAGCACGAGGATCAGCCCGTTGGCCAGCGCGGAGAGTCGCATCGGGGTGCGGGTGTCGCCGGCGCCCTTGAGGATGCCGTCGACGACGTTGGCGGCGAAGAAGACCGCGATCCCCGGCAGCGCGATCGAGAAGTACCCGGTGGCGAGGACGAGCGACGGGCCGTCGCCGCCGAGCACGAGCCGGGCCAGCGGCTCCCGGCACACGTGTCCGCCGATCGCGACGACCGGGGTGATCAGCGCCCACAGCGCCCAGCCGCCCCGCACCGCGGCGCGCGTCGCCGCCCGGTCCCGCGCGCCCCTGGCCCGTGCGACCAGCACGGTCGTGCCGGAGCCCGCGATGAGGATCACGCCGAGCAGCAGGTTCTCGACGTTCGTGGCGACCGCCACCGCGGCCACGGCGTCGCCGCCCAGCCGGGCGACCCAGACCATGTTGACGATCCCGGCCGTGACCCCGGCCAGGAGTTCGAAGTAGACCGGATAGGCGAGCGGGACGAGTGCGCGCCGCCGGTGTTCCGGTGCCGTCATCTGCCAGTCCCCCGCCATGTGCCCGTCCCCCTCTTTTCGCTGTACCTCGAATAGAGGTACAGCGAAAAGAGATAGCATGGCGGCCGGGGACGGACAAGCGCGGGAAGAGGCGGACGCATGCTGGAGCTGTCGATCCTGGGGTTCCTCCACGAAGAACCCCTGCACGGCTACGAGGTGAAGGCGCGGCTCCAGGCGCTGAGCGGCCACATCCGGCCGGTGAGCGACGGCGCGCTGTATCCGGCCATCACCCGGCTGGTGAAGGCGGGCCTGGTCGAGCAGCGCACCGAGCCCGGCAGCGGCGCCGCGCAGCGCCGCGTCCTGACCCTCACCGAGGCCGGCCGCGCCGACCTGCTGACCCGGCTGCGGAACCCCAAGGACGTCGAAGTCACCGACGGACAGCGCTTCTTCACACTGCTCGCGTTCCTGCGCCACCTCCCCGACCGCGCCGAACAGGCCGCCGTCCTCCGCCGCAGACAGGCGTTCCTCGACGCCCCGGCGAGCTTCTTCTACCGTGACGGCGAGCCGGTACGGGCCGAGCAGGCGCCGGACCTGTTCCGGCAGGGCATGCTGCGCATCGCGCGGGCCACCGGCGCCGAGGAGCGGGCATGGCTGGCCGAGGCGATCGCGAGCTTGGAGAGCTGAACATGACGCATGAGCGGGAGATCACCGAGCCCGTCGACCTGTGCCGGTCCGACGGCGCCCTCGACCCGGCGGCGGTCGGCTGGTCCAGGACGCCGGTGCACCGGGCGAACCTGCGCGGCTGGGGCCGGACCAAGCGGTGGGAGTACTGGTGCGTGACGACGCCCACCCATCTGGTGGCGCTGACCGTCAGCGACCTCGACTTCCTCGCGCTGAACTCGCTGTACTTCCTCGAATACGGTTCCGGGGGGCGGGAGTTCGAGGTCGGCTCGATCGTCCCGTTCGGCCGTGGCGTCCGGTTGCCGGAGACCGTCGCCGGGGCCACGGGCGGCGCGGACGTGGTGGTCGGCCCGGCCCGTCCGACCGGCGGCAGGGTGCGCGTCGAGATCCGGCACGAGGACGGCGGCACGCGGCTGCGGGCCCGCTGCCTGACACCCGGCCGGCTGCCGGTCGAGGTCGACCTGCTGGTCACCCGGCCCGAGGGGCACGAGTCGCTCTCCGTCGTCGTGCCGTGGAGCCGGCGGCGCTTCCAGTACACCTCCAAACAGACCGCGCTGCCGGCGGCGGGCCAGGTCAGGATCGGCGACGAGATCCTGAAGTTCGGTGACGACGAGGAGAGTTGGGCGGTCCTCGACCACGGACGCGGACGCTGGCCGCGTACCGTCGACTGGAACTGGGGCGCCGCCTCGGGGCGTACGGACGGGCACACGGTGGGCCTCCAGTTCGGCGGCCGCTGGACGGCGGGCACCGGCTCCACCGAGAACGCCCTCTGTGTGGACGGCCGGCTCAGCAAGATCGGCGAGGAACTGGACTGGCGCTGGTCGCGCACCGATCCGCTGGCCCCGTGGACCCTGCGCACCCCCGCCAGTGACCAGGTGGACCTGACGTTCACGCCGTTCCACAACCGGTCCACGCGCACGGAGGCCGCTCTGCTCTCGAATCGCACCGACCAGTGCTTCGGCCACTACGACGGCCGGGTCCGCACCGCCGACGGCGCCGAGATCGCCGTACGGCGGCTGCTCGGCTGGGCCGAGGACGTCCACATGCGCTGGTGAACCTCCCCATGTGCCGGTGGCCCTCTCGCGCGGGCCGATAAATCGCGGGCCCGGGCCGCCGGGCGTCACTAGGATCCGGCGCATGGCCACCACTCACCCCGCGCTCGCCGACGTCCTCGCCCGCCACGAACCGCGCACCACGGCCGAACGCGCCGACACGGACCGGGTCAGGGCTCTCGTCGCGGCGGGCGACGCCTGGGGCCGGGCAGGCCGGCTGCACGTCACGGCGTCGGCGGTGATCGTCCATCCGGACAGCGGCCGGGTACTGCTGCGCCGGCACCCGCGGCACCGGTCGTGGCTGCTGGTCGGCGGGCACGGCGATCCGGGCGAGGACGCCCCGCTCGACGTGGCCCTGCGGGAGGGGCGCGAGGAGACCGGGCTGGCCGATCTGGCGCCCTGGCCGGACACGGCCGTCGCGCACCTGGTGATCGTGCCGGTCCCGGCCGGCGACCGCGAGCCCGCCCACGAGCACGCGGACCTGCGCCACGTGCTGGCCACCGCCGTCCCGGACTCGGTACGGCCGGAGAACCCGGACGCGCCGCTGCGGTGGCTGACGCCGCGGGCGGCGCGGGAAACGGTCACCGAGGCCAACGTCCGGGCCACGCTGGAGCGCGTGGCCCCGCTGCTCGAACGCTGACGCGCCGCTCCAAGGCGCCGTGCGGGACGCGATGATGGAGCCATGCGCGCCGCCCGTCTGATCCGTATGGCCCTCCTGCTCCAGTCGAGCCCCGGCCTGACCGCCGCCGCCCTCGCCCGTGAGCTGGAGATCTCCGAGCGCACCGTGATCCGTGACGTCCAGGCGCTCCAGGAGGCGGGCGTGCCGGTACGGTCCGAGCGCGGCCGGGCGGGCGGCTACCGGCTGGCGCCGGGCCACCGGACCCGGCTCACCACGCTCGGCCCGACCGAGGCGGAGACCCTGTACCTCTCCGGACTGCCCACCGCCCTGCGCGACCTCGGTCTCTCGGACGCGGCGGACACCGCCCGGCTGAAGCTGGCGGCCACCTTGCTGCCGTCGCTGCGGACGGCGGCCGAGTCGTCGGCGCGCCGCTTCCACCTGGACGCCCCGGCCTGGTTCCGCGAGCCGTCGGCGCCCGAACTGCTGCCGGAGCTGGCCCGCGCGGTGTGGTCCGACCGCGTCATCGAACTGACGTACGTCCGACCGGCCCGTGACGGCGCACCGCCCCGTGCGGTGACCCGCCCGCTGGAACCGTACGGACTCGTCCTGAAGGCGGGGGTCTGGTACGTCGTGGGCCGCGTTCCGGGGGCGCGGACGGACGGGGAGGGTGCCGGGTTCGCGGACCGGGCCGGGGGCGGTGCCTGGCGTACCTACCGTGTCGATCGCGTCACGGCGCTCGCCGCCGCTCCCGGCGCCGACGCCCCCTTCGTCCGCGATCCGTCCTTCGACCTGGCCGCGCACTGGCGCGAGCACTCCGCCGCGTTCGCCCGGACGCTGTTGCGCACCACCGTCACCCTGCGGGTGACCGAGGACGGGCTGCGCCGCCTGCCCGCCGTGCTGGACCCGGCCGCCGCCGGCGCGCTCCCGGACCCCGCGCCGCCGCCGGACCCCGCCGGGTGGGTCACGCTCGACGTGCCGGTGGAGTCGCAGGACGTCGCCTTCGGGCAGCTCACCGCACTGGGCGCGGACGCCGAGATCCTGGCCCCGGCGCCCCTGCGCGCCCGCTTCCGCGCCCACGCCCGCTCCCTCGCGGCCCGCTACGCCACGGACCCGGCGGCCCCCGCACGGCACGACGCCACGCAGCCGTGACCGGGCGAAGGCGCGTCCTCAGCGGTAGTCGTCCGGTGTGCCCGGCTTGCCGCCGTACACGACGTCCGCCATGTAGCCCAGCCCGTCCGGCCGGCTGCCGTCCACGTCCCGCACGCCGTACACCTCGGCGAGTTCCGCGCTGGAGGTGGACCTGCCGTTCCAGCGGGCGGCCCGGTCCGGGTCGGCGGCGAGCGCGGCGACCGAGCGGGCCAGGTAGTACGGCGACTCGGCGACGCCGAAGTGCGGATCGCGGGCGACGGCGTCGCGCCAGGTCTCCTCGGTGACGCCGAAGTGGTCGAGCATCTGCTCCGAGCGCAGGTAGCCCGGTGTGACGGCGACCGCCGTGCCCCCGTACTCCGCCAGTTCCTGGCCCAGCCCGAAGGCGATCCGGATCGGGGCGTTCTTGGCGAGGTCGTAGTAGAGGTTGTCGCGGTAGCGGCGGTTGAAGGCGGCTGTGCCGTCGGTGACCTCCACCAGCAGCGGCGCCGACGAGCGGATCAGCAGCGGCAGGGCGAGCGCCGCGGTGACCACGTGTGAGCGCACACCGAGTTCCAGGATGCGCAGCCCGTCGGCGAGCGGCGTCTCCCAGCTCTTCTTGCCGAAGACGGAGCCGACGAGCAGGTGCTCGCCGCCCCACAGGTCGTTGACGAGGACGTCGAGCCGCCCCTGCTCGCGGTCGATCCGCTCGACGAGCGCGCCGACCTGGCCCTGGTCGAGGTGGTCGGTGCGGACGGCGACGCCGGTGCCGCCGGCCGCGGTGACCGCCTCGGCGGTCTGCTCGATGGTCTCCGTGGGCCGGCCGACCTCGCTGGTGTGCTCGCGGGTGGTGCGGCCGGTGACGTAGACGGTGGCGCCGGCGCGGCCGAGTTCGACGGCGAGGGCGCGGCCGGCGCCACGGGTGGCTCCGGCGACGAGCGCGATCCGGCCGGCGAGGGAACCCGGCCGGCCGGTGCGCCGGGTGTCCTCGTCCTCCTTCGTGACGTCCTGGTGCGGGGTGCTGTTCGCGGTGGTGGCGTTCTTCTCCATGACTCCACCGTGCCTGCCAAAGGTGACAGCCCACGTCACCTTTTCCGGGAGTTCGCGCGCCGTGCCGTGCCGCGGTCTCCGTTTCGCCCGTGACGGCGGCGGGAAGTCGGTTCGCCGCACCCCCCGCTCACCTCCCGCTCGCACTCCCGGAGGTTCCCCCATGTCGCAGTCGGCCCCGGTCGCGGTCGCCGGAGGGCGCCCGGTCCGATGAGCGCCCCCGGCGCGCGCCTGTACCCGCTGCGGCTGACCGTCACGGCCAAGCCGCTGGTGTTCGGCGGACACGCCATCGCCCGCCGGCTGGGCAAGTCCGGCATCCCGGACTGGAGCGTCGCGGAGACCTGGGAGTGCAGCGACGTCACCGGTCTGAGCGGTGTGGTGACCGAGGGTCCGCTGACCGGCCGGTCCCTGCGCCAGCTGGTCGCCGACCATCCCGGAGAACTGCTGGGCGCGGGCCGGTCCGGCCGGTGCTTCCCGCTGCTGACCAAGTTCATCGACGCCGCCGGTGCCCTGCCCGTCCATCTGCACGCGGACGACGAGGCCGCCCGGCGGCTCGAAGGCCAGGCCAACGGCAAGACCGAGGCCTGGCACATCCTCGCGGCGGCCCCCGGGGCAACCGCCCTGTGCGGCGTCAGGGAGGGCGTGACGGCCGGCCGGCTGCGCGCCGCGCTCCAGGCGCAGGACTTCGACGCCGTACTGCGCCGCCTGCCGGTGCGCGCGGGAGAGACGATCTACGTCCCCGGCGGCACCCCGCACAGCTTCGGACCCGACACGCTGGTCTACGAGATCGAACAGACCTCCGACATCCAGCAGCACGCGATGCGCTGGCGGATGGAGGACGGCGCGGCCGTGAGCGACGCGGAGTTCGACGCCAACCTGGACCTGCTGATGCGGCAGGTGCGGCTGGAGAGCAGGCCGGAGTTCACTCCGGGGCTGCGGATCGCCGTGGGTGACGGCGCGGAGCGGGTCTTCCTGTGCGCGGGCCCGTACTTCGCCCTGGAGCGCTGGACTTCGGCCGGGCCGGTGCGGCACGCCTTCGCCACCGCTCGCGTCCTGTCCAACGTCGGCGCGCCGGTGCGGGTGCGGTCCGGCGACTGGGACGGGGAACTGGGCCGGGCGCAGACGCTGCTGCTGCCCGCGTCCTGCCGGGAGGCCGAGCTGACCGGACCTGCCGACGTCCTGTTCGGCTACCTTCCCGACCTGGACCGCGACGTGCGCGCGCCCCTGCTCGACGCCGGCCACTCCCGCCAGGTCATCGCCACCCTGGGCGCGGTGGACTGAGCCGCGCCGCCGGTCGCGTGGCGCGTCGGCCGCTCTGCCAGAATCGCCGCATGGCCGAGCACCAGACAGACGCAGAGGCAGCCGCAGCCGGAGACGCGGCCGGAGCCGAGGCGCGTGGGTATCTGCTGGACAACCGGCAGTCGGAGGCCGGGACCCGGTTCGAAGCTCTCGGCGAGCTGTTCGACCCGGTGACCTTCCGGCACGTCGACCAGCTCGGGATCTCCGCCGGCATGCGCTGCTGGGAGGTCGGCGCCGGCGGGCCGTCCGTACCGCTCGGACTGGCCGCGCGGGTCGGCCCCACCGGAGCGGTGCTCGCAACTGACATCGACACCTCCTGGCTGGAGGGCGTCGGCGACCTCGGCGGCGGTGTCGTCGAGGTGCGCCGCCACGACGTGGCCGCCGACCCGCCGCCGCCCGGCGGCTTCGACCTGGTGCACGCCCGGCTGGTCCTGGTGCACGTCACCGACCGCGCCGAGGCGCTGCGCCGGATGATCCAGGCGCTGCGACCGGGCGGCCGGCTGCTCCTGGAGGACGCCGACCCGGCGTTGCAGCCGCTGCTGTGCCCGGACGAGTCGGGACCCGAGCAGCGGCTCGCCAACCGGTTGCGCTCCGGTTTCCGCGCCCTGATGGCGGAGCGCGGCGCGGACCTCGCGTACGGGCGGACCCTGCCGCGGCTGCTGCGCGAGGCCGGTCTCGCCGACGTGCGGGCGGACGCGTACTTCCCGATCACCTCACCGGCGTGCGCCGTCCTGGAGGCCGCCACCGTGCGGCAGATCCGCGGCCGGCTGGTGGCCGCAAGGCTCGCCACCGACGAGGAGATCGACCGGCACCTGGCGAACGTCGCCACCGGCCGCCTGGATCTGGCCACCGCCCCGATGGTCTCCGCCTGGGGCCGCCGCCCGTAGCGGCCGCTCCGGCCGGGACCCGCAACACCCCTTCGCGCGCACGCGGTTCGACGAGAACGCGCCTGCCCCCGCGCTCGTTGTCACTGGGAAGGTGACCGCACACTCGACGGCCGAAGGGGTTTCTCCATGACGGGTCTCACGGAATCGATCGAATCGATGGAACAGCTCGCCACCGTCTGGCGGGCCATGGTCCTGGACCGGGATCAAGACGCGGATGTGCGGGACCTGCCGGGTCTCGCCGTGCGCTGGGCGGACTGCCGGTTCGCGTTCTGGAACTGCGTCACGCTGACCGAGGCGGGGGCGGACGAGGCGCTCGTGGCGGAGCGGCTGCGCCAGGCGGCGGAGCTCATGCGGTCCAAGAAACGGCCCGGCTTCCTGTGGCTGTTCGAGGACCTGCTCGACGGCGGGGCCCGCGCGGGTCTGGCCGAGGCGGCCGAACGGGCCGGTCTCCAGTACGCCTTCCCCGGCACCGGAATGGCCGGGGACCTGCTCCCCGTCCCCGATCCGGTCCACCCGGACCTGACGTTCGAGCGCGTCCGCACCGACGCACACCTGCGGGCGTACGCGGACATCAACGCGCGCGCCTACGGCTTCACCTCGGAGGACGGCCGCGACGGGCTCGTCGGCTCCACGCTGTGGAAGAACGAGGTGTACGCCTACCTCGGACACCGGGACGGCGTTCCGGTCACCTGCGCCGGGACGGTGGCGGCGGCGGGCCGCCTCTTCGTCGTGCTCGTCGCCACGCTGCCCGAGTGGGAGCGCCGGGGGTACGGCGAGGCGGTGACCCGCAAGGCGCTGCACGAGGGCGCCCGGGCGACCGGACTGACCCGCGCCACGCTGCACGCGACCGCCGCCGGGGCGCCGGTCTACCCGCGCATCGGCTTCGAACCGAACTCGCCGATGCGCTTCTACACCCTGAAGGACTGACCTCGGTCCTCAGCCTGAGGGACTGACCTCGACCCTCCTCCGAGCGGGTCCGCGCCGCCCTGCCCCGGCGCCCCGGCCGCCCTCGCACTCCGCTCGCGTCACCGCCTTGACAGGTGACGTGAGCGGGTGGGACGCTGCCTTCATCGGCATGGGCGCGGAGCGATCCGCCCCCCGGTCAGACGGAGGTTGAACCGTGGAAAGCAACAGCACTTCGGACGTCGCCGCCCAGATCCGCCACGCGCGGTTCGGACAACTGCCCGAGCGCGTCGCGTACGCCGACATGGTCGAGGAGCGACCGTCCGACCCGAAGGACCCGTCCGGCGGCTACAACCCCGAGGGCTCCTGGAACCACTTCTCCTGCCTGGCCCTGGATCTGGGGCTGTAGCGGAGCGCCGGGCGAGAGCGGCGCGCTGCTCCGCCCGGCGGGTTCCCCTGGCGCGGCGCACCGGTGATCGGGCACGTCGATGCCATGCTGGTGCGCCGTGGGCGCGACGCTGCCGCCGGCAGTCGCCGTGCCCTCACGCATGCACTCCGCCGACGGTGAACAGGGGACCGGCTTCTCATGGCAAAGCGAGGACGCACTTCTCCACGGCAGCGCGCGGCCCGGGAGGCGGCTCGGCGAGCCGCCGCCGCCGTACGTCTCGCCGCGGCGGGGCCGCCCCGTCCGCGTCGGCACGAGCAACGGCACGATGCGGTGGCCGAGTTGGCCGGGTTGGCCGAGTTGGCCACGGTGCCCGCACCCGCCCGCGCGGCCGACGACCTCACCGGCGGTACACCGTCCCCCGCGCCGGCCTGCGCCGCCGGGTGCCGGGTCTGCGCCGAGGCCGCCGACGGATTCGGCGCCCTGCGCGCCGGGTCGCTCGCGCAGCGGCGCCGCTTCGCCGGGTCCGGCCGCCCGCCCTACGCCGCCGAGAAGCAGACACTGCACCGCGGCGACTGCAGGAAGGTCGAGCAGTCGGTCGGCCGGGTGGCGGGTGACGAGCGGACCGCGCCGCCGGCCGAGGAGCTGACCCGCTTCGCACACGACGGCCGCCTCAGCCCCGAGTGGGCGACACACGTGCGCCTGCTGGACGCCGCCGAGGCCACGGGGTGGGTCGAGGAGCGGATCGGCCCGCGCGGCGGCGCCCGCTACCGCCTGTGCCGGACCTGCACACCCGAACTCCCCTGAGCCCACCGCACCGCACCGCGCCCTTCAGGCGGTCAACTGTGCTGCCATGCACGCAAACTGATGGGGCATCCGAAAAGTGACAGCGGTATTCCGTCACTTCCGAGGAGGCACGCCGTGCACGCCCTGAGACGTCGGCTCGCCGGCAGCCTGATCGCACAGGCCGCCCTGCTCTTCCCGCTGGCCGTGGGCATCGCGGCCCTGTTCCGCCGGCACGAACACCCGCTCGTCTGGGTGATCAACGGCGCGTTCTACACCGCCGTCGGCATGGCGGCGGCGGCCGTTCAACGGCGCAGGTACAGCCGGAAGGCCGGCGTCGAACCGGGCCGCGTCGCCGACCTGAACCACAAGATCCGCCACCGCGAGGTGCCGCGCGACCCGGAGGAGCGCACGGTCATGCGGCGGCTGGTGGACGCGGAACTGGAGCAGATGCGGCGCTCCAAGCGGTGGGTGCCGTACTCCATGGGCCTCTTGGGACTGGTCGCGGTCGGCCTGCTGGCCCTGGGCGTGGCCACCGGCTCGCTCACGTTCCCGCTGGTCTTCGCGGCGGCCGTGATCGCGTTCGTCTGCTGGATGTTCTGGATGCGCCGCCGCTCGATGGACCGCCTGCACCACATGGAAGCGGCCCTCGGCGGCCGGAACGAAGAGGTCCCGGCGTCCCACGTATGACCCCGCCGTCCGAAGTGGGCGAGGGCGACGCGCGGCCGGTGGGAGCGGGGGAACCGGCCGTGCGCCGCCGGCGCGGGGACGGCCCGTGCGCACGGGCCGTCCCGCCGGGTCACGCGGTGGTGCAGGCGGCGCCGTTCAGGGTGAAGCCGGACGGCTTGGCGAACGTACCGCCGTAGGTGCCCTGGAAACCGAAGGACGCGGTGCCGCCGGGGGCGATGCTCGCGTTGTACGACTGACCGGCCGCCGTGACCGCGCCCGACTGGCCGGACAGCGTGGCGTTCCAGCCGTTGGTGATCCGCTGCCCGGAGGGCAGGGTGAAGGCCAGCTGCCAGTGGTCGACGGCGGCCGAGCCGGTGTTGGTGACGGTGACGTCGGCGGTGAACCCGTCCTGCCACACGTTCGTCGCGTACGCCACCTTGCAGGCGCCCGGGTTGCCCGGGGTGCCCGGGTCACCGCCGCCGCCGGTGTTGACGGACGAGGAGAAGGACGTCACGGCGAGTCCCGCGCCGTTCTGCCAGGGCTCGAAACCGGCCTGCACACTGGTCAGGTACCAGCTGCTCTGGGCCAGGCCGCGGGAGATCGCCTCGCGGGCGAAGTCCATGACGTCGAAGCTCCAACTGGCGATCGCCGACGGGGCGACGAAGGACAGCACGTCGTTGCCGCCGTTGTTGCCGGACCACACCTGCCACTGGCGGCCGGCCACGGTGGCGGTGCCGACCTGCGAGCCCACCGGCTGGACCGAGCCCACGTGGTTGAACCAGACCATGATCTCGGTCTTGTTGACCCCGTCGGTGCGGGGTGTGGGGTCGAGCCAGATGTCGTACGCGGCGTCGTAGACCGCGCCGCTCACATAGCTGTACGAAATGCCGGTCGGCGCACTGGAGATGGTGCTGAGCCGCGCCGGAAGGGCCGTGCCGGGCGAGCAGTTGGTGTAGTGACAGCCGTTGTAGACCGAGGGGTACGACTTCGGGGCGCCGTTGGTGGGCACCGAGCCGTCGGCCTGGGTGACCCGGAAGCCGGAGTCGGTGGCGGTGACGCACTGGGTCTGGTCGGTGCCCCAGCGGTTGTTCTGGACGACGTACCGGCCCTGGATCGTGGTCGATCCGAAGGCGTCGCAGATCTGGGTGTCGGCGCGGGCGGCCGGGGTGGTGGTCACGAGCGCCGCGAGCGCGGCGAGAACGGTCAGCAGCGCGCCGAGCAGGACATGCGTACGGCGCGCATGATGCGTTGACGGGGACATGCGGGTCCTCTCCGAACGGGACGGTGCGGTGCGGTGCGGCGTCACGAGGGGTGCGCGTCCGCTGTCCTCCCTCCGTTTTGGGAGCGCTCCCAACGTGACTCGGTGGGGACTGTAGAGACGCAATCATGTTCCTGACAAGACTGCGGACGGCAGCAGCGCCGACGGGTTTCTAAGGCGCAGGTCATCGACGGGCGCGGGGGTACCGACCTCCGCCACGGTGGCCGGAAGCGCTCCCGCGACGGTGACGTTTCGTCCACGCGGTCGAGGGGGACACCGGACAGATCCGGGCCGACGATCATGCGATCGCGCTCCTCATGGCCCGGGAGGGCTGTCCAGGGAAGGGACACGGGACATGACGTGGGACGAGGCGCCCGCTACGGCCGTGGTGACCGGGGCGTCGTCGGGCATCGGCGCCGAGTACGCGGAGCGGCTGGCCGACCGGGGCTGGGACGTGGTGCTGGTCGCCCGGCGTGCCGACCGGCTCGCCGCGCTGGCCGACCGGCTGCGCCGGGACGCCGGGGTGGGCGTGGAGACGGTGGAGGCCGACCTCGCCCGGTCGGCGGACCTGGCCCGGGTGGCGGAGCGGGTCGCCGCACCCGATGTGGCGCTCCTGGTCAACAACGCGGGGATCAACGGGTACGGACCCTTCACCGAGGTCGACGCCGCGCTGCTGACGAAGGTCGTGGACGTCAACGTCGTCGCGCCCACGGTGCTGACGCGCGCCGCCGTCCCGGGGATGCTGGCGCGCGGCCGGGGTGCGGTGGTCAACGTCGCGTCGCTGCTGGCCTTCGCCGGCTCCCTGCCGCCCGACCGCCTCCCGCAGCGGGCCGTCTACGGCGGCACCAAGGGCTACGTCGTGACGTTCACCAGGACCCTCGCCGCCGAGCTGGCCGGCACTCCGGTACGGCTCCAGGTCGTCTGCCCGGGACTCACGGCCACCGAGTTCCACCTCGGGACGGGCGAGAGTCCGGTGCCGGGCGAGCAGCGGGTCCACGACGAGGGCGGGATGCCCGTGGCCGACGTGGTGAGCGCCTCGCTGGCGGCGCTGGCCACCGGCGAGGTGGTGTGCGTGCCCGGTCTGGAGGACGCGGAGGCCGTGGCGCGGCTGGCCGCGGCGGAACTCGGCCTGCGCGACGGCGCGGGTACGGCGCTGGCGCCGCGCTACCGGGCGGAGACGGACACCGGGGGCTGATCGAGCGGTGGGGACGCCCGTGCGGGTGTGTCGCCGTTCGAGGCCGTGCGGGTGTGTCGCCGTACGGGTCCGCGTAGGTGTGTCGCCGTACGGGTCCGCGTAGGTGTGTCGCCGTGTGGGTGTGTGCGGGGTGGGGCGCTGGGTAGGCGGCTCGACCTGGGACCGCGGCGGTGACCGCCGTCCGTGCTCCCGGGAACACGCGCTGTGCAAGGAGGAAGACCATGAAGAAGCTCACCCGGCAGGCCAGGACCGCAGGTGTCTGCGCCGCCTTCGTCGCGGGCGCCGTACTCTCGGCCGGCGGCTCCGCGGCCGCGGCCACCGGCCGGCCGTCCGCACCCGCCCCGGCCCGGACCGCCGTGACCGGCGCCGCGCCCGCAGCGTCCTTCTCGGTCCACCACTTCCACCACCCCCGGCACCACCACCTCGCCGACCCGCGCACGGACCCCTGGGTGGCGGGCCAGCTGGCGACGTTCGGCCTGACGGCCGACAAGCGCTCGGCCGTCTACGACCCCTGGGTGAAGGACCAGATCGCCCTGTTCGGCCCGAGCGGCCGGTAACCGGCCGGCCGTCTCCACCGCCGGCCGTCTCCACCGCCGGGCGACGATTCTTGCCGGGTGCGTACGTCACCTGTCAGGATGGTGATATGAACCTCGACCATGTCTTCGTGTGCGGGAACCCGGCCCTGGACTTCGCCGCGACGTTGCGTGCGCGCCGTACGGCGCGGTTCGAGATGTTCGTGACGCCCGACCGGCTGGACGCCTGGTTCCTGGAGTCCGGTGTGGTGGACGCGCTCACCCCGAGCACCGAGGCGGACGTCGAACGGGCCAAGGAGCTGCGCGAGGCCGTCTACCGAACGGTCACCGCGCGCCGGCTCGGCGAGGCGTACGACGCCGAAGCGCTGGACCTGCTGAACGGCACGGCACGCGAGCCGGCCGCCGTACCGCAGCTCACCCCGCGCGGGCGGCACACGGAGGCGACGCCCCGGGAGGCCCTGGCCGCCCTCGCCCGGCAGGCGGTGGAACTGCTCGGCGGCCCCGACGTGCCCCTCCTCAAGGAGTGCGGCAACCCCGAGTGCACCCGCGTCTATATCGACCGCTCGCGGGGGACGCGCCGGCAGTGGTGCGGCATGGAGTCGTGCGGCAACCGGATCAAGGCGGCCGCCTATCGCGCCCGGAAGCGGAGCGCGCCCGCCGTCGGCCTGGGCTGAACCGGCTGCGGCGGCGCGGCGCGGTGGGCGCGTTCCACGGACTGGCCCCAGTAGGTTCCGGCGACCATGAGCACGGCGCCGAGCGAGGCCCACAGAGTGAGCCGTTCGCCGCCGAGGCCGATGCCCGCCGCGACGGCCCAGACCGGCTCGGTGCCCAGCAGGAGGCTGGCCCGGCTCGCCGAGGTGCGCTGCACCGCCCAGGTCTGGGCGAGGAAGGCGAACACGCTGCAGAAGAGGGCCAGATAAACCAGCTGACCCCAGGTGGCGGCGTCGGCGTGCGCCAGCGCGGAGGCGTGCACAACGGCGGCCGGCAGGAACAGGACCGAGCCCACGGCGGTCTGGACGGTGGTCAGGTGCAGTGGGTCCACCGGCCGCCCGGCGGTGAGCCGTCCGACGAGTGCGACGTGCCCGGCCCGCACCACCGCGGCGGCCAGCACCAGGGCGTCCCCGAGCCGGGGTGCGTGCAGACCGGCGCCGGCGGTCAGCAGCCCGACGGCCACCACGCACAGGCCGGCCGCGCCGAAGAACGCCGGGGGCAGCCCCGGCCGGCCTCCGGTGCGGTCCAGCAACGGCGTCAGCACGATCGTCAGGCTGATGATCAGCCCGGCATGGGCGGCGCTGGTGTGGGCCACCCCGTAGGTCTCCAGCACCAGCACGGCCGCTTGTGTGACGCCCAGCAGCCCTCCGGTGCGCAGTTCCGCGCGGGTCCAGCCGGGCCGGCGGGGGCGGGCGGCGACCAGCGCGCCGCAGGCCAGTGCGCAGGCCAGGGCGGAGACGGCGTACCGGGCGAACAGCACCGCCAGGACCGGCAGGACGTCGGTGGCGGACTTGGCCACGAGGTAGCTGGAACCCCAGACGAGCGCGACCAGGAGGAGGACCGCGTCGGTACCGCGGCGGGCGAGTGGCATGGGCCCACGCTGCACCAGCCCGAACGCTGTAGGCCAGCACCAACTTCTACACCGACCATGTAGCGGGGCTACAGCGTCGCCCTAGACTTCCGGCATGGACGAACGGCAGCTGCGCATCCTGCGGGAACTGGGCGAGCTGGGGAGTGTCACCGCCGTCGCCGACGCGCTCCAGGTGACGCCCTCGGCGATCTCGCAGCAGTTGCGGCTGCTCCAGCGCGCGATCCCGGTCCCGCTGACCGAGCGCTCCGGACGCCGGGTGGTGCTGACCGAGGCCGGGCAGGCCCTGGCCGGCGCCGCCATCGAGGTGGAGAGCGCGCTCGCCCGGGCCCGGCACACCATCACCGACTTCGCGGGGCGGGAGGACGGCGAGGTGTCGGTGGCGGCGTTCCACAGCGCGGCCGCCACCCTCTTCCCGCTCCTGCTGCGCGCGCTGTCCGGGCCGGACCGTCCCCGGCTGAGACTCGGCGACGAGGACGTGGCCCAGGACCGCTTCCCGGCGCTCACCCGCGACTACGACCTCGTCCTCGCGCACCGCCTCGACCACGGCCCGCCGTGGCCCCGCACGGTGACCGCGGCGACCCTGCTGCGCGAGCCCCTGGACGTGGCGCTCCCGACCGGTCACCCACTGGCCGGCCGGCCGCTGCTGACACCGCGGGAGGTGGCGGAGGAGCCCTGGATCACCGTCCACGACGGCTTTCCGCTGATGGCGACCGTCGAGGCCGTCGCCTGCGTCGCCAACCGCCGGCTCGACATCGTCCATCGCGTCAACGAGTTCTCGGTGGTCGCCGAGATCGTGGCGGCCGGCGGCGGCATCGCGCTGCTGCCCCGCTGGACCGCCCGCGCCCACCCGGGTGTGGTCCTCAGGCCGCTGAGCGGAGTGCACACCCGGCGCCGCATCGACGTACTGCACCGGCCCGAGCGCACCGCGCGCAAGGCCGTCCGGACGGTCCTCGCCGCACTGCACCGGGCCGCCGCGACGATCCGCGTGTGACCGCCCGCGCCGATCCTCACACGCTCGGGCGCGGGAGCGGACGACGCGTCAACTTCTTGCGGATCCCGGTCCCTTCGGACCCTTCGGACCCTTTCCCGGCGCGCTCGGCCGACGGAGCGCGTCGGCGTCCTTCCCGCCCGCTACCCTCGTGCGGACGGACGACGACGCTGAGGAGGCGGTGGCGTGCCGCAGGATCTGCCGGCCGGCGGGGGCGCGCTCCCGGCGGCCCTGGCCGAGGAGCGCCGGCTCCGCCGCGACCTGGGCTTCTGGGCGCTGACGGCGATCGCGTTCTCCAACATCGTGGGCTCGGGATGGCTGTTCGCGGCGATGTACGCGGCGCAGACGGCGGGCCCGGCGGCGCTGCTGTCGTGGGTGGCGGCGGGAGCGCTGTGCGTCCTGGTGGCGCTGGTGATGATCGAGCTGGGCGCCTCCCGGCCCGAGGGCGGCGGCACGGTGCGCTGGCCCCTGTACGCCTCGGGGCGGCTGGTGGGCACGCTGGTGGGCTGGTCCGTGCTGCTGTCGGTCGGCGGCACCGCGGCGGAGATCAGCGCGATCATGCAGTACGCGGGGCACTACCTGCCCGGCATCTACCGCGGCGGTTCGCTGACCGTCACCGGGCTCGGTGTGGCGACGGCGCTGAGCGTGCTGCTGACGGCGCTGAACTGGTTCGCGGTACGGCTGTTCGCGCGGCTGAACAACCTGCTGTCCGTCTTCAAGATCGCGGTGCCGGTCGTCACGGTGGCGGCGCTGCTGGCCTCCGGCTGGCACTCCGGGCGGCTCACCGACCACGGCGGGTTCGCGCCGTACGGGTACGCCGCCTGCCTGTCGGCGCTGGCCGGCGGGGGCATCGTGTACTCGGTGAACGGCTTCCAGGCGCCCCTGGACTTCTCCGGCGAGACCCGCGACCCGCGGCGCACCGTACCGGCGTCGGTGCTGATGTACCTGGCCCTGCAGGTCGCGTTCCTGTTCACGGTGCCGGAGAGCCTGCTCGGGCACGGCTGGCACGGGGTGGACTTCGACTCGCCGTTCGGGCAGCTGGCGCTGCTGCTCAATCTGCACTGGCTCTCGGCGCTGCTGTACGCGGACGCGGTCGTCTCGCCGGGCGGCTCGGCCTACGTCGGGGTCGCGCTGGACGCCCGGCACACCTACGCGCTCGCGAAGAACGGCACGCTGCCGCGCCGGCTCATGGCGGTGGAGGAGCGCTCGGGCATCCCGCGCCGGGCGCTGGTGCTGAATCTGCTGGTCATCGTGGTGTTCCTGCTGCCGTTCGGCGGCTGGCAGGACATCGTGAGCGTGATGGGCGACATGTATCTGCTGATCTACGCGGCCTCGGCGGTGGCGGCCGGGGTGTTCCTGGCCGATCCGGGCAGCGGCACGGCGGGCTGGGTGCCGGGGCTGCGCTGGATCGCGCCGGTGAGCTTCGTGGTGGCGGCGGAGTTCGTGTACTGGTCGGGCTGGCACGATCTGCGGCTGGCGCTGCCGCTGGTGCTGGCCGGACTGCTGGTGTTCCTCGGCATGCACCGCACCGCGATGGCCGGCCGGCCGCTCGCCGCCGAGCTGCGGACGGGGGCGTGGCTGGTGGTGTTCCTGGTCCTGCTCACCCTGCTGTCCTGGCTCGGCTCGTTCGGCGGCTCCGGGCGGCTGCCGGCGCCCTGGGACTCGCTGACGGTGGCGGCGTCGGCGTTCGCGGTGTTCTTCTGGGCGGTGCGCGCGGGCACGGCGTGGCTGCGGGACTCCCGCGGGGCGGGCGGCGGTCTGCCAGGTGGCGGTCTGCCGGACAGCGGTTCGCCGGGCGGCGGTCTGCCGGGTTCGGCGGCGGGGGCGTAGACGCGCCGTACCGGCGGGCGCCGTGGGCGCGTTGTCAGTGGCGGGCTCTACGATCCCGGGCATGAGAGCTTCAGGTACGTTCGACGTCACCGAGTTCACTCCGGCCCCGGTGCCGGCTCCGCCGGTCGAGACCGCCGTGCCCGTCGGCGTGGCCACCATGAGCAAGGAGTACGCCGGCGAGGTCGTCGGCCGCTCGGCCACCTTGTTCACCGCGGCGTTCGACCAGTCCACCGCCACCGGCACCTATGTGGCCATGGAGTCCTTCGAGGGCTCCCTCCACGGCCGTACGGGCTGCTTCAACTTCGCCCACTCGGCGACCACTTCGGGCGAGAGCCGGGAGTCGGAGTTCTTCGTCGTGGTCCCCGGCAGCGGGACCGGCGAGCTGAGCGGCATCACCGGGACGGGAGGCATCGCGATCGACCCGGACGGCACGCACCGCGTCTGGTTCGACTACGCACTCCCCTCGTGACCCGGGCCCGCGGAGAGGCCGGCACGGCCAGGACCCGGCGGTGGGTGTCTGGCGGGTGTGCGGGAGTGACAGCGGGCATCAGATGCGGTCGCCGAACGGTCCGTATCTGACCCGCCCCGGTCAACACAGGTCATTGCCGAAGACCGTCACTCGAACGCCGGTCGGACCCGCCTACGGTGCGGTCACCGGGCGGGACGGGCTCGCCCGCTCCGCCGGACGGGGCGGCGTCGCCCGTCCCGTCCCGACCAGTCGACGATCAAGGGGAGGCACCATGGCGAGTGTGGAAGTGTCGCTGAAGGAGATGATGACCGCGGTCGAGGGGGCGTTGGGCGCGGCGGTCGTCGACTACACCAGCGGAATGGCGCTGGGCACCCTGGGCGGGGGCAAGGACCTGGACATGACCATCGCGGCGGCGGGGAACACGGACGTCATCCGCGCCAAGGTGCGCACCATGGAGCAGTTGGGCCTGCAGAGCCAGATCGAGGACGTACTGATCACGCTCGGCGGGCAGTACCACCTGATCCGCCTGGTCACCGGGCGCAACGGCAACGGCCTGTTCCTCTACCTCGTCCTGGACAAGGGGCGTTCCAACCTGGCGATGGCCCGTCACCAGCTCCGGCGGGTCGAGGAGCAACTGGAGATCTAGCGCCCTCCGGGTCCCGGCCGACGCGTGCCCATGATGTGAAGAGTTCTTCAAGTCACCACATCAACATGCTTCCAATCCATGGCTGCGCCCGGCCGGGGCCGAGAAGGATGGGCCGTGCGGGCCCTTTCCGCGGCGGCGCCCTCCGGGGCGCCGCCCCACATCCGGACCGTCGCGACGCGGCAGGGAGCGAGCACCCATGCAGGTCCCCCTCTACCAGGCCAAGGCGGAGTTCTTCCGCATGCTCGGGCACCCCGTGCGCATCAGGGTCCTGGAGCTGCTCCAGCACGGCCCGGTGCCGGTACGGGACCTGCTGGCCGACATCGAGATCGAACCGTCCAGCCTCTCCCAGCAGTTGGCCGTGCTGCGGCGCTCCGGCATCGTCGTGTCCACCCGCGAGGGCTCCACGGTCCGCTACGAGCTGGCCGGCGGCGACGTCGCCGAACTGCTGCGCGCGGCCCGCCGCATCCTCACCGAACTCCTGGTGGGCCGCACCGAACTCCTCGCCGAGCTGCGGCAGACGGACGGCGCCCCGCCGGAGCCGGAGCCAGGGCCGAGGCCGGAGCCAGGGCCGGGCCCCGCGTCCGTCGGCCGCACGGCCGTCCCGTAGCGCACACGTGTGCCGTGCGGCCGCGTTCCGTGCCCCCGCGGCTTCCGCGACCCTGCGACTTCCGGCCATGCGTTTTACGCATGATGTGTGAGTACCGAGTGCTAAAGTGGCTGCCGTGGGCTTGGGTCTTGACGAACGGGTGCGATCGGCGGTGGCGGCACTCCTGCATGCGACGGGTGAGGCGCAGACCGACCTCGCCCTCGTCCTGGGTGTGAGCCAGGCACAGGTCAGCCGCCGGCAGTCGGGGGCGACCGCCTGGAGCCTGGCCGACTGCGAACGGGTGGCCGCGCACTACGGCATCGATGTCCTGGAACTCCTGGCCGGGCCGACCCGCGCCGTGGAGTCGCTGCCCCCGGACCGCCGGCGCACCCCCGGCCGACAGGCCGGCGGCGAGGTACGCGGCACGGCCGTACGGGACGACGCCGTGCCGGGTGGTGGAGCGCGATGACCGACTTCGAGGCGATCGACGCCCTGCTCGCCGGGGCCCGGCAGGAAGTCCCGCTGCCGCCCGTCGAGGAGCGGCGCGCGCTGCGCGAGGGACTGAACCTCTCGCGCACCCAGGTCGCGCAGGCGCTGAGCGTCAGCCCGTCGACGGTCGGCGGCTGGGAGTCGGGCCGGGACCCCGGCGGTGAAGTGCGCGCGAAGTACGCGTACTTCCTCGACGGCGCGCGCACCAGGCTGGCCGCGATCACGGGCGAGGAGGCCGCAGCGACCGAGACGGACGCGGCGGACGCCACGGACGGGCCGGAGGAGGCCGACACAGTTCAGCCGCCCGGGCAGGACGAGGATGGTCAGGACGACATGGAGGCGCTGGCCGTGCCGCAGCCGTGCGTGCTGTGCGGGCAGCCCGCCGCGCACCAGGTCGCGGGCTTCCCCCAGCACCTGGACCCCGCGGCCTGCGGCACCGCTGACTCCGGACGGATGACCGAACCCGCGGAGACGGCGGAGGCGGTCGCTCCGCAGCGACCGCGCCACCGTCCGGCGCAGCCCGGCCAGGAGGGCGCGGCGGGTCGGGAAGACGCGGCGCGCCGGGAGGGAACAGCGGGCCGGAAGAGCGCGGTGGGTCGGGACGGTGCGGCAGGCCGGAAAAGCGCGGCGGGTGGCGGCCTCAAGGTCGTGCCCGTCGGCCGGCGGGTGCGCGAGGCCGACACCCCGGACCCGGTCGCCCGCGCCGTCGCGGACGCGCTCGCCGAGCACTCCGGCGACGTGGAGGCGGCGACCGCCGCGCTGGTGAAGCGGGCGATCCCGGACGCGATGGCGTTGCTGGACGCCTCGCGCAAGGGCGGCCGCTACGACGTCGTCGCACACCCGTGGCTGCCCGAGATCCTGCGCAAGCAGACCGCCCGCGGCGCCGACCAGATCTGGGAGGCACGCCCGAAGTGGACCCGGCCGGAACTGCCCGCCGGCCGGCACGAGGTGACCGCCCTCGACATCAACGGCGCCTATCTCTCCGCGCTCAAGACTCACCTTCCGCTGGGCCAGTTGGAGCACTCCACCGGCGACCACCACGACCGCCGCCGGGCCGGCGTCCATCTGATCACCCCGCCCGCCTGGGACCACGGGGCGGTCCTGCCCAACCCGATCGGCAACCGCGACGAACCCGGCCCCCTGTGGGTCACCGAACCCACACTGCGTCTGCTGCTGCGCCTGTCCGGGCCGAAGTACGGGCTGTGCGACCCGCCCGTGATCCACGAGTCCTGGACGTCGGGGGCGACGGAGAGCCTGCTGGAGAAGTTCCGCACCGCGCTCAAGGACGCCCGGGACCGGGCGATCGCCGAGGACGACGAGGTGACGCTGGAGTACGTGAAGGCCATGTACTCCAAGTTCGTCTCCACCATGGGCGAGTCGAACTACAACCGGGAGCTGTACCGCACCGACTGGATGCACCTGATCCGCTCCCAGGCCTTCACCAACCTGTGGTGGAAGGCCCACCGGGCCTACGATCAGGGTCTGCTGGTCGTCCGCGTCATGGGCACCGACGAACTCCATGTCACCGGCGACTGGCGGGCGGTCTTCCCCGAGGGCCGCGGCGTCGCCGAGGTGAAGCTCAAGGACACGTATGCCGTGGGCGGCGAGCCCGACCACCCCGACGGCGGCTGACCGAGGCCGCACGCCCGGACCGACGGACGGCGGCCGACCGAAGACCGCACGCCCGGCCAGACCCAGGAACCGGAGACCATGCCCGAGCGGAACAAGCAGTTCGGCCTCTACGGCGCCCAAGGCATCAAGGGCCACCAGGCGGTCGCCCGTCAACTCGACGCGCTCGCCGGGTACATCGCCACCCCGGTCACGGCACGACGCGGTCTGCTCGCCCGGCTGCACTACCTCACCCGCAGCGACCACGCCCGCGCGCGGGCCCACGCGGCGGGCCTGACCGTCACCGACCGCACCCTGAGGGCGTGGCTGGCCGGGAAGAGGTCGCCGTCGAAGGCGAACATCGAACGCGTCGAGCGGGCCTACCGCACGGTGCGGCGCGAGAACGTCGCCCGCTACCTGCTCGCCCGCCTCAACCGGCAGGGCCGCGGCACCCGGGTGGAGATCCACCCGCTGAACCAGTCCCAGGTCGACCGGCCCCGTCAGCGCGCCGTCGAGTTCCGCACACTCAACATCCGGCACTGGGACCGCATCGTGCAGGCGTGGGTGGCCGACGACGAACGCGGGATGGACGACGCCTGGGTCGACCAGATCGTCGACCTCGGCTCGCAGTGGGGACAGTACGAGTACGTCACCAACGTCGGGTTCGCCGCGTAGGACGCCGGGCACCGGACGGCTGGGAGAGAGGTGAGCTGTGACATGCGTCACGGCCGTTCCGCCACCTATGCCCCCGGAGTAGTAGTCGGCGCGCCGTCGACATGGGGGACTTGTCCGTCTTGATCCAGACATGCGCGCCGCGCGGATCCATGACGTTCCCTGCGGTCACTCATCTCGTCGCTTCTGCAAAGCATGGCGGCCTTCTGACGGGCAGCCAGTGAGGTGTGCGGGGCGGGGGCAGCGGGGCAGCACGTTCGCTCGTGACTCCGCAAGGGCAGATCGATCTACGAGTCGCGGTAGTAGCGAGGCCCTTTGCGCTCCATGTGAAGGCTTCCTAAGAATGACGCTCCACAAGGCATCGCCGCAGTTCAGAAGCGCATTGCATACGAGCGAGCCGTATGCGGGGCGCGTGGCGACCACCGAGTGAGGTCACGCATGGGCAAGCATCGTAAGAAGCAGTACTACCGGCGCATAGCCATCGCCGCCGTCGCGGTCGGCGCCGTCGGCATCCCGTCCGTCGCCCTGGCCTGCGGCGACTGGCCGGGCGGCGGGACGGACCAGGCCGCCCCCTCGGGGTCGCCGCTCGCCGACAGGCAGAGCGCCGCGGCCTGGTGGGCCCAGGCCGCATGGCACCGTCCGAGCGGCGAGAGCGCGGGCGCGACGCCGACCGCGCCCGCGTCGCTCACCGTGCCGACGTCGCCCGCCTGGGCCGCCGTGACCGCGACGCCGAGCGCGCCCGCGTCGGCTCCCGCGGCCACGGCGCAGTCGCCGAACACCGCCGCCGGCACGCCGAGCGCCACCGCGTCGAAGACGAAGGCCGCCGCCACGGCGCACCAGAAGCACCAGAAGCACCAGAAGCAGCCGGCGGTCGCCAAGCCCCGGGCGAGCGTCTCCCCGAGCACGCCGAAGCCCACCGCCAAGCCGACCGCCGAGCCCACCGCCACGGCTTCGGCCACCGCGGCCGCGACCACCGCCCCGTCCGTGCCGACGGCCCCCGCCGCGACCACCGCGGCGCCGAGTTCCCCGGCGGCCCAGGCGCCGGCGTCCGGCGACGCCGCACGTGTCGTGCAGCTCGTCAACGCCGAGCGGGCGAAGGTAGGTTGTTCGCCCCTGACCCTGAACGCGACGCTGACCAAGGCCGCGCAGGCGCACAGCGACGACATGGCCGCCCACCAGAACATGTCGCACACCGGGTCCGACGGGTCCGCCCCGGGCGACCGGATCACCGGCGCCGGCTACATCTGGAGCAGCTACGGCGAGAACGTCGCCTACGGCTACGCCACTCCGGAGGCGGTCATGGCGGGCTGGATGGCCAGCCCCGGACACAAGGCGAACATCCTCAACTGCTCCTTCAAGGAGATCGGTGTCGGCCTCGCGCAGCCCGGCTCCTACTGGACGCAGGACTTCGGCACGGCCCGCTGACCGACAGACGTCAGCCGGGCCAGACGGCAGACGAAGGAGCCGAGGGAGCATCCCGGTCGGCCGGCCCCTGACAACAAGGGCCGGCCGGCTCCGGCACGCCGAGGGTCCGCCGCACCGACGGTCCGGCGCCCCGGCGGTCCATCGCGCTCAGCAGCTCTGCGGTGTCGAGCCGAGTGCCACGTCGTCGTACCAGAGGGTGTCGTCGCCCGTGCCGTAGCTCTCCCAGCCCAGCCGGAAGGTGGTGGGCCGGGGGGCGGTGGTGCGGCTGAGCCACTGGGCGTCGACGTCCTGGGTGGGGCTGCCGTCCACGTGCAGCCCGGCGATCTGCTGGTCGTCCAGCCAGGTGTCCATGCTCTGCCGGGTGGTGTCGACGGCGAACCGCAGACACACCCAGCGGCCGGTGGGCAGCGGGGTGCTCAGCGCCACGCCCGCCGGGCTCTGCGCGGGCAGGGTCGCGTCGTCGGACTGGCGGTTCCACTGGAGGGCGCCGTTCTGGCCGCCCATCCTCAGGTCGCGCCCGCCGTCGCGCGCGTCGGCGAGGGTGAGCATCGCGATGTGCGCGGCGGGCAGCGGCGTGGTGTGCCGCACCCACACCCGGCCGTACACCACGGGGCCCACCGCGGAGACGTCCTTGGTGGTGGCCACGAAGACGTGGTTGCAGTAGCCGGCGGCTCCGTCCACCCGCACCGAGCGGCTCCCGCTGTGGGCGACCGAGGTGTCCACCGTCGCCTTGCCGGAACCGGCGCAGTCGGGGGCCGCGACCGTCCAGTCGCCCGACGGCGCGCTCCCGGTCTGGTCCTCGAAACCGGAGCACACCACCGCACCGCCGCACCCCGGCGTGGGAGTTCCGCCCGACGGCGTAGGAGTTCCGCCCGACGGCGTGGGCGACGGCGAACCGGGCGGCGGCCCCGAGGGCGTCGGGCTGCCCCCCGAACCCCCCGCGCACGAAACGCCGTTGAAGGTGAAGTCGGCGGGTGCGGGATTGGCGCCGGACCAGGTGCCCTGGAAGCCGAAACTCGCGGCGGCGCCGGTGGCCAGTGTCCCGTTGTAGTCGAGACTGCCCGCGGTGACCGCCGCGCCGCTCTGGCTCACCCGGGCGTTCCACGCGGAGGTCACCCGCTGACCCGCGCCGAACGTCCACCCCAGCTCCCAACCGCTCACCGCGGGCCCGAGGTTGGTCACCGACACCTGCGCCGTGAAGCCGCCCGGCCACTGGTCCGCCGTCCACGCCACCCGGCACACCGCGCCGCCGTCCGCCGCCCGAGCGGTGCCGCGCACCCCGTAACCGGCGAGACACGCCAGCACCGTACCCACCACGGCCAGGAGAGCCGCCACCCGTAACCCCCGCCTGCCCGGCGGCCGGACCGTCCTCGTCATCGTCCGTTCTCCTTCCACCACGGGATTTGATGATCAGAGCATGACAAAAAGAGGAGACTATGGGAGCGCTCCCATAAACTCACGGTAGCGATCCGGGAGACTGATGTAAACGGCTCACGAAGCCTCGGCCTCCGTACAGCCGAGGGCCTCCGTACAGCCGAGGGCCTCCGTGCAGCCGAAGGCCGCCGCGGCGCCGACGTCTCCGACGGTCACCGGGCGGCCGGGCTGACGGACTGACGACCCGTCAGATATGCGCCCTTTTCAGAGCGCTCCGCCGGAGATGCCGCCGGACGTACCGCCGGCGTCCGCGTCCCCCGGCGTGATCCGTCCCCGCCAGGCGCCGCTCTCGCCACCGCGCTTCTCGATGTACTCCTTGAAGCGCTTCATGTCTCCCTTGATCTGCCGGTCCGTGACCCCCAGCAGATCGCCGGCCTTCTCCGCCATGCCGCTGGGTTCGATGTCCATCACGAGCTCGACGCGGGTGTGCCCGTCGTCCACCCGCTCGAAGCGGACGGTGCCCTTCTGCTGGGTCTCACCGCTGGTCGTACGCCACGTGATCCGCTCGTCGGGGAGCTGGTCGACGATCTCGGTGTCGAACTCCCGCTTGACGCCGGAGACCTTCGTGACCCAGTGGTTGTGGCGGTCGTCCAGCTGCCTGATCTCCTCGACCCCTTCCATGAAGTTCGGGAAGGACTCGAACTGCGTCCACTGGTTGTACGCGATGCGGACGGGGACCTCGACTTCGACCGTTTCCTTGACCGTGCTCATGTACAGGTGCCTCCAGTTTCGTCGATCGGCCGCGGCGGACCGCAGCCCGCCGATCGGCTCTCGGCACCGCCGCGAGTACCCGTCGGGCACGGCTTTACGACTCCGTGTCCGAAAACCGGCCGTCACTCCTGTCCCGCCTGGCCTGCGGCGGGGCGTACCGGGCGGTCGTCAGGGTCGCTATGCGGACGCTCATGTCCGGTTTCCGCTCTTGACCGGGGGTCGGCCGCCCCGCCACGATCCCAGGCACCTCACACCGATCGTGGACATGTCATGCACCAGGTACCGGCACTCCCCGCCGGTCCCGCATGCCGCCACCTCGAACAGACGGAGCCCCACATGACCCACTCCGTTCGCCCCCGCAGGCGTGCCGCCACCGCCCTCGCCGCCACGGCCGCCGTACTCCTCGTCGCCGGCGCCACCACCGGGGCAGCGTCCCCGGCGTCCCGGGCGGCGGCCGCCGCACCCGACATCGCCGTGGCCGACGTCAAGGCCGACCTGGCGCAGTTGCAGTCGATCGCGACCGCCAACGGCGGCAACCGCGCCCACGGGCGCGCCGGCTACCAGGCCTCGCTCACCTACGTGCAGAACAAGCTGAACGCGGCCGGCTTCACCACGAGCGTCCAGCAGTTCACCGCCTCGGGCCGTACCGGCTACAACCTCGTCGCCGACTGGCCCGGCGGCGACACCAGCCGGGTCCTGATGGCCGGCGCCCATCTGGACAGCGTCACCGCGGGACCCGGCATCAACGACAACGGCTCCGGCTCGGCGGCGCTCCTGGAGGTCGCGCTCGCCGTCTCCCGCACCGGCTACCAGCCCGCCAAGCACCTCAGGTTCGCCTGGTGGGGCGCGGAGGAACTGGGCATGGTCGGCTCCCGGAACTACGTCAGCGGCCTGTCCAGCGCCAACCGCGCGAAGATCAAGGGCTACCTCAACTTCGACATGATCGGCTCGCCCAATCCCGGCTATTTCGTCTACGACGACGACCCCACGATCGAGAAGACGTTCAAGGACTACTACACCGGGCTGGGCGTCGCGACCGAGCCGGAGACCGAGGGCGACGGCCGCTCCGACCACTCACCCTTCAAGAACGCGGGCATACCCGTGGGCGGCGTCTTCAGCGGCGCGGACTACATCAAGTCCTCGGCGCAGGCGGCGAAATGGGGCGGTACGGCCGGTCTGGCCTTCGACCGCTGCTACCACTCGTCGTGCGACACGTCGGCCAACATCAACGACACCGCGCTGAACCGCAACGCGGACGCGATGGCGTACGCGGTGTGGACACTGTCCGCGTAGCCGACCGGGCAGCCGGGCCGATCGACCCCGCCGGGCCGACCGCGTCAGTTCGCCGGGGTGCCCGTCCGCCGCGTCAGGTGGGCGGGGGCCTCGGCGTCCTCGGGCAGCAGCGGGTCCGGCTCCAGCTCGCCCCACGTCGCACGCAACGGCAGGACGCCCGCCCACAGGCCGAGCCGGGCGTCCTCGCCGTCGCCGTCGTCCGGGCCGCCGGTGCGGATCTTGACGGACGCCTCGTCCAGCGGCAGGGCGAGCAGGGCCGTGGCGGCGAGTTCCCGGGCGCTGGGGCGGCGGGCGTAGTCCCACTGGCCGGGCGTGGCCTGCTCGGTCAGGCACCGCAGACCGGCTAGCTTCTCCTGCGGGTCCGTGACCGGGCGGGGGACGCCGAAGATCATGGCGCTGCGGTAGTTGACCCCGTGCTCGAAGACCGAGCGGGCCAGGACGAGACCGTCGACATGGGTGACCGTCACGCAGACCGTGGCGTCGGGCGACGCGACCAGGCTGCGGCTGGCGACCGAGCCGTGGAAGTACAGGGTGCCGCCGTCGGAGCCGTACACGGTGGGCACCACCAGCTGGTTCCCGTCGACGGTGACGCCCAGGTGGCAGAGGAAACCGGCGGCGAGGATCGCGTCGAGCCGGTCGCGGTCGAGGCTGCCCTGCTGCCGCAGCCGACGGTGCCGGGTCCGCTCGGTAACCGTCAGCCGCCGCTCGGGGGAACCGGAGTCCATGGGGAGCCGCCTCTCTCACATCCGGCGTGGAACAACGGCGGCCACACTACTGTTTCCGTCACCTAGACGCCATATATCTACGCAATCAGTTGCCAGAAGCCAGCGTGTCAACGAATTCCATCGCCCTCCTGACATCACCGCCGTCCGGCCGGTACCACGGGTCCCGGGCCTCTCCCCCTCGCCTGGTCGAGGCATCCCGGTGGTGCGACGCTGAGATGTGCAGGATGTCCGTCGAGAGGCAACCCGGGAGGGCCGATGGGACGCGACGTCCCGGCGCTCGTCTTCACCCGTGAGGACCGCCGCCGCTACCGGATCAAGATGCAGGAGTGCCTCGACACCTTCGCTCAGATGCTGCGCGACGCACGGTTCGATGCCGAGCGGCCGCAGGTCGGGCTGGAGATCGAACTGAACCTGGTCGACGGCCGGGCCGAGCCGACGATGCGCAATTGCGACGTACTGGAGGCGATCGCGGACCCCGCCTGGTCCACCGAGCTGGGCCGGTTCAACCTGGAGACCAACATTCCGCCGCGCCGGCTGACGGCGGGCGGCCCCGACGCCTGGGAGTCGGAGATCCGCGCCGCGCTGAACCACGCCGACCACCGGGCCGGGACGGTCGGCGCCCACCTGATCATGATCGGCATCCTGCCGACGCTGCGGCAGGAGGACGTCGGCCACGCGGCGCTCTCGGAGAACCCGCGCTACCGGCTGCTCAACGACCAGGTCTTCGCCGCCCGGGGCGAGGACCTGCGCATCGAGGTGGACGGGGTGGACCGGCTGCGGACGTACGCGGACACCATCACGCCGGAGGCCGCCTGCACCAGCACCCAGTTCCATCTCCAGGTCTCCCCGGAGGAGTTCGCCGGCTACTGGAACGCGGCCCAGGCGGTGGCCGGCGTCCAGGTGGCGCTGGCGGCCAACTCGCCGTTCCTGTTCGGCAAGGAGCTGTGGCACGAGACACGTATTCCCTTGTTCGAACAGGCCACCGACACCCGCCCCGAGGAGATCAAGGTGCAGGGCGTGCGGCCCCGGGTGTGGTTCGGGGAGCGGTGGATCAACAGCGTCTTCGACCTCTTCGAGGAGAACCTGCGCTACTTCCCGGCCCTGCTCCCGCTCTGCGACGACCAGGACCCCGGGGAGACCCTGGACCGCGGCGACATCCCCGAACTGGGCGAACTGACCCTGCACAACGGCACCATCTACCGCTGGAACCGGCCGGTCTACGCCATCGCCCAGGACAAGCCGCACCTGAGGGTGGAGAACCGGGTGCTGCCCGCCGGACCGACCGTCGCCGACACCCTGGCCAACGGCGCCTTCTACTACGGGCTCACCCGCGCCCTGGTGGAGGAGGACCGGCCGGTGTGGTCGCGGATGTCCTTCTCGGCCGCCGAGGACAACCTGCACACGGCCGCCCGGCACGGCATCGAGGGACGGCTGTACTGGCCCGGCATGGGCGAGGTGCCGGTGCCCGAACTCGTCCTGCGCCGGCTGCTGCCGATGGCGCACCGGGGACTGGAGCTGTCCGGCATGGACGACGCCTGGCGGGAGCCGCTGCTCGGCGTGATCGAGCAGCGGTGCGTGACCGGACGCAACGGGGCGGTCTGGCAGAAGGAGATGTTCCACCGCCTGGACGCCACCGCCCGCTCCGGCCGCCATGAGTCGCTGCGGCGGATGACGGAGCAGTACATCGAGTACATGCACCTCAACGCCCCGGTCCACACCTGGCCGGTCGACTGACCCCGACACGGGGCCAATTCCACCCGCCGCAGGCCGTGACGGACAGGGGACGGCCTGCGTTGTTCCTATTACCTGTTACCTGTCCGCAGCACACTCCCCGGAGCAGCAGCATGGACCCCTCGCCCCGCACCGCTGCCGTACCCCGCCCGCACCGGGGCGGCCGGGTCTGGCTGCCGCCCGAGCAGTACGCGGAGACGGTGATGAAGGCGACCGGCTTCTCCGCCGTCCTCCTCACCGACGAGTGCGACCGGCCCGTCCAGCTGCACTCCGTCTACAGCCCGACCCACCCGTGGCAGCTGGCGGGCGGCACCATGGACCCCGGGGAGCGCCCCTGGCAGACGGCCGTCCGGGAGTGCCGCGAGGAGACCGGCATCACGGTGGCCGGGCCGCCGCGGCTCCTCGCGACGGTGTTCGGGCTGCCGGGCGCGGAGTGGCCGTACAGCACGATGGGCACGGTCTTCGACGGCGGGCGGCTCACCGGGGAGCAGATCCGCGGCATCGTCCTGGACCCCGAGGAGCACGACGAGGTGCGGGTCCTGCCGTTGCGGGAGTGGCGGTCGCTGATGCCGCCGCGGGACTTCGAGCGGCTGGAGGCCGTGATGGAGGCCCGCCGGACGGGTGTGGGCGCCTACTTCGACACCTGGGACTGGGACCAGGAGTGAGCGGCGTGCGGTGTCGGCGGGGTCAGGGGCGCCGGCGGCGGCGTGAGGTGTGCTCCTCGTAGGGCTGGGGGTCCGGGTAGGTGATCAGTTCGAGGGTGCTGCCCCATGGGGTGTGCGTGTAGACCATGCGGTTGCGCGGGCCCGCTTCCGGCCCGGGCAGCGGGCCGGGTTCGGACAGGGCGCGGCCGCCCGCCGCCTCGACGCGGGCGACGGCGTGTTCGAGGTCGTCGACGTAGACGGCGAGGTGCTGCCAGCCGAGGTCGCACGGCAGTGCCGGGGGCCGCTGCTCCAGCGCGTCGAACTCGAAGAGTTCGAGGCCGGGGCCGTGCGGCAGGGACAGCATCCGGATCGCCCGCTGGGCGGTGCCCGGCGGCACACCGAGCCGCTGTTCCATCGCGGCCCCGCTGTTCGGCCCGTCCGCCCGGCGCAGGGTGTCGTAGAGCACCTCGGCGCCCAGGGCCCGGGTGAAGAAGTCGGTCGCGGCCTCGATGTCGGGCACGGTGACGCCGACGTGGTCGATCCCGCGTACGGGGGGCCGCCCGGGGGCGGGGGCGCGGCTGTTGTCCATTCCCCCACCGTCGCATCCGCCGCGACCGGCCCGGTACCCGAAGGGGGGCCGATCGGCCCTAACCATCGGTGCGGCGGCTGGGGACGATGGAGGGATGCTGACGAACGACGGCTTTCGCTCCCTGGACCGGCCGGAGTGCCTGCGCCTGCTGGCCGAGGTGCCGGTCGGCCGGGTGGTGTACACCCGGCAGGCGCTGCCCGCCGTACTGCCGGTGAACTTCGCCCTGGACCCGGACTCGTCCGTGCTGCTGCGCACCTCGGCCGGTTCCGACCTGGTGCGCGCGGTCGACGGGGTCGTGGTCGCCTTCGAGGCGGACGCGTTCGACGCGCGGAGCCGGTCCGGCTGGAGCGTGGTCGTCACCGGGCAGGCCGGCGTCGTCACCGATCCGGCCGAGCACGAGCGTCTGCTGCGGACCGGGCCGCACTCCTGGATGCCCATCAGGGACGACGTGTTCATCAGGATCGAGTCCGCGATGGTCACCGGCCGCGAACTCGTGGACCTGCGCACCACGGCGGGCTGAGCCCGGCGCCCGGCGGCGTGGGAACCGGTGCCGCCGGGTCAGCCGGTCGCCTGCCCGGGCAGCAGCCGTACGGCGGGCTCCCAGCCCAAGTGCGCTGCGGCCACCCGCAGGTTGAGGACGGCCGCGCCCACCGCCAGGTGCTGGGCGCGCTGTCGCGGATCGGACAGGGGCAACCGTCGCGCCCGGTCGGCGCGGACGTGGATCGAGCAGGTGTCCGGCTCCAGGCCGAACCGCCAGGGCTGGGTGTTGTGCATCGACGGCGCCGCCACGGCCGCGTACAGCAGGTTCTCCACGGCTGTCGCGTCGACTTCCGGTGTCCGCATGCCGGCTCCTTCACGCACTCCCACGGCTTTGGTTCCACCGCCACTCTGCGCCGCCGCGTCCGTGCGGGGCGAGGGCTCAGCGGTCCTCTCGCGGGGCCGCGGGTCCCGGGACCGACGGGCCGCCGTCGGGAGGGACGGGAGTCGTCCGCGGCCGTGCGCGCGAGGCAGGTCGTATCGTTCGCGGCCGCCGGACGCCGAGGACAGGTGCGTCCGGCCGGGCGGCAGTCAGGGCAGACGTGGCCGCCGGCGGCCGGACGGGGACCGAACCGGAGGACGACACAGGCGCCACGCCGCGCCCGTCCGGCTTGGGACGGGGGATGCCGGGCCGGTCGGGGATGCGGTGGTGCGTGCGCTGCCTCCGATTCGATCAATCTCACCGTACGCCGCGCGGGCGGTGCGGTCACAGCGCCGAGCGGCCCCGGCCACAGGGCCGTTGGTCCCGAGCGGGCCCGTCCCGAACACCTCGTACGGGCCCCGGTCCGCACGGAGGGCGGGCTTCCGCACACCCGGGGGTCAGCCTGCGGGCGCACGCTCGCGGTGGCCGTACGACTCCGGTCCGACGGGCGTTGACCTCCGTGGGCTGACGCGTCCGGCACATCCGGTCCGCAGGATGACACCAGACGAGACGGCGACCCGCCGCCGCGCGCACCTCGCGACGACTGGAGACTTCTGTGAGTCCTGTATGTCCTTCACATCCTTCACATCCCTTACGTCCTGTACGCACCGCGAGCACCGTACGTCTCGCGCGTTCCCCCCGGCACACCCGCAAGGTCGTGGTCGTGGCCCTGGCCGTGGCGGTCGCGGCCACCGCGATCACCGGCGTCACCGTGGCGTCCGGCGGTCCGCGGGAACGGCCGGTGCGAGCGAGCGTCACCGGGTCCGCCGAGTTCCGGCTGCCCTACCTGGCCGACGACGACGTCCGTTCGCTGACGTTCGACGCGTACGCCGCCCCCTTCAGCCGGCCGATCCCCGGCCTGCCCGGGACCGGCGGGCTGCCGACCGACGCACGCGGCACGGTGAAGGTCTCGCACTACTCGGCGCGGGAGCACATCACCTACACCGCCGAGGGCGCGGTCGACTGTCTGGTGACCGCGCCCGGCTCCGCCTCCCTGACCGCGGTCATCACCAAGGTGAGCCCCGGAGGGCCGCACTGGCTGGGCGAGCGGATGGGGTTCAGCGTGTACGACGGCGGCACGGACGAGCGGGGGAGGGCCTCGGGGGACCGAGTCGGGTACTCCTGGGACGACACGGTGAACTGGACCACCGGCACGCCGCGGCACGAGGACGCGGTGAACTCCTGCATGGCGCCCGCCCCGTTCGCGCCCGTCACCGAGGGCGGGTACCGGGTCCGGCACGCCGACCTGCCGAACTGGCCGACGAACTGAGCCGAGGTGACGAAGCGGCCCGAAGTGACGAACCGGGCCGGGGTCACAAGAAGCGTCCGAGGCCGTACGCGGTGAGGCCGCCGACGAGTTCGCGGCCCGTGACGAGCTCCGGCTCGATGCGGACGAACACCTCCCGCGGCGAGGGCGCCCAGGAACACGGCACGTCACGGTCCAGGCGGCGCCGCTCGCCGGCGTCGCCCACCACCGAGGCGGTGCCGGTGACCACGACGCTCCACCCGGAGTGGGCCGCCGCGTCCACCTCGTCGGCCTCGAAGGCGACGATCGCGCCGTCGACCGCGCGGACCAGCCCGGAATCCGCGGCCGTGCGCAGCACCACCGCCCCGTCGTCGTCCAGCCAGAAGTTGACCGGGAGCACGGCGGGCAGGGCATGACGCGTGTGGACCACACGGCCCACCGGCGCCTTGGCCAGCAGCCGCAGGCACTCCGGTCGTTCGAGTTCGCGGAATCCGTCGTTGCGGTACATCAGCGGGTCCGTCTCTCCACCTCGTACGGCCACCGCGGCCGTTTCGCCTGTCCCCCCCATCCTCGGCGCCCGCGGCCCGCCGGACGAGGGCCGTGGGTCCCGTCCGGCGCGGAGAACGGCCCGGTCCCGGCGTCGCCGGAGCGCCGGTCGCGGCCGGTGGTCCCGGCGGGACGGGCCCGTCCGGCCCCTGTCCCACCGCGCCCGCCGCCGGAACATTCGCGGGCAGGGACCGAGGAGGTGGGGCCGTGCGCGGCAGCAGGGTCACGAGGACCGGCGCGGGCATCGGGAAGGCGTCCGCGCGGCGGGCGGCGGGGCGACGAGCGGCGACGAGCGGCGGGGCCGTCTTCTTCGGCGCGTCGGCCGCGCTCGGGCCGGCCGCGCTCGTCCACGGGGCCGCCGCCGTGCCGCGCCGGCGGCTCGACCGGCGGCGCGCTGAGCGGTGGGCCACGGAGTGGGACCTGACCGGCCCCAGATGGGACCAGAAGACGGGCGGAGACAGACGGGACGAGGCAGGAGGCTGAGGGCTGCGAGCTGAGGGCTGAGGCGGACGCGACGGGGCGCACGAGTGGGGCGTACGCCGGTGCGAGGGGGCGGTGGCTCCGCGCGCCGCCCCGCGCCCTCGTGCTCCTACGCGCTCTGCGGGCCGCCGCCCACCGGGGCGTGCCAGGACAGGGTCGTTCCGCCGCCCTCGGGCGTGGTCCACTCCAGGTCGCCGCCGAGCTGCCGGGCGCGTTCGGCCATGTTGGCCAGCCCGCTGCGCCGGCCCCCGGCCGGGATGCCGACGCCGTTGTCGGTGACCGTGAGGCGCACGGTCCTGCCGTCCGTCTCCAGCGCCACGTCCGCGCGTCCGGCCCGCGCGTGCCGGGCGACGTTCGTCAGCGCCTCGGACAGCACCGCCACCACATGGTCGGCGGTCTCCCGGGTCACATGGGTGTCGAGCAGCCCTTCCATGCGCAGGCTGGGGGCGAAGCCGAGTACGGGCGCGACCTCGCCCACCACCCGTACGATCCGGGCGCGCAGCCCGGGGGCCGTCTCGTCGTCGCGGGTGCGCAGCCCGAAGATGGTCGATCGGATGATCTTGATCGTCTCGTCCAGGTCGTCCACCGCCCGCAGCACCCGCTCCTTGGCGCCCTCATGGTCGATGAACCGGCCCGCGCTCTGGAGCGTCATCCCCGTGGCGAACAGCCGCTGGATGGCCAGGTCGTGCAGATCGCGGGCGATCCGGTCGCGGTCCTCCAGCAACGCGATCTGCTCGGCGTCCTGCCGCCGCTCGGCCAGTTCCATCGCCAGCGCCGCCTGCCCCGCGAAGCTCTTGAGCGGTTCGAGTTCCTTGTCGGAGAAGTCGGTGGCCCCGGCCTCCCGGGCGAGCAGCACCACGCCCCGGATGTGGTCGCCGGCGCCGATCGGGACGGCCACGGCGGGTCCGAGGCCGGTGAACCGGGGCGGTCCGGCCGAGACCCGCTCGTCGTGCGCGACGTCCGGGCTGCGCACGGGCGCGCCGTCGGCGAACGCCTTGCCCGTCAGGGTGCCCTCCACGGACAGCACCAGACCGCGGTGTGCCTCCGCCTGCTGTCCGATGGCCACGTCCACGGTGAGCGTGTCGGTGCCCCGCACCGGGGTGGACATCGCGGCCAGGGCCGCGCCGGTGATCTCCCGGGCGCGTTCGGCGATCAGCTTGAGGACGTCCGTCTGGGCGGCGCCGGACATCAGGCTGCGGGTGATCTCCGCGTTGGCGCGCAGCCACCGCTCCCGCAGCCGCGACTCCTCGTACAGCCGCGCGTTGTCGATCGCCACCCCCGCCGCCACCGCCAGCGTGGACAGGACCGACTCGTCCTCCTCGTCGAACTCCGCGCCGCCCCGCTTCTCCGTCAGGTACAGGTTTCCGAACACCTGCTCCCGCACCCGGATCGGCACACCCAGAAACGTGCTCATCGGCGGATGGTGCGCCGGGAACCCGTACGACGACGGGTGCTCCGACAGCTTCCCCAGCCGCAACGGCTCCGGATGCCGGATCAACTCGCCGAGGATCCCGTGCCCTTCCGGATACGGTCCGATCCTGGCGATCTGCTCCTCGCCGACCCCGATGGTGTGGAACGCGGACAGCCGCCGGCCGTCCGGGCCGATCACCCCGAGCGCCGCGTACTCCGCGTCGACGAGTGTCGCCGCCGCTTCCACGATGCTGTGCAGGACCTGTTCGAGATCGAGCTCCCGGCCGACGGAGAGCACCGCCTCCAGCAGGCTGTGCACCCGGTCCCTGGTGCCGCGCGCCGCGTCCAGGCGGGCCTGGAGTTCCTCCAGCAGCTCGTCCAGGCGCAGCTGCGGCAGGCGGACGCGGGCGGCCTCCCCGGAGCTTCCCACCGCTGTTCCTCCATGCCACGACGTGCCGAAATACGTACTGCTCTGCGGTCACAGTAGCGGCTGGCGCAGGGGAACCGCACGGCGATGGGGCACCGCGCGGACGGGCCCGCGCGGGATCGTCAGTGGTGGTCGCCGCGCAGTCGGTCCCGGGCCTCGGTGGCGATGACGGCGGCCTGGATACGGCGCTCCACGCCGAGCTTGGCGAGCAGCCGGGAGATGTGGTTCTTGACCGTCTTCTCGGCGAGGTAGAGGCGCTGGCCGATCTGCCGGTTGGTGAGCCCCTCGCCGATCAGCGCCAGGATCTCCCGCTCCCGCTCGGTCAGGCCGGGCAGCGCGTCCGGCTGCTCCTCCTGCCGTGGTCCGCCGCGCAGCCGGGCCATCAGCTTCGTGGTGGCGCTGGGGTCGAGCAGCGACTGGCCGCGGGCCACGGTGCGCACCGCCGAGACCAGGTCCGAGCCCTGGATCTGCTTGAGCACATAGCCGGAGGCGCCCGCCATGATCGAGTCGAGCAGCGCTTCCTCGTCGTCGAAAGAGGTCAGCATCAGACAGGCCAGTTCCGGCAGCCGGGAGCGCAGCTCGCGGCAGACGGTCACCCCGTCGCCGTCCGGCAGCCGCACGTCCAGCACCGCCACGTCCGGGCGCAGCGCGGGCACCCGCACCAGGGCCTGTTCGACGGTGCCGGCCTCGCCGACCACCTCGATGTCCGTCTCGTCGCTCAGCAGGTCGTGCACCCCACGGCGTACCACCTCGTGGTCGTCGAGGAGGAAGACCCGGATCGGGGTGTCGGGGTCTGCCTGCTCGCGGTCCGCCATCGGTCACTCCTCGTGATGTGTTCTGCCTACCCTGGCATCCTTTCCCCGATCGGGGCCGGAAGGCCAGGGCCGATCGGCCCTGTTCCCGAGCGGTCCGGTGCTCGAGGGTCCCTGTTCCCGGACGGTCCGGGCGGTGCGGGGTTCGTGCGGACCGGAGTCGGTCACTACGGTGTGACACCGCACGTGTCCGCCCCGCCCGTCGACTGCCCCGGAGTTGCCATGCCCCCGTTGATGAGACCGACGGCGATCACCCTCGACTGCCCCGACCCCGAGGCGTTGATGGAGTTCTACCGGCGGGCCACCGCGCTGGAGCCGCATCCCGGGTCCGACGCCGACTTCGCGGGTCTGGTCCAGGAGGGCGGGCTCATGATCGGGTTCCAGCGGGTCGACGACCACCGTCCTCCGAGCTGGCCCGGCCAGGGCGTGCCGCAGCAGATCCACCTCGACTTCGAGGTGGACGACCTGGACGAAGCGGAAGCCAGGCTGCTGGAGTTGGGCGCGACCAAGCCGGACTGCCAGCCGGGCGGGGCGAGATGGCGCGTCCTCGCGGACCCGGCGGGCCACCCCTTCTGCCTGACGAGCGCACTCCCCCGGCCGACGACGGCCCCGTAGCCCCCGCACGGCGCGCCCTTCGGACCACACACCCGACCCCCGCCGGACACACCCGCCTTCCGCCTCTCGTGTGAGGTCGTCACCCGTCTGCGCGGCACCGCGCGCCAACGGCGCGCGGATGTGAGCACCTTGGTCCTGACCGCAGGACGGGAATCACCTCCCGTCCGAGTGGAAGGGACTGAGATGACCGGGCACGTCGACACGGCAGGCGACCTCGAGCGCCTCCTGGGCGAAGCACTCCGCGCCACCGCCACCGGCGCGCGCTGGCGGAGCGTCGCCGACGGGACGTGGTGCCATGTCACCCCCCTCTCCGCGACGACGCCCGAACAGGGCTGGAAGCTGCACCTGTCGGCGACGGTCGCCTCCGCGCCGGCGGTCCTCACCCAGGCACTCGGCGTGCTGCTCGCGGAGGACTCCGCGTTCAAGTTCGCCCGGTCGCGGGAGAAGGTGAGCGTGCTCAACTCGCGCAGCACGCCCCGGGGCAGCTCGGGGAAATTCCTCACCGTCTACCCGCGGGACGAGGCCGCCGCGGTCCGTCTGGCGCAGGAACTGCACCGGGCCACGGACGGGCTCGCCGGGCCGCAGATCCTCTCCGACCGGGCGTACGCGCCGGGCAGCGTGGTGCACTACCGCTACGGTGCGTTCGTGGCCCGGCGGCGGCTGTCGGACGAGGGCCTGTTGGTGCCGTACATCAAGGACCCCGACGGCAACCCGGTGGAGGACCGCCGGACCGGCCAGTACCTGCCCCCGTCCTGGGCCGTCTGCCCCTTCCCCGTCACACCCGCGGCGCCCGCCGCCACACCCGCCGCGGACCGGCCGGCCGCGTCCGCCGCCCCTGACGAGCGCGCCGCCGCCGACCCGGCCGCCGCGGCCCGCGCCGCCGGCCCGCTGACCCTCGGCGGCCGCTTCACCGTGCGGGAGGCGATCCGGCACACCAACAAGGGCGGTGTCTACCGGGGCACCGACCTGCGCACCGGTGACCCGGTGGTCATCAAGGAGGCCCGGCCGCACGTGGAGGCGGACGCCGACGGCCGCGACGTACAGGCCTGGCTGCGGGCCGAGGCGCACGCGCTGGAGCGGCTCGACGGACTCGGTCTCGCCCCGGCGCCGCTGGCCCTGTTCGAACACGGCCGGCACCTGTTCCTGGCCGAGGAGGAGGTGCCCGGGGGCACGCTGCGCACCTGGGTGTCGGAGCGGTTCCGCCGCTCAGGCGCCGACCGCTACCGGGCCGACGCGCTCGCCGTGGTCGAGCAGCTGGTGGACCTGGTGGCCGCGGCGCACGCGCAGGGCTGCGTGCTGCGCGACCTCACTCCCGGCAACGTCATGGTCCGACCGGACGGCAGCCTGTGCCTGATCGACCTCGAACTCACCGTCCTGGACGAGGCGTCCGCGCCGCCGACCCGGCTGGGCACCCCCGGCTTCAGCGCGCCCGAGCGCCTGGTCGACGCGCCCGTGGCCCCGACCGCCGACTACTACAGCGTCGGCGCCACCGCCTGCTTCGTCCTGGTGGGCCGGGTGCCGATCCTGCTGGACGACGAGCCCGCCGGCCGGCCCGTGGAGCAGCGGCTCGCCGCCTGGCTGGCCGCCTGCGCCCCCCGGCTCGGGCTGGCCGACGGGCTGGTGGCGATGATCCTCGGGCTGATGCGGGACGAGCCCGCCGCCCGCTGGGACCTGACCAGAGCGCGCACGGCGCTGCGCACCCTCACGGCGGCCCCGCCGGTACGGCACACCCCGGGCGGCCGTCGCCCCGCCGCGCCGCCCGCGCCGGAGGGCGAGCAGGACCCGGTGGCCGGGATCGTGGACCATCTCGTCGCGACGATGGCACCGGGTGAGGGCGGCCGGCTCTGGCCGGTCTCCACCACCGCGGGGGAGACCGCCCCGTGCACCGTCCAGCAGGGCGCGGCCGGTGTCCTGGCCGTGCTGACGCGGTACTTCGAGCTGACCGGCGATCCCCGTCTGCCCGAGGTGATCGCCACCGCGGGCCACTGGATCGCCCGGCACACCGACCCCGGGCAGGCGCGCCCCGGTCTGCACTTCGGCGAACGCGGCACCGCGTGGGCGCTGTACGACGCGGGCCGCGCCGTGGAGGACCGCCGGCTCACCGACCACGCCCTCGCACTGGCTCTCGCGCCGCAGGCGGCCACACCCAGCCACGACATCACGCACGGCACCGCGGGCAGCGGGCTGGCCGCGCTGCACCTGTGGAACCGCACCGGCGACGCCCGTTTCATGGAGCTGGCCGTCGCCGCCGCCGACGAACTGGCCGCGGCGGCGGAGCCCGAGCCGACCGGAGTGAGCTGGGCGGCGCCCGCCGAGGCCGTCTCCCGGCTGGCCGGCAAGCGCTACCTCGGGTTCGCGCACGGCGTCGCCGGGATCGGCACGTTCCTGCTGTCCACCGCGCTGGCCGCCCGGCGGTCCGACCTGCTGGACCTGGCCGTGGACGCGGGCGAGCACCTGATGGCCAACGCCGTGCTCATCGGCGAGGCCGCGCACTGGCCCGCCCAGGCCGCCAACGAGCCCACGACCCCCTACTGGTGCCACGGGTCCGCCGGCATCGGCGCCTTCCTGGTCCGGCTGTACCAGGCCACCGGCGACGACCGGTTCGGCGACCTCGCGCACCGCGCCACCCGTGCCGTGGCGGAGTACGCCTCGCGCGCCCCGCTCACCCAGTGCCACGGGCTGGCCGGCAACGGCGACTTCCTGCTCGACATGGCCGCCGCCACCGGGGACGACGCCCACCGCGCCCTGGCCGAGGAGCTGGCCCGCCTCCTGCTCACCCAGCGCGCCCGGCGACACGGCCACCTCGTCTTCCCGAACGAGTACGGGGACGTCTCGACCAGCTGGAGCGACGGGTCGGCCGGGATCCTGGCCTTCCTGCTGCGGCTGCGGCACACCTCGCCCCGGCTCTGGACGGTTCCGCCGCCGGTCCGGGACCACCACCCCACAGACCCCCGGGTGGCGCGTACCGCGCTCCATCCGGTCGCCACAACCTGAGCAGCGTCCCTTCGCCGCTCACCTCCCCACAGAAGGAAAGGAACCCCCCATGGAAAACCTGGACCTCGAGCTGCTGGCCGAGCTGCACGCCCTGCCCGAGACGGAGCCCGTCGAGATGGACGGCGCCTCGTACGGCGGCACCTGTGCCTGTGTCGGTCTGCTCACGGCGCTGAACACCATCTGCATCGGCATAACCTGCGCCTGATCGCTTGTTATCGCGAACCCTGGTAGCCGTCGTCCGTGACGGCAGCCGGTCGGAACGCCCCTGAGGGGCTCGGATCCGCATATGGGATCCGGGCCCCTCAGCCGTGCCCGCGACGCCGCCGCCCCGCGAGCACGGTGGTGTCGGCGGGGTTCAGTCGCGCCAGGTGTCGTTCAGGGTGACCAGGCCGCCGGAGCCGACGGTGGCGGTGCGGTTGGCGCCGCTCTCCCAGGTGACGTTGCCGTTCGCGTCCTTGCGCAGGTACTTGTACGCGAAGGACGTGCCGGCCGGCAGGGACACCGTCAGCTTCCAGACGGGGTAGCTCGCCGGGTCCAGCTTGAGGGCGGCGCCGGTGTTCCAGCCGCCGAGGGCGGCGTTGTCCCCGGTGACGTAGATGTTCTGGCCCCACTGGGTGGTGGCGTTGACGTTGAACGACGCGCCTGTGGCCGTGCTCCCGCCGCTGTCCCCGCCGGTGCCGCCGCCGCAGGTCCTCGCGCCCACGTGCAGGGCGAGGGCGGTGTCGGCGCCGAGGGTGGCGGTGAACCGGCCGGCGGAGTTCACCGTGACGCCCTTGCCGCTCTGCACGTCGCAGTAGTCGCCGGCGGGCAGCGAGGTCTGGAAGGTGCGGGTCAGCGAGGCGCCCTCGTGGTTGATGGCGACGTACGCCTTGTCGCCGCGGCCGAAGGCGATCTGGTTGCCGCCGTCGTCCCACCAGTTCGTCACCGCGCTCCCGGCGGCGGTGTTGCGGAACTTGACCATGCTCGCGATCTCGCGCCAGGCGTGCTGGCACTTCCAGCCGTCGGTGTAGCAGGCGCTCACCTGGCCGTTGTCCGGTCCGGCGGCATCGTTGTCGGTGAACTCGTAGCCGGAGTGCACGTCGGGGGAGCCGTAGGGCCAGGCCAGCATGAAGACGTGGGCGAGGGTGTAGGCGGCACCGTTCTTGTAGGTGAGGGTGGTGCCGTTGCGTTCGGTGTCGTGGTTGGTGACGAACACCGACGCCTTGCCGCTGGGCACGTAGCCCCACGCCTCGCCGAAGTTCTTCAGCTCGGCGAGCTTCTCGCTGCCGAAGACCCGCTTGAGGTCGTAGGCGTAGTGGAACTCCTGGACGTCGCCGGTGTTGTAGTACTCGGACGGCTGGACGGCCTCCCCGGCGGCGCCGATGGTCTCCTGCTTCCAGTAGACGCCGGGGTCGGTGAGCCGGGACTTGATGTTCGCGAGGTCGTCCTCGGCGATGTGCTTGGCGGCGTCGATCCGGAAGCCGTCGACGCCGAGGGAGAGCAGGTCGTCGAGGTAGCCGGCGATGGTCTTGCGGACGTACTCCTCGCTTGTGTCCAGGTCGGGCAGGCCGACCAGTTCGCAGTGCTGCACGTTCCAGCGGTCCGCGTAGTCGGTGACCGTCGACGTGCAGTCGTCCATGTCGGCGGCCGAGTAGAGGCCGGGGTAGTCGTACTTGGTGAAGGACGAGCCGGCGGTGCCGGTGCCGGAGCCGTTCGCCATGTGGTTGACGACGGCGTCGGCGACCACCTTGACGCCGGCGGCGTGGCAGGTGTCGACCATCTTCCTGAAGGCGGCGCGGTCGCCCAGCTTGGTGCCGATCCGGTAGCTGACCGGCTGGTACGCCGTCCACCAGGTGCTGCCCTGGATGTGCTCGTTGGGCGGCGAGACCTGGACGTACCCGTACCCGTCGGGGCCCAGTTCGTCGGTGCAGGCCCTGGCGACGGAGGCGAAGTTCCACTCGAACATCACCGCGGTGACGTCCTTGCCGCCGGGCGCGCTCGCCTGCGCCGGCGTGGGTGCCGTGACGGCCGCAGCGGCTCCCGCCAGTACGGCGAGTGCAGCGGCCACGGTCTTTGAGGCCATGGTGTCTCCAGTCGTGGAAGTGGGGTGTACCGGAGCAACGGCCCCGATGGCGACGCGCCGTGCCGCGGGAGGCCGGGTTCCGTCCCTTGCCGCGCTGGTTCTTGCTGCAAGAGATTGCGGCCGAGACCGTACGGCGCGCGTCACAGCCGGTCAACCCCTCGCGCAGTGAGAGAAGTTCGGCAGGAGAGAGCCGGGCCGAGCGCCTCGCAAACTCTTTCGCAAAACTTTCAACGGTGCTACGTTCATCGAACTCCGGTCCCCGGCCGCGGGGTTGCCGGTGCACACCCGCGGCCCCGACGCGCCCGGCCGGCGGACCGGAGTGCCCGGTCGCGGAAACCCGCTCCGTCAAAGCCCGGGTGACACTCGAAACGGCGGTTTTTCAGCGGCCGCCACACGGCCCGGAACCGGCTCGGCACACCTCGGCGGCCCACGTGGCAAGGGGTGATGCGGGTTCGCGACGCGGATCGCGTTCATCCCCGGCACTCGGCACGGCCCTGACACCCCAGTAGCATGCGCAGCGTCATCCACCCAAAGGAAGTGAACGGCTGTGCCCACCCAATCAGCCACCGCCACGGTCCGGTCGCGGTATGCCGAGCAAGCCGCGTCGGATCTCGCGGAGAACCGGCGCCACCAGCAAGAGCTGACCAGTCAGTTGGAGGCCCTGCGGCAGGAGGAGACCCTGCTGCTGGACATCCTGAGCCTCGCGGGACACCCCGCCGCCGACTCGGCACACGTGCCGCAGCAGGCGCGGCACGAGCCCGAGCCCGCCGCCGAGCAGGCGCCGCGGTCCGTCCCGGCCCCGGCCGCACCGGACACCTCCGCCGAGGCCCCCGCCGAGGAGACCCCGGCCGAGCGGCCCGCGCCCGCCGAGGGCGAGGACGCCGCCAAGGCCGCGGCCAAGCCGGCCAAGACCGCCGCGAAGAAGCGGGCCGCCAAGAGCACCCCGCGGGCCGCCGGCAAGACCGCCGCGAAGGGCGCCCCGAAGAGCGCCGCGAAGACCGCGGCCAAGGCCACCGCCGGCAAGACCGCCGGCAAGGCCGCGGCGAAGAAGGACGAGTCGCAGGCCCTGCTCCGCGACCTCCTGCTGGGCCTGCTCGACGGACACAGCGAGCCGCGCCTCGCCGCGGAGCTGCGCGAGGAACTGCTGCGCGCACACCCGGACCGTGAGCCCACCCCGCAGGTCGTGCGCAACACCCTGGAGGCGCTGGTCGCCAAGGGACGCATCCAGCGGCACAAGCAGGGCCGGTCGGTCATGTACACCGTGGTGGGCCAGGCGAAGGACGAGGAGCGGGCCGGCGCCGCCTGATCCGGCGGCGCGGACACATGTGGCCGCGGCCGCCGACGGCCACACCCGGTCGTCGTCCGCCGCCGGATGCCGCACCGCGCGGTGCACACACGTGGGGCTGGGCGTGGGCCGTCCGTACCGGCACGGCCCCCGCCCCGGCACACCGCCCACGGCGACCGGGCCGGCCCGCGCCCGCCCTCAGGAGCTGGTGAGGACGACGAGTTGCCGGGTCGCCCGGGTCATGGCGACATAGCGGTCGACCGCTCCCTCGACGCCTTCGCCGAACTCCTCCGGGTCGACCACCACGACCAGGTCGAACTCGAGTCCCTTGGCCAACCGCGGGGTCAGCGACCGCACCCGGGACGTCGCCCGGAACGCGGGCGCGCCGATGACGCAGGCGGTCCCGTCGGCGTTCTCGGCGAGCCACGTGTCGAGCACCGACTCCAGCTCCGCGGCGGACCCGTGGCGGACGGGGATGCCGCTGGCGCGGATGGACGCCGGCACGTTGGCGTCCGGCAGCGCGGCCCGGATGACCGGTTCCGCCTCGGTCATCACCTCTTGCGGTGTGCGGTAGTTGACGCTCAGCGAGGCGATGCCGATCCGGTCGAATCCGACCCTTTCGAGCCGCTCCCGCCACGACTCGGTGAATCCGTGCCTGGCCTGCGCGCGGTCACCGACGACGGTGAAGCTCCGGGACGGGCAGCGCAGCAGCAGCATCTGCCACTCCGCGTCGGTCAGTTCCTGCGCCTCGTCCACGACGACGTGTGCGAACGGCCCGGCGAGCACGTCGGGTTCGACGGCGGGCAGCGCGTTCTCGTCGACCAGGCTGTTGCGCAGGTCGGCGCCGTGCAGCATCGTCACCGCCCCTTCGCCGTCGTCGTCGGCGGCGAGCACGGTGTCGATGACGGCGGCCATGCGTTCGCGTTCGGCGGCCAGGGAGGCCGCCCGCCGGCGGGCGCGGCGGGCCGCCGCCGGGTCGCCGAGCCGCTGCCGGGCCGCGTCCAGCAGCGGCAGATCGGACACCGTCCAGGCCCGCGCGTCGGCGCGTTGCAGGGTGCGGACCTCCTCGCGGCTCAGCCAGGGGGCGCACATGCGCAGATACGCGGGCACCGTCCACAGGTCCGAGACCAGGTCGGCCGCTTCGAGCAGCGGCCAGGCGCGGCCCAGGGCGCCGGTCAGCTCCTCGTCGTTCCGCAGCGCCCGGCGCAGCAGGGCCGGGGACACCTCGGCGTCGTGCTTGTCCGCGATTATGGTGAGCAGGGCCTCCCAGATGTGCTCGCGCGCCTCGTTGTGCGGGGTGCCCGGCTCCGCCGCCGCGAACGCCTCGGCCCAGTCGTCGGCCGTGAGCCGGACGTCGGACCAGGGGGTGGTGACCGTCAGCGGCTCGGTGGGCGGCTCCTCGTAGAACGCGACGGCCTTCTCGATCGCCTTCACCAGGTCCGCGGACGACTTCAGCCGGGCCACCTCCGGGTCGGTCTCGTCGGCTGCCGTGGCTCCCTCGGCGACCAGGTCCCGCAGGACGCAGGTCTGCACGCCCTCCTCCCCGAGGCTGGGCAGGACGTCGGCGACGTAGGCCAGGTAGGGCCGGTGCGGGCCGACGAACAGCACGCCGCCGCGGCGGTGCCCGAGGCGCGGGTCGGAGTAGAGGAGGTAGGCGGAGCGGTGCAGCGCGACCACGGTCTTGCCGGTGCCCGGGCCGCCGTCCACGACGAGGGCGCCGCGCGAGCCCGCCCGGATGACCGCGTCCTGGTCGGCCTGGATGGTGCCGAGCACGTCGCGCATCTTCGCCGACCTGGTGCCGCCCAGGGTGGCGATGAAGGCGGACTGGTCGTCGAGCGCGGCGTGCCGCTCCAGGCCGTCGGCGGTGAACACCTCGTCCCAGTAGTCGCTGATCCGGCCGCGGGTCCAGCGGTACCGGCGCCGGCTCGCCAGGCCCATCGGGTGGGCGTGGGTGGCGCCGAAGAACGGCTCGGCGGCCGGGGAGCGCCAGTCGATGAGCAGCCGGCGGCCCGTGCTGTCGGTGAGGCCGAGCCGTCCGACGTAGACCGGCTCGGCGTCGTCCGCGCCGACCATGCGGCCGAGGCAGAGGTCGGCGCCGAAGCGGCGCAGGGTGCGCAGCCGGGCGGTGAGCCGGTGCACCTCCGCGTCCCGGTCCATCGCGTGCCGGCCCACGCCGCCGGGGGCCCTGCGTTCGGCGTCGAGGAGGCCGGTCAGTTCGTCGATCGTCTGTTCGAGGGTGGTCGCGATGGCCGCGAAGTGCCGCTCGTCGCCGGCGATCAGCGCCGGGTCGGCCTTGGCGGTGAGGCGGTCGGGCAGGTCGAACACACCGGTGGTCAGGGAGGTCATGTCAGCAGCTCCGATCAGAGGTCCGTCCGCGCCGGCGGCGCTGCCCGGTGACAACAGAGAACGCACTCGGTGGATCCCTCGTTTCCGCAGGTTCTGGGGGTCGGCGAGTGATTCTCCGGTATGACGGGGGCCTTGCCGCAAGCCCCCCCGTGCGCTATACGTTGAGAGTGGCGAGGAGTGGCCGCTCCCTCGCGAGCGCCCGCGCCACGTGTGAGCGGAGCCTCCCGCGGACGGCGGACGTGACCGCGGCGTACAGGATCCGCCCCCCCTTTTTATTTTTCCGGGTGCTTCGCGGTGCTGCCCGGGCCGGTGGCGGGCTCCGGCGACACTCCGGTCGACGTCGGCGGCGACCGCCTCGAATCGGCCCCCTTAGAAAGCCTGACTGCCTTTCAGACGCGGCCCGTTGATGGGCCAATGGGGACAAATGAGGAGTAACTCATCGTCTCTTTTTGCTTTCTAACGTGTCGCTGGGGCGAATGATCAAGCACGTTAGTAAGGTGTCCCCCATGAGTTCGCCAGCCACGTCCAGCGACCGCGAGAAGGTCGTCTCCAAACTGCCGGGATGGCTCCGGCAGCATCTCAAGGTAAGGGCCGCACAGCACGGCGTCGAGATCCAGACGGCCGTGGAGCAGGGCATCGACGCCTGGCTCGCCCTCGCCTCCACCCCCGCCACCGTCGACACCGCCGGGGCCGACTCCTTCTCCACCTTCCTCCCCGAGGGCCAGTGGGAGAGGTTCCGCGACGTGGCCGCCGACCGGCGGGTCTCCCTCATCCAGGGACTGGCGCAGTCGGTGCAGCTGTGGCTCGACACCACACCGGCGCCGGACATCGAGCGGCCGGCCGTCACCCGCCGCATCGTCGTCTGCAACCAGAAGGGCGGCGTCGGCAAGACCGCCATCGCGGCCGGCGTCGGCGAAGCCCTGGCGGAGGACCCCGGCAGGCTGCATCCGGTACGGGTCGCCAAGGCGCTCTCCGCGGCCCTGCGCGCCAGCGACCAGATCGCCGACAGCGACCCCCTGGACGTGGAGAGCCTGCCCGGTCTCGGACTGCGGGTGCTCCTGGTGGACTTCGACCCGCAGTGCCACCTGACCAATCAACTCGGCGCCACCCCGCTGCCGATGAACGGCGACAGCCTCACCAACCACATGGCGGGCGACCCCAAGGGCGATCTGCGCGACCTGCTCGTCTCCATCGACGAGAGCACCTTCGGCGGCCGGCTCCACCTGCTGCCCGCCTGCCACGACGCCTTCCTGCTGGACGTGCGCCTGTCGGCCGTACGGGCCAGGGAGGCCGCGCTGGAGCGGGCGCTGCTGCCGCTGGAGAGCGACTACGACGTCATCCTCGTCGACTGTCCGCCCAGCCTCGGGCTGAGCATGGACGCCGCCGCCTACTACGGCCGGCGCCGCGAGGGGGAGCGGCCCGGCCAGTCCGGCGCCCTGATCGTGGTCCAGGCGGAAGACAGCTCGGCCGACGCCTACGACCTGCTCACCAACCAGATCGAGGACCTGCGCGGCGACCTCGCCCTGGACCTCGACTACCTGGGCATCGTCGTCAACCTCTACGACGGCCGCCGGGGCTACATCGCCACGTCGTCCCTCCAGGGCTGGGTCGACATAAAAGACCCCCGCGTGGTCGGACTCATCAGCGACCTCAAGGAACAGAAGGAGGCCGTGCGCATGAAGCAGCCCCTTCTGTCGTACGCACCCTCCTCGCAGCAGGCGGTGGGCATGCGGGCCCTCGCACGGGAGATCTCATGAGCAAGGCCGACCAGCTCGGAACGGGCCGTTTCGGCGCCTCCGCACGACCGGTCAGCGCACGCCGGACGGCGATCGGCGCGGCGACCGGCGTCCCCACGGAAGGCGTCGCCCCGCCCACCCGGCTGCCCCTGGACCGCATCAGCGCCAACCCGGACAACCCGCGCACCAGCCTGGGCGACCTCACCGAACTCACCGGCAGCCTGCGCGAACACGGCCAGAAGCAGGCCATCACGGTGATGAACCGCGACGCCTACGTCAAGGCCAACCCGGAGCGCGAGCACGAACTGGCCGCCGACGCCACGCACGTCGTCGTGGACGGCAGCAGCCGGCTCGCGGCGGCCCGCGAAGCCGGAATGACCCATCTGAACGTGATGGTTGACGACGACCAGGGCGCCGACTCCGAGGCGATCCTGGAGTCCGCCCTCGTCGCCAACGTGCACCGCCAGGGACTGGAACCCCTGGACGAGGCCAGGGCGCTGCAACGCCTCCTGGCCATTCACGGCACGCAGACCCGGCTGGCGAAGCGGCTGCACAAGTCGCAGGGCTGGGTGTCCCAGCGGCTGGCCCTGCTCAACCTCGCGCCCGAACTCCAGGAGCGCATCGGCGAGGAGCGCATCGACCTGCTGCGCGCCGTGGGCAACAAGCCCCCGGAGGAGCAGGAGGCCGCCCTGGAGGCGCTCAAGCGCGAGCAGGCGCGCGCGGAGGCGGAGAAGGCGGAACGGCGCAAGGAGCGGCAGACCACGGCCGCGGAGGAGCCCGCTGACGCCGAGCGGTCCACGGCGGTCCACCAGGCCGCCACGACCGCACAGATGTCAGCCGCCGGCGACACCGACGCCGCCTGGTCCGTCGAATCCACCGCGTCCGACGCCGACGCTGCGGGCACCGCGAACGCCACCGGCACCGGCACCCCCGACCAGGCGCCGGACGGGGCTTCGGACCGCGCTTCGGACCGCGCTTCGGACCGGAGCGACACGCCCGGCCGTACGGCCGGCCTCTCTCCCCTCTCCCGCGGGGAGGGCGGGGAGCCGGGGGAGGGGGAGTGGGAGGCCGCCTCCGAGCCGGCCGACGACGACGCTCGCACCGGCTCCGGCTCCGGCGCCCGGTACGCGACGGCGTCCGAGACCGAGAGCACGGAAGGACCCGCCCGATCGCCGAAACCGGCGGAAACCGCACGATCGACGGATTCGGCGGATTCGGCGGATTCAGCGGTTCCGATGGATTCGATGGATCCGGCGGAACCGTCGGCCCCCGCCGTACCGGCCGCGTCGGCCGCCGCGTCGGTCCCCGGGCCGACGGAGTCCGAGGACGACGACGAGCGGCGGCCGACGTCCCCCGCACGCCTCACCCCGGTCCCTGCCGCGTCGTCGTCGGCCCACGCCCCGTCCGCGCCCCTCGCTCCCGCGGACGGCGTCCCCGAGCCCCGGGGCGCCCTGGGCTCCCTGGGCGACGACGACGGCGATCACGCGGAGAGCGAACACGCGGACGACGACCGGGCCAACGGCGACCACACGGGCCCCGACCTGGCGGTTCCGCCCCGGCTCCCGTACGACGACGGGGTCTTCCTCGCCCACCACCTGATCCGCAAGATGCCGGACCCCGCGTTCGACAGGATGCTGGAGCTGCTCAACGAGCACCAGCGGCAGCGCGACGCGGCCCGTCAGGACAGTGCCTGAGCCGAGGGGGACGGGGAACCAGGGACCGAAAGGCCCGCGTCCCTGCCCGGAAGGGTCGCTGCCCATGTGTCGTTCGCGCCGGTCAGGGGCCCGATACAGTCCCACCCAGGGACCGGAGGGACCCGTTCTTGAAGTGGAGGACGTCGCTCCGGACAGTTCCGGAGCGACGGAATCCAGGGTGCCGGATACCCGTCAGCAGGGTGAAGTGCGGTCAATTCACCCGCATGGTGACTCCCACCCAGGGACCAAGGGACTCAAGGGACCGAGAAAACTGATAGAAACGGCACGCGGGGGGGCTGCGGGATCCTTTGGGCCAGTGAGCCCTACACTCTTTCTGGATTACAGTCCCTTCGGTCCCTGACAGGGCATCACCTTCCAGCCGGGCCGCCGTGGAGTGACCGAAGACGAGATGTGACGAGGACGATTCGCGTGCCGCGCCATGGTGAGATCAGCGAACGCACCGCTGCGGGCGGCCCCGTGCCGCCGCGCTCGGTCGCGCGGTGGTGCGCCGCCCAGGGCTGGCCGGTCCATCCGCTGGCCCCTGGACGGAAGACCCCCGCGGCCAACTGTCCGGAGTGCCGCAGCCGCCGGCACACCCCGGCGGCCTGCCCCTGCCTTCCGGCCGGGCGTCCCTGCCACGGCTTCCACGCGGCCACGACCGACACCGCGCGCATCGACGCCTGGTGGACCGCCACTCCGTCGGCGGGCGTGGGCGTCGCCTGCGGCCCGGCCGGCCTGGTCGTCATCGACATCGACGCCCACGCGGCCGAGGTGCCCGACCGCGGCCGGCTGCTGCCCGGCATCCCCATCCCCGAGCAGGTGAGCCTGGACGGGCTGGCGTCCGGCTTCGACACCCTCGCCCTGCTGGCCGCCTACCGCGGCCGCCCCGATCCGGCCGCCGACGAGGACACCCTGCGGGTCCGTACGCCCTCCGGCGGTCTGCACGTCTGGTACCGCAACCCCGATCCGGCCACCCGGCTGCGCTGCTCCACCGGTTCCGGCAGCAGGGCGGCCCTGGCCTGGCAGGTGGACGTCCGCGCCGACGGCGGCTACATCGTGGCGCCGACCACCCGTACCGCACAGGGCGTGTACCGGCCGCTGGGCTCCACCCGCACGCCGGCGCCGCTGCCCGGCTGGCTACACGACGAACTCGTCCGCACCGGCCACCTGATCGCCCAGACCCCGACCGAAAACCCTGAGGTGGCACCCCATGCAGGAGCACGCAGGGCGCCGGACGGCACGGCCCCCGCGCCGTCCCCCCGGCCGGACCACGTGCCGACGGCCCGGCCGAACCAGGTGCCGACGGCCCGCCGGGCCCCGCGGACCGGCGCGGCGCACCGGATCCTCGATCCGCTGATCGCCCAGGTCGCCCGCTGCGCCGAGGCGCGCGAGGGGACCGCGTTCACGGAGAAGCTCAACCGGGCCGCCTACACCGCGGGCGGACTGATCGCGGCCGGGCACCTGGACCACAGCGTGGTCCGGGACCGGCTCGTACGGGTCGCCCAGCACGCCAGACCGTGGCAGCAGGCGCGCAACGAGGCGATCGTCGACGATGCCCTCGCCGTGGGGTCCGCCCGTCCGCTCCACCTCGAAGGACGTTCATGAGCAGCGCCGAGAGCACGCCGCGGTTCGACCCACAGGCCGCCGCTCAGCAGATGCTCGACCTGCAGATGCTCGAGCAGACGGTCGAACAGTCCTCGCCCGCCCTGGTGCCCCCGCAGGCCTACCCGGACGCCGCCGCGACCGCGTCCCGCGCCGTGGGCACCGGACTGCCGACCGCTCCCCTGCCGCCGTCGCTGACCGACCGCGGCAACGCCCGGCTGTTCGTGCGACTGCACCGCGACCAGTTCCGGCACGTGGAGGGACTGGGCTGGTTCGTGTGGGACGGCTACCGCTGGAAGCGCGGCGGCGGCGAGAAGGCCGCGCTGTGGGCGGCGGGCGAGATGGCCGAGGACATGCCCGACAGCGACCCGCGCGGCGTGTACAGCGAGCGGGAGATCGCCCACCACAAGCGGCGCACCCTGTCCACCGCCGGCATGAAGGCGCTGCTGACCCAGGCCAAGGCCTCCCCCGACCTGTCCGTCGACCCCGACGAGCTGGACGGCGACCCGTACGCGCTGTGCACGCCCGCCGGCGTAGTCGACCTGCACAACGGCTACATCCGCAAGGCGGACCCGACCCGCGACTTCCACTCCCGTGCCACCAGTGTGGCCCCGCAGCGCATGGAGACGCCCCGCTGGCACCGGTTCCTCGCCGACACCTTCGGCGACGACGACGAGGGCCGGGAGATGATCGCCTTCCTGCACCTGATGCTGGGCTACTCCATCACCGGCGACGTGGGCGCGCAGGTGCTGCCGTTCCTGCACGGTGAGGGCAAGAACGGCAAGTCCGTGCTGCTGGACACGATGATCCAGATCCTCGGTGACTACGCCGACGCCGCCCCGCCCGGCTTCCTGATGGACCGCGGCGCCTTCTCCGAGCACTCCACGGAGCTGACCGAACTGCACGGGCGGCGCCTGGTGGTGTGCAGCGAGCTGAAGCCCAACGACAAGTTCGACGAGGCCCGGGTGCGGCTGCTGACCGGCGGCGACAAGATCAAGGCGCGCCGGATGCGGCAGGACTACTTCTCGTTCACGCCCACCCACCACCTGTGGCTGCTGGGCAACCACCGGCCCGAGGTGTCCACCGGCGGCTTCGCCTTCTGGCGCCGTATCCGCCTGCTGCCCTTCACGCGGACGGTGCCGGCCGAGCGCCGGATCGACAACCTGGCCTTCGAACTGGTCCGCGACGAGGGGCCCGGTATCCTGCAGTGGCTGATCGAGGGCGCTCAGCGCTACCTCGCCACCCGGGACCCGCTGGAGGGCCCCGACCGGGTGCGCATGGCCACCTCCGCGTACGCCTCGACGGAGGACCACATCGGCCGGTTCCTGGCCGAGTGCTGCACCCGGGACGGCGAGAACGCGCGTGACCTGCGGGTCGAGCAGGGTCTGCTCTACACGGAGTACAGCTCCTGGTGCCACGCGGGCGAGGGCATCCGCCCCGCCACCCCGCGCGCCTTCGCCAACCGGGTCCGGCAGGAGGTCGGAGTGGCTTCCCCGGCCGACATGATCAAGTCCAACGGGCGCAAGTACTACCCCGGTATCGCCCTGGCGGAACAGGCATGATGACAGTCGCATTCGGGCACTCCCTAGCATGCGGCCTACACCGTCGTCCGCATCCGCTCTACCATGGGGGCCGGGCCCCGCACACGGCGACCGCCACGGAGCGGACCGCCACTGGCCGGTGCGCAGGCCACCGTGAAGCGCACACGCACACATGCCGGGCCACGTCCTCGACGTCGGGGACCGAGCCGATGAAGGAGGGGCTGCAGCCATGAGTTCGCTGTTGACCGAGAGCGACCTCATCCACGAGGAAGAGGTGGTGTGGCTGGAGAACCCGGAAAAGCTCGACTACGTCCGTCAGGCGCTCGACAAGACCAAGCGCCGCAACACCAAGCCTCCCTACGCCCGTGACGGCCGCATGGTCGGGTACGCCCTGCTGGACGACGAGGCCACCCCCGACCCGGACAGCGGCCTGTACAAGCGGCGGGTCTTCTTCCTGCTGCCGCACGACCGGGACAGCCTGCCGGACGGCCTCTACCGTGAGGGCGCCCCGGGCGAGGCCATCGACCCGCGCACCATCAAGCCCGGCAAGCCCGGTGCCAAGACGCCGCGTTCGCAGCGGGGTCCGGTGGCGATGGCGTCCTCGACGCCGTGAGGACGCCTGCGGCGTAACGACACGCCACCAGCCCCTCCCCCGGCGTCCTGCGGGCACGCTGGAGGGCCTGAGGGGCGCTGTGAGGGCCGTACAGAGGGCCAGGCGAGTGAGCGGCCGCCAGCCGGGATCCCACGGCTTCAGGAGCGCCTGAGAGCCCCTGTGCCGCGTGTCAGCCATCGAGGAGAGGCCGCCGTGCTGAGCCTGGATCTGCATCCGCTGTTCCGCAACAACCGCGACATCGAACTGGCGCTGCGGCAGTTCGTCTTCCGAGCCCATCAGTCGGGCGAGCCCGTCGTGGAGATCATTCCCGGCAAGGGAACAGGGCAGCTGCGCAACCGCGTCCTGACCTTCCTGGGGCAGAAGCACATCAGGAAGCTGTACGACCGGGTCGAGGTCAGCGAGGCCAACACCGGCCGCGTCCTCGTGCACTTCACCCCCCGCTGAGCCATCGGATGTCCCATTTTTCCGACGCCGGTCCCTTCAGCCCCTCCCCCGGCCGACGGCCCCTCCTCGGAAGGGCGCGCCTAGCCTGTAGGCGTGACCCAGCAGCCCGGTCGTCAGGACCGATCCGCAGAAGCCGCAGAAGCCGCAGAAGCCACCGAGGCCACCGAGGCCACCGAGGCCGCAGCAACAGGTGAGGCCAACCTCGGTGGTGCGCTGTACGACGCCATCGGCCTGGTGGCGCGGCGGCTGCGGCACAGTCGGGCGCCGGGTGAGCTGTCACTGCCCGAGCGTTCGGCCCTGTCCCGGCTGGCCGCGGCGGGGCCGGCTTCAGCGGCCGAGCTGGCACGGGCCGAACAGGTCACCGCACAGGCCATGGGCACCGTCGTGAACGGGCTGGAGACGCGCGGTTTCGTCCGGCGCCGGCCCGATCCCCATGACCGCAGGCGGATCATCGTGTCGCTCACCGAGACCGGCGAAGATGTGCTGCGGCGCAAGCGGGAAGCCCGTGGCCGGCAACTGGCCACCGTGCTGACCGAGCGGTTCACCCCCGCCGAACTCCAGACCCTCGCGGCCGCCGCTCCCCTGCTGGAACGTCTGGGCGAACACCTCTGACACCCCACGGCAACCACTCCCCCACCGCCGGTCTTCGCCCCCCACCGTATCGACCAGCTGAACACGCCACCCGAAAACCCGGCGGATGAACGCTCGCCGGGAATGGGCACCCGTCCCGCATGAGCAACAGCACCATGCGCGCCGTCGGCTACCGCAAGAGTCTGCCGATCGGCGACGAGGACAGTCTGATCGACCTGGAGCTCCCCCTTCCGGAGCCGGGCCCCCACGACCTGCTGGTGGAAGTGGCGGCCATCGCCGTCAACCCCGTCGACTACAAGATCCGGCAGAGCAACGATCCCGGCGGGGAGCCGAAGGTGCTCGGCTGGGACGCGGCGGGCACGGTCGTCACGGTCGGCGAGAAGGTGGAAGGGTTCACGGCCGGCGACGAGGTGTACTACGCCGGCGCCCTCAACCGGCCCGGAGCGAACTCGGAGTACCACGTCGTCGACGAGCGTCTCGTCGCGCACAAGCCGACCACGCTCTCCTTCACCGAGGCCGCCGCTCTCCCGCTGACCTCGCTCACCGCCTGGGAGGGGCTGTTCGAGCGGCTGGGTCTGGAGAACGGCGGACTGAACCAGGACGGCGCGCTGCTGATCACCGCGGCGGCCGGCGGCGTCGGGTCCATCGTGGCCCAACTGGCCCGCGCCCTGACCAGCCTGACCGTCATCGGGACCGCTTCCCGCCCGGAGACCGTCGAGTTCGCCACCCGGATGGGCGTGCAGCATGTCATCGACCACCACAAGCCACTGGTCCCCCAGCTCGCCGAGGTGGCGCCGGACCGCCTGACCCATGTGTTCGGCACCGCCCACACCGACCGCAACCTGGCCGACTACGCCGAGGCGATGCGGCCCTTCGGCCGGATCGTCGCCATCGACGACTTCGAGTCCCTGCCGATCGGGGTGCTGAAGCCCAAGAGCATCTCGTTCCACTGGGAGTTCATGTTCACCCGCTCCCTCTTCCGGACTCCGGACCAGGCCCGGCAGCAGCACATCCTGGAACAGGTCGCCCGCCTGGTGGACGCGGGCGTTCTCACCACCACCGCCACCAGGGATCTGGGCCCGGCCAACGCCGCGGCCCTCCGGGAGGCGCACCGCATCCTGGAGTCCGGCTCGGCCATCGGCAAGATCACTCTCACCGGCTTCTGACCAACATCCTGCCCCTCCCCCGCCCCTCCCCCACCGACGGAGCACAGGGCCAGGAAAGACATGAGGCCGGTGCGACACCCGGAAACAAGGGTGTCGCACCGGCCTCTCATCGAGCCGACGTCTCCTGGGGGCGGCTGTTAGGGCTGTCTTCCCCACCGCCGGACCGCTCAGTCGGTGCCGAACTCCATGGCGGCGCGGTCCAGCATCTCGTCCTCGCCCGAGACCTCACCGCGGGAGGCGATGGCCTCGGCGCCGCCCTCCGGCATGGTGCCGATCAGACCGGTCGCGGCCGCCTGCGCCGCGCCGATGGCGGGATTGGCGGTCCCGATCAGACCGATGGCGGCGTACTGCTCCAGCTTGGCGCGCGAGTCGGCGATGTCGAGGTTGCGCATGGTGAGCTGGCCGATCCGGTCCACCGGGCCGAAGGCCGAGTCCTCGGTGCGCTCCATGGACAGCTTGTCCGGGTGGTAGCTGAAGGCCGGGCCCGTGGTGTCGAGGATCGAGTAGTCCTCGCCGCGCCGCAGCCGCAGCGTCACCTCACCCGTGACGGCCGCGCCGACCCAGCGCTGCAACGACTCGCGGACCATGAGGGCCTGCGGGTCGAGCCAGCGGCCCTCGTACATGAGGCGACCCAGACGCCGGCCCTCGTTGTGGTACTGGGCGAGGGTGTCCTCGTTGTGGATCGCGTTGACGAGGCGCTCGTAGGCCGCGTGCAGCAGGGCCATGCCGGGGGCCTCGTAGATGCCCCGGCTCTTGGCCTCGATGATCCGGTTCTCGATCTGGTCGGACATGCCCATGCCGTGGCGGCCGCCGATGGCGTTCGCCTCGATCACCAGGTCGACGGGGGACGCGAACTCCTTGCCGTTGATCGTCACCGGGCGGCCCTGCTCGAAGCCGATGGTCACGTCCTCGGTGGCGATCTCCACCTCGGGGTCCCAGAACCGCACTCCCATGATCGGCTCAACGGTCTCGACACCGGTGTCCAGGTGCTCCAGGGTCTTGGCCTCGTGGGTAGCGCCCCAGATGTTGGCGTCGGTGGAGTACGCCTTCTCCGTGCTGTCGCGGTACGGGAGGTCGTGGGCGACCAGCCACTCCGACATCTCCTTGCGGCCGCCCAGCTCGGTCACGAAGTCCGCGTCCAGCCACGGCTTGTAGATCCGCAGCTGCGGGTTGGCGAGGAGGCCGTAGCGGTAGAACCGCTCGATGTCGTTGCCCTTGAACGTCGACCCGTCGCCCCAGATCTGGACGTCGTCCTCGAGCATCGCCCGGACCAGGAGGGTGCCGGTGACGGCGCGACCGAGCGGGGTGGTGTTGAAGTACGCCCGCCCGCCCGAGCGGATGTGGAACGCCCCGCAGGTGAGCGCGGCCAGACCTTCCTCGACGAGCGCCGCGCGGCAGTCGACCAGGCGCGCGACCTCCGCACCGTAGGTCTTCGCGCGTCCGGGCACCGACGCGATGTCGGGCTCGTCGTACTGGCCGATGTCGGCGGTGTAGGTGCAAGGGATGGCGCCCTTGTCACGCATCCAAGCGACCGCGACCGAGGTGTCGAGGCCGCCCGAGAAGGCGATGCCGACGCGCTCGCCGGCGGGGAGGGAGGTGAGAACCTTGGACATAGGAAGATTATGCAGAATCTCGCATGGTCATGCAAAGAGGGGGGTCAGAGGGTGCGTCGGGACGCCTCCCGCCCTCCCCCACCTCCCCTCGGCTATTACGGCGTAATAATCGACGGCGACCACGAGACAGGGACCGAGCTCAAGCTCCGCGCGCTCTGCGCGAGATTCCAGGCCAAGCACAGGACGGTGTCGGTCGTGGTCGATCAGCCGGCCTTGATCAGCACCCTGCCGCTGGTGGTCACGCGGGACACGGGCTGCCCGGTCGCCTACCTGCCGGGGCTGACGGTGCGGCGGATCGCCGAGTATGAACCGAGGCCGTCGGCCGCAGTCACCTGACCTGTGAGTCTGCGAGGAGGACTACTCGATCGGCTTCGACGTCGAAGTCGACTTCATCAGCAGCATGGAAGCGGAAGATCGCCAATACATCGGCGGTCGGCCAGACCCGCAGGTCCGGGCACTCGGCATCCGCTGGGCGGGACAGCACGACCTCCGCCCGGGGCGCTGGAAGCACCGTCCCTCCCTCGGAGTACTGGCACTTCCAGCCCTTCTCCGCGACAAGGTCGGGGACCGTCTGCCAGTCCTCGATCGAGGCATCCGGGACACGCACGTCCGGCAGCGATCCCATCAAGTCCGGATCGAAGAAGCACTTCACGTCATCCCACAGCAGATCAGCCACCCCGCCATGCTCCCGGCTCACCGACTCGACACACCCCCGTTCCCTTGACCAAAGAACATAGGGGCACCCCCCACAGGGACCACAGGGACCAACAACTCCAACTAACGCGCGGAGGCGGAGCCAGGCCCTCCGCCTTCCTATTACGGCGTAATAAACCGAGCCTCAGGGAGGGGTCTCCCCGCGGGGGCTTCGGTCCCTGTGCCGCCGGTCCCTGGCGGCTTGCGCAGGCCGGCGGCGGGCGGCGGGCGGTGTGGGCCATACGCGCGGATCACTGCCCCTACACGGCTCAACGATCCGGCGGGGCTGAGTCCCTGGTCCCTGCACGGGGAAAAGCTGCATCGCAGGGACCAACAGGGCCAGGGACCCAGCGCAGGGGCGGAACAGGGTCTGCGGGTTTTTGGTCCCTGAGCCTTGGTCCCTGGTATTTATGCAGGTCAGAGGCTTGCGAGACCTCCAGAAGGGACCAGAGGGACCAAACTCGCTAATTATGACGTGCTCAACTACTTGTTTGTATGCGCGCGTGCGTATGAACACACAAACAAGATTCAGCTCATAATTGGCGAGTTTGGTCCCTACAGTCCCTCAGTCCCTGGGTAAAAACCCTCTGACCTGCGGAAACGTAGGAGGGACCGAGCCCGGACCGAGCCCCGGCCGGGCCCTGTCTTTTGGTCCCTGGTCTCTGATAGTCCCTACAGGGACCGACCGTGTCGTCGCCGCTGCCGCAGGCCGGCCGTTTTTCCGCTGGGAATCCTTGGTCCCTGGTCCCTGCTTCTCCGCCCTTGGGACCATGAGCTTGGGTCCCTGTGCCTTCAGCCCCTTGTGGTCGGTCCCTGCCCTCTGGCTCCTTTCCCGATTCCGTCCCTCGACGCCCCGAACCAAGAACCGAGTCACTTGGGTCCCTTCGGTCCCGGTCCCGTAGGCGTGGCCTGACTGCTGCCGAAGCAGGCTGCTTTGACGGTGCGTCGGGGAAGCTGGGCTATTACGCCGTAATAGCCCAGCCCCCCTGAAAGACCGAGGCCAGCCCCCCCCAGCCGGCCTTGACGTGCTCTCAGCAGAAGCAGTTTCACAGTATGTGAATCTCACGCTGTCGGGCAGACTCCTCTGTATGGCGAAACGCAGGCAGACAGTGACCAGACCCACAAAGCCGCTGGTCAAGCCGCCTATCCGAGTCGGTTCCCTGGACGCCGGCGCAGTGGTCGCCGAGCTGAGGCAGGTGCACGAGGCCGCCGGAGACCCGGACGTCGAACGCATGCCGAGCGACGAGGAGATCTACGGAGCACTCCTCTACACCGAGAAGCATGCCTCCGCACTTCGGCGTTGTGCTGCTGAGGTACAGCAGTCCGCTGCCCTGAAACGCGTTCAACTGTGGGAGTACCTGAGGGAGCAAGTGGATGTACATCAGCTCCGTGCCCTGACCGATGCCCGCGGCGCGGGTGCTCCGTGGGTGCGACTCGCCCCCGCGCTGGCCGTGGCGGCCCCCAGCGCGGCGTACAACAAGGCGAAGCGTTTGCAGGCCGTCACTTTGGTTGATGGCACAGCCGAGGCGCGCCCGGTCCGCCGGACCCCTGAGGCGGTGCTCGAAGCGGAGCGCCGCCAGGCGCTGGAGGCAGAAGCCGAGCGGCGCCGGCAAGAAGCCGCCGAGCGCTCTCACCGGTTGCTGCTCCCTGTCGCGCGCCGACTTGTCGAGCAGCGTGAGGCGCTGGTCCTGGACGAGGATGCCGAGTACTGGTTGGACGAGATCTCAGCCGTGCTTCCCGACTGTGTCACCCCTACCCAGATGCTCAGCCTCAGCCGTTATCTCGCAGCGGCTGTTCGGTCCCTGCGGAAGCAGGAACAACGCACCGCCGTTCCTGTCGCCTCGACGCAGGAAGCCCACGCGGCGTATCTGGCAGCGGCCGCCCTCCAGGCCGAGCCAGGTGCTTCGTCCGGCGCCTGACCCGCCGGGTTATTACGGCGTAATAGAGAAGTGCCGCTGCTGCGGGGCCGTAGCCGTCTCCACGCGCCCGGACCGCGAGGGTCCCTCACGATCGCGCCGCCCGTCAGGCCGCGCCGGAGTCGCGCCGATTATTACGCCGTAATAGCCAACAGGGACCGCGAGGGCTCCGACACCGAGTCCCCGGTCGGCCAGGAGGGGCGGACGGGCACCGCTCAGTCCCTCCGAACTATTACGCCGTAATAGCTTTACGGACTGGGCTGTAGTGCGGAGACCGCAGATCAGCGCCCTCTGCGGTTGCGTCTGCCGAGCCTGGCGACACCCCAAACCGGCGGTTTGGGCACCTTTCGATTCTGAGGCCCTTCAGACCCTTCGGCCCCTGCTCCCAAGAGGGTCTTGAGCCTCGTAGTAATTGAGTGCTAACTTACTAGCATGGTCAGGATGAGCGCGCAGGAACGGCGCGAGAGCGTGATCCGTGCGGCGACGTACGAGTTCGCCCGTGGCGGCTACTACGGCACCTCCACCGAGGCGATCGCCCGGCGGGTCGGGGTCTCGCAGCCGTATCTGTTCCGACTCTTCCCGGGCAAGAAGGCGATCTTCCTCGCGGCGGTCGACCGCTGTACGCAGGACGTGATCCGCATCTTCGAGAAGGCCGCGGAGGGACTGGAGGCTGAGGAAGCCCTGCGCTCCATGGCCAACGCGTACAGCCAGGTGATCGTCGAGCGGCCGGAACTTCTCACTCTCCAGTTGCAGACGTACGTCGCGGTGGCCGCCGCCGAGGCCGACGGAGACCACGACTTCGGCGAGACCGTCCGCGCCGGCTGGATGCGGTTGTGGGAGGCGGTACACCTTCCGCTCGGCGCGGACGCGGCCGACACGATGACCTTCCTGGCGCACGGCATGCTCATCAACGCGCTGGTGGCGATGGGCTTTCCGCCCGAGCACCGGGTGTGGGAGGGGCTGTACCCGTCCGCTCACATCACTGGCCGACTGGAGAAGTAGAAAAGCGTCGAGAGTCGAGAGGGGGGCGGCGTCCTTGGGGAGGGGCGTCTCGGGCAGTTCTCTGCCCGGATGAGTTAGTCATTCATCACTAACCAAAGACATCACACGCAACACTGGGGGAGAGATGGCACAAGAGAACACACCACGTCGTGGAGCCATGGCCTGGGCCCTGGTCATCACCAGCATCGCCGGGTTCATGGCGGCCCTGGACAACCTCGTCGTCACCACCGCCCTGCCGTCCATCCGCAAGGATCTCGGGGGAGCCCTGGACGACCTGGAATGGACCGTCAGCGCCTACACGCTCACCTTCGCCGTCCTGCTGATGTTCGGCGCCGCCCTCGGCGACCGTTTCGGCCGGCGGCGGCTCTTCATCGCCGGGCTCGCCGTCTTCACCGGCGCTTCCGCCGCCGCGGCCATGGCGCCCGGCATCGACTCCCTGATCGCCGCCCGTGCGGTGCAGGGGGTCGGCGCGGCCGTGATGATGCCGCTGACCCTGACTCTCCTCACCGCCGCGGTGCCGCCCGCCAAACGAGGAACGGCGTACGGCATATGGGGCGCGGTCAACGGTCTGGCCGTCGCCTCCGGTCCGCTGATCGGCGGCAGTCTCACCGAACACGTCTCCTGGCACTGGATCTTCTGGCTCAACGTTCCGCTCGGTCTCGCCGTCATGCCGCTCGCCCGGCTGCGGCTGTCCGAGTCCCACGGCACCGGCGCGCCTCTCGACATCCCCGGCACCCTTCTCGCCAGCGGCGGCCTCTTCGGCATCGTCTACGGCCTGGTGCGCGGCCCCTCCGACGGCTGGACCAGCGCCCTGGTGCTGACCGGCCTGTGCGCGGGCGCCGCACTCCTGGCCGGCTTCGTCCTGCACGGCGTCCGTGCGAAGAACCCGATGCTGCCGATGCGGCTGTTCCGCTCCCGCGCCTTCGCCGGGATCAACGCCGCGAGCTTGCTGATGTTCCTGGGCATGTTCGGCTCGATCTTCCTGCTGAGCCAGTACATGCAGGGCGTGCTCGGTTACTCGCCCACCCAGGCCGGCCTGCGGATGCTGCCCTGGACCGGCATGCCGATGCTCGTCGCCCCGGTGGCCGGCATCCTCTCCGACCGCATCGGCGGCCGCCCGGTCGTCGCCACCGGACTTTTCCTCCAGGCGGCCGGCCTCGGCTATCTGGCCTACGTGGTCACCACCGACGTCTCCTACACCGCCCAGCTGCCCGGTCTGATCATCAGCGGGGTGGGCATGGCGCTGTACTTCGCCCCGGCCGCCAACCTGGTCATGTCCAGCGTCCGCCCGCAGCAACAGGGCATCGCCTCCGGCGCCAACAACGCCCTGCGTGAGGTGGGCGGGGCGCTCGGCATCGCGGTGATGTCCTCGATCTTCTCCGCACAGGGTGGCTACGAGAGCGCGCGGAGCTTCGTCGACGGGCTGCGTCCCGCGCTGGTGGTCGGCGCCGCGATGGTGGCCCTCGCCGCAGTCGCCGCGCTGCTGATCCCGCGTCGCCGCGCCGCCGGCCAGGATCCGGCTCCGGTGATGCCCCCGTCGCCCGTGGCCGGACCGGAGAACGCCGACCACGTCCCCGTAGAACCGACGCTCACCTGACCTGACGTACCCGACCGGCGGCCCGTCCGCCGGCGGGCCGCCCAGGGAGCGGCAACAGTCGAGGCCACGGTCCGGCACCCCATTCGGGTGCCGGACCGTGGCCTCATGGTTCGTCGTCCGCGGACCGGACCGTCATACGGTCACGTCCCCCCGGCCGCCGAGCGGTCTTCAGGACGCGTTGTCCTCCGTGTCGAAGTAGTGACCGGCCTCGATGTCCGCGATCAGTCCCGGCCGCTCCGGCCGCCAGGCCAGCAGTTCTTGGGTCCGGCTGCTTGACGTCGGGTTGTCCAGGGAGGCCATGGTGCCCAGGAAGCCGAAATGGGCGTCGGCCTCCTCGCGGGTGATGCCGGCCGTCGGAACCCCGATGTGACGGCCGATGGTCTCCGCGATGTCCCGGAAGGGCACCCCCTCGTCGGCGGTGCCGTGCAGCCGGGTCCCGGCCGGGGCCTTCTCCAGCGCCAGCCGGAACAGCCGCGCCGCGTCCAGCGTGTGCACGGCGGGCCAGCGGTTGGCGCCGTCCGCGATGTAGGCGGACACGCCCTTCTCCCGGGCGGTCTCGATCAGACGCGGCACGAAGCCGTGCAGGTCGAGCGAGCTGTGCACGGACGGCGGCAGCCGTACGACGGACGAGCGCACCCCGCTCTCGGACAGCGCGATCGCGGTGTTCTCCGCCTCGATGCGGGGGACCGGCGGTGCGGCCACGTCCGCCTCCGTGCCGAGCTGACCCGGCGGCAGCACGAACGCCAGCATCAGCGTGCCCGAGGTGACGACGAAGGGCTTGCCGGAGCCCTCCAGCGCGGCTCCGATCGTCTGGACGGCGCGCAGGTCGGCGGTCACCGCACCCTGGTAGTCCGAGAAGTCGTGCTTGAAGGCCAGGTGGATGACGCCGTCGGCCGTCGCGGCGGCCTCGTGCAGCGTGTCGAGGTCGTCGAGGGAGCCGCGGTGCGCCTCGGCTCCGGCGGCCTTCAGTGCGGCGGCGGAGCGGTCCGAACGGGCCAGTCCGACGACCTGGTGCCCGGCGTCGAGGAGCTCGGAGACGACGGCGGAGCCGATGTGGCCTGTCGCGCCGGTGACGAATACACGCATGGTGCGGTCCTTTGGAAAGGTGGAAAGCTGGAGAGGGGGGAGTGAGGGAGGAACGTGAGGTGGGGGGGAGGCGCGGAGGATCGGGGAGAGGTGATCCTCTGGCCTTGGGCCCGTCTCCATCGTCCGGAACAATCCCGCGTCGCGTCCAAGGCTTGTTGTGCATTCCGCAATACGCTTCAGGCATCAACGCTGCTCAGGCGGGCTGGCGTGGCAGCAAGCCCGCCGTCGGCCTCATGCCCCGCAGTACGCTTCGAGCATGTCCGACCAGGCCGCCGCGCCCTCTGTTCCCGCTCCGGACCTCGATCTGCGGCTGGTGCGGTACTTCACCGTCGTCGCCGACCAGCGGCACTTCGGCCGCGCCGCCGAGGCCCTGCACATCACCCAGCCGTCGCTGAGCCGGCAGATCCGCCGTCTGGAGCAATTGCTGGGCGCGCGGCTGCTGGACCGTACCCCGCAGGGCGCCCGCCTCACCGAGGCGGGGGAGGTGTTCCTGCCCCGTGCCAAGGCGCTGCTGCGGTCCGCGGCCCAGGCCGCGAGTCTCACCCGGGCCGCCGCGCGCCCCGACCGGATCACCATCGGCTACACGGCGGGCCTCATCGTCACCCCGGCGGTGCGCCGGCTGCGCGACCGGCACCCGGACGCCGACGTGCGGACCCTGCACCTGCGCTACGACGACGCGCGCGCGGCGCTGCTCGACCACCGGGTGGACGCGGTGGTGACCCGGCTTCCGCTGGCCGCCGACCGGCTGAGCGTGACGGTCCTGTACGACGAGCCCAGGGCCCTGGTGGTGCCGCTCGACCACCGGCTGGCCGGCAAGGAGTCCGTCACCCTGGACGACATCGCCGACGAACCGCTGCCCCGCATCAGACGGTCCGATCCGGCCTGGAGCGCCTTCTGGCGGATCGACCCGCGGCCGGACGGCCGCCCGGCACCGGACGGACCGTTGGTCGACGCGGTCGAGGACAAGTTCGAGGTGATCGCCGCGGGGGAGGCGGTGGCCATCACGGCGGGTGTCCGCGGCCACGGATTCCGCCCCGATCTCACCACCGTGCCGCTCGAAGGCGTCGAGCCCAGCCATGTCGCCCTCGCCACCCGGGCCGAGGGCAACGGCCAGCTCGTCGCGGACTTCCGCAAGCTGGCCCGGACCCACCTCGCGGCTCCCGTCCCCGCGTAGTCCACACCGGCCCTACAGCTACTGGCCGTACAGCTCCCGGCCGTACAGCTCCCGGTCTCGCCCAACCCGGACCTGACGGACGCCGCCCGGCTCGCACAGGGCCGGGCGGCGTCTCGCTCGCGCCGCTTCACCAGCCCCACGTGTCCGACCGGTCATAGACATGCCATACAATCCGCGATCACCGGCTTTGACGGATCTTCAGAAGTCGGCCGGAACTTCTACACATTCAGTGGGGGGCTTTTGTCCATTTCAAGCCTGTACGGCAGAGCACGTCGTTCCCGGCTGCTTGGCTGCACCGCCCTCGCGGTGGCGGCAGGCATGTTCCTCAGCACGCCCGCCCTCGCGGCCGACCGGCCGTCCGGGAACGTGAGCGTGCCGACTCCCAAGGCCACGGCGGTACCCAAGCTCGACCGCCCGGCACCGCAGCAGAAGGCGCTGCGGGCGCGTCCCGCCATCAAGGCTCCCGGCTCCGGTCCCCAGTTCGACGTGGACGGCGACGGGATCGACGAGACCCTCGTCCGCCTCATGGACGGGACGACCCACGTCTGGCTGAGCGGCGACCCGAACCACACGTTCTCGGCCTACACGATCGGCAGCGCCGACTCGTCGGTCCGGCAGAAGGACATCCTCACCCCCGGAAACCTCGACGGTACCGGCGGTCCCGAGGTCCTGACCCTGTCCACCACGGGCACCCTGTCGCTATACCACAGCGAGGGCGCCGGCGGCACGGGATACGCCGTCTGGAACGGCAGCGGCTGGCAGATCTACAACAAGGTCTTCGCCCCCGGCGACGTGACCGGCGACGGCAAGCCGGACCTGCTGGCGCGCACCTACGCCGGTGACCTGTACCTGTACCAGGGCACGGGCAGCGACAGCAGCCCGTTCCGCTCCCGGGTCAAGGTCGGCGGCGGCTGGGGCATCTACGACCAGCTCGTCGGCGTCGGCGACATGAACAAGGACGGGATCGGCGACATCGTCGCCCGGAGGACCGACGGTCAGCTGTTCTACTACGCGGGCAAGGGCAGCACCACCGCCCCGCTCGCTGCCGCGGTGAACATCGGCGGCGGCTGGAACGCGTACAACCAGATCGCCGCCGCCTACGACTGGGACGGCGACGGCCTGGACGACATCGTCGCCCGCACCCCCTCCGGTGACCTGTACTTCTACCTGGCCGACGGCACCGGGAAGTTCCGGCCGCGGCAGAAGGTCGGCCCCGGCTTCAACGGCGTCGACCTCCTGGTCGGCAGCGGAGCCAACCCGCGGTTCGGCAAGACGTCGCTGATCGGCATGGACACCAAGGGCACGCTGTTCTGGTACGGCGCCCTGAACAACGGCGCGTTCTCGCCGCGCGAGCAGGTCAGCAACACGGGCGGCTGGCTGGGCACCAAGATCGCCTACGCCTCCTCGCTCGACCAGGACGGCTACGCCGACCTGCTGGAGCTGTACGACGGCGTCCTGTACAACAACAACTCCATCGCCAGCGGTTGGGGCAAGGTCAACCTGTTCATCGGTCCGGGTGACCTGAACGACGACGGCAAGGGCGACCTCCTGGCCCGGGACAGCTCCGGCGTCCTGTACCTGGAGCGCGGCAACGGCTCCGGCACCGGTGTCTCCGCGGTCAAGATCGGCTCCGGCTGGAACGCGTACGACAAGATCGTCGGTGGGGGCGACTTCACCGGCGACGGCCGTGCCGACATCGTCGCGCGTACTCCCTCGGGCACGCTCTACCTGTACCGCGGCACCGGCTCGGCCACCGCGCCGTTCGCCTCGCGGGTCACGATCGGCAACGGCTGGCAGACGTACAACAAGCTGGCCTCGCCGGGTGACCTCGACGGCGACAACCGCGCCGACCTGGTCGCGGTCAACTCCAAGGGCGAGGCGTTCCGCTACTCGTCCGGCGGCACCGGGCAGTTCAAGCCCCCGGTGAAGCTGGGCAGCGGCTGGAACACCTACCGCGACCTGTACTGACGTCACCGTCCGTACTCCTCGCGGCCGTCCACGGCGACGGCGTCGAACACAAGGGGGCCTGCCCCGGCACTTCGGTGCCGGGGCGGGCCCCTCGCCCGTTCCCGGCGATTGTCAGTGGTCGCCTCTACGGTGTGAGCAGTGGGATCCGCCGGAACGACCGGGGGAGCCGCGCCCTGGGGAGGGGTCTGCCATGTCTGCGGGGAACACGGTCTCGACGACGTATCTGGAGCTGTCGCAGGACGACGGCGGCGCGCACAAGTTCTACGAAGTCGCCGTCGACGGAGTGATGGTGACGGTCCGTTACGGACGGATCGGCGCCTCCGGTCAGACCCAGACCACGACGTTCCCCTCGGCGGACAAGGCGCGGGCCGCCGCCGCGAAGAAGGTGGGGGAGAAGGTCCGCAAGGGGTACGCCCCGGCGGTCCCTGGGCAGCGCGCTCCAAGAGCGGTGACCCGCCGCCAGGTGACCTCCGCGCCTTCCACCGCGCGCGCCGTGGCGCCCGTGCTGTGGCGGTTCGCCACCGGCTCCGCCGCGTTCGGCATCCACGTCGACGACGAGCACTGCTGGGTCGGCAACCAGGCGGGCGACGTCTACACCCTGGACCACGAGGGCGGCGTCCGCGCCCGCTTCAGCCTGCCGGACGGGGTGAAGTGCCTGGTCGCGGACGACTTCTGGATCTACGCCGGCTGCGACGACGGCAAGGTCTACGACCTGTCCTCCAAGCTGCCGTTCGCGGCCTACGACATCGCGGCGGACGTCGACATCTTCTGGCTGGACATCCACGAGGGCGTGCTCGACGTCTCGGACCGCGACGGACGGATCACCGTCATCGACCACGAGGACGAACACCAGTGGGCCCGCCGCAGCCAGGGCGAGCACGCCTGGATGGTCCGCGCCGACGACCGGGCCGTCTACCACGGCCACCAGCGCGGTGTGACCGCCTACGCCCCCGACGGCGGCCGCGAGCTGTGGCACACCTCCACCCGCGGCGGCGTCCTGTTCGGCTGGCAGGAGGACGACACCCTGTACGCGGGCACGGCGCACCGCGTGGTCCAGCGGCTGTCCAAGACGTCCGGCGCGATCGAGGCCACGTACGCCTGCGACAGCGCGGTCTACTCGTGCGCCACCTCGCCCGGCGGGCGGTTCGTCTTCGCCGGTGACGCGGCCTCGTCCGTGTACTGCTTCGACCAGGACGGCACCCGGCTGTGGAAGCTGGCCACGGGCGGCGGCTCCGCGCTGTCGATGCAGTACCACGACGAGCGGCTGTACCTGGTGACCACCGACGGCTCGCTGGTGTGCGTGGACGCGAGCGAGGCCGCGGTCGCCGCCGCCCAGCAGGGCACGGTGCCGGTGGCCCGGGACGTCAAGCTCGCCGCCGCCCTGCCCGCCTACGCGCCGGCCACCACCGTCGCCGCGGTGGACGTCGTGGCGCAGGCGCCCGCGGGGACGATCGTGGTCGAGTGCGTGCAGTACGGCGGCCGGGTGCGCGTCCATGTGCTGTCCGAGGGCTACGACCGCTCCTGGAACGTGCAGTTCCCGCGTGCGATACGCGAGCCCGGCGCCCGTTACGTCGTCGACGCCCTGCATCCGGCGGCGGGCGGTTTCTACCGGGTCCGCGGCGACATCCGCCGCCTGCTGTGACCGGCGGGTGCCGGACGGCGGTCGTCGTGCCTGGTGGGCGGGGTGGCATCATGCTCGGCGAGCGACCGCAGCCGGGAGGCCGTGAGGAGCGGTCCGTGGCCGTGGACGGCCGCCGGGGTCCGTGGCCAGGTGTCTGCGACCATGGGCAGGCGCCCGCGGCCGTGGGCAGGGTGTCCGCGGCCGTGGGCCGGCGCCCGCCTCCGGCCCGGCGGCGCGTTCCGATCCGTCCCAGCACCCGACCGAGGAGCAACCGTGACCGACGTGGCGTCCATGTCCCTGCAACAGGAGATCGCCCGCGACCTCCAGGTGAGCGCGTCCTTCGACGCGGAGCGGGAGATCGAGCGCCGGGTGGCCTTCCTCGCCGACCGGCTGATCTCCACCGGCCTGCGTTCGCTGGTCCTGGGCATCAGCGGCGGGGTGGACTCCACGACCGCCGGGCGGCTGTGCCAGCTCGCCGTCGAGCGGGTGCGGGACACCGGACGCGAGGCGACGTTCTTCGCGATGCGGCTGCCGTACGGCGTCCAGGCCGACGAGAAGGACGCGCAGCGCGCGCTGGACTTCATCCGGGCCGACCGTGTCCTGACCGTCGACGTGCGGCCCGCGAGTGACGCCGCCCTGGAAGCGGCGCTGGCCGGCGACACGGTCTTCCGGGACGCGCGCCACCAGGACTTCGTGCACGGCAACATCAAGGCCCGGCAGCGGATGATCGCCCAGTACGCGGTGGCGGGCGCGCACGAGGGCCTGGTCGTCGGCACCGATCACGCGGCGGAGGCGGTCTCCGGGTTCTTCACCAAGTTCGGCGACGGAGCGGCCGACGTGGTGCCGCTCACCGGTCTGACCAAGCGGCGGGTGCGGGCCGTGGCCCAGGCCCTGGGCGCGCCGGCGGAACTGGTGGGCAAGATCCCTACCGCCGATCTGGAGACGCTGGACCCGGGCAAGCCCGACGAGGACGCGCTCGGTGTGACGTACGACGACATCGACGACTTCCTGGAGGGCAAGCCGGTCGCCGAGGCCGCCTTCGAGGCCATCGTCCGCCGCTACCGGCTCACCGAGCACAAGCGGCAGCTGCCGATCGCTCCGTGAGCAGCGCCGAGTGAGTACGTAGGAGGCGTCTGAGGGCGCGATTGAGTACGACGACTCAGTCGGGGGAGCGGGCGGGCTGGGAGGCTCTCCGGCATGACGACCACCCCGCCGCCCGGTCTCCCGTCCGAACCCGCCTCCCCCGCGCCCCGGCCCGGCTTCGGGCCGCAGACGCCGACCCAGCCCGGCTTCGCGCCGCAGGTGCCTGTAGCGGTGCCGGCGCCGGTGCCGTCCGGCTTCGCGTCGCCGGAGCCTGCTCAGCCCGGCTTCGCGCCGCCCTCGGTGCCGGTCCAGCCCGGTTTCGGGCCGCCGCCCGTGATGCTCGGGCGCCCCGTGCCCGCCGCGCGCCGCGCTCGTCGTGTGCTGTGGGCCGGAGTGGCCGCCGTGCTGGTGCCGGTCCTCGTCGGGGGTGCCGTGTGGTGGGCGCACCGGGGGCCGGACGATCCGCTCGCGGGCCGGCCCCGGGTGACCGACGCCGAGGCCGGCCTCTCCTACGCCGTCCCGGAGGGCTGGCGGCACGACGCGACCCGGGACGCGGACCTGATCGACGCCTTCTCCTCCCAGATGACCAGGACGGCGGACCCGGCCGACCGGGGCAGTTCCTTCATGGCCGGCCCGGCCGGGCAGCCGGTGGCCCCCGCCGACCTGAAGCGGGCCACGGAGACCGCAGCGCGGTCCAACGCCGAGTTCTTCTTCCCGGACCGGACCGCCACCCTCGAGGACTCCCGGTCCGCGACGGTCGGCGGCCGTCCCGCCCACACCGCCGTCCTGGAGATCGCGACCGGCGACGGCGCCACCGCGCATCTGGAGATGACCGTCGTCACGGTCGACGCCGCCCACACCGGCTTCCTGCTCGGCGTCACGACCGGCACCCCGCAGGACTCGGCGCTGCGCGAACTGGACGAGATCACCGCAAGCGCCGACACCGTCACCGCCGCGGACTGAGGCCCGCGGCCGCGCACGCCGCCGTACGATCCGGCGCGGGTCAGTAAGGTCGGACTCCGGCGCCGACGACAGATCCGCGACGAAGGCGGGCCCGCCCCGACGGATGGAGAGACGATGAACACGGACACGAGGACGGGCCTGCGGACCTCCGGGCAGCCGTCCGGGCGGCACATCGCCGACAGCCACGACGTGATCCGTGTGCACGGCGCCCGCGTGAACAACCTCAAGGACGTCAGCATCGAGATCCCCAAGCGCCGACTGACGGTGTTCACCGGCGTCTCCGGCTCCGGCAAGAGCTCCCTGGTGTTCGGCACCATCGCCGCCGAGTCGCAGCGGCTGATCAACGAGACCTACAGCGCCTTCGTGCAGGGCTTCATGCCCACGCTGGCCCGGCCCGAGGTCGACGTGCTGGAAGGGCTCACCACCGCGATCATCGTGGACCAGCAGCGGATGGGCGCCGACCCCCGTTCCACGGTCGGCACCGCCACCGACGCCAACGCGCTGCTGCGGATCCTGTTCAGCCGCCTCGGCACGCCGCACATCGGCTCGCCCAAGGCGTTCTCCTTCAACGTCCCCTCTCTGAGCGGGGCCGGCGCGGTCACGGTCGAACGGGGCGGGAAGAAGGTGAAGGAGCGGCGCGAGTTCAGCATCACCGGCGGCATGTGCCCGCGCTGCGAAGGCCGCGGCCAGGTCACCGACCTCGACCCGGTGCAGCTCTTCGACGCCGCCAAGTCGCTCGCCGAGGGCGCGCTCACCGTGCCCGGCTACAAGGCCGGCGGCTGGAACCACCGGCTCTACAGCGAGTCCGGCCTCTACCCCGCGGACAAGCCGATCCGCGACTTCACCGAGACCGAGCTGCACGACTTCCTGCACCGCGAGCCGACCCGGATGAAGATCGCCGGCATCAACATGACGTACGAGGGCCTAATCCCGCGGATCCGGAAGTCGATGCTGGCCAAGGACCGGGAGGCGATGCAGCCGCACATCCGGGAGTTCGTGGACCGGGCCGTCGCCTTCACCGACTGTCCCGAATGCGGCGGTACCCGGCTCAGCGCGGCCGCCCGGTCCTCGCGGATCGACGGGCGCAGCATCGCCGACGCCTGCGCCGCGCAGATCAGCGACCTGGCGGCATGGGTCGGCGGCCTGGACGAGCCGTCCGTGGCGCCGCTGCTCGCCACCCTGCGGCAGACCCTGGACTCGTTCGTGGAGATCGGGCTCGGCTACCTCTCGCTCGACCGGCCCGCGGGCACGCTGTCCGGCGGCGAGGCGCAGCGCGTGAAGATGATCCGCCACCTCGGCTCCTCGCTCACCGACACCACCTACGTGTTCGACGAGCCCACCACGGGTCTGCACCCCCATGACATCCAGCGGATGAACGACCTGCTGCTGCGGCTGCGCGACAAGGGCAACACGGTGCTCGTCGTGGAGCACAAGCCGGAGGTCGTCGCGATCGCCGACCACGTCGTCGACCTCGGCCCCGGCGCGGGCACGGCGGGCGGAACGGTGTGCTTCGAGGGTGACGTCGAGGCACTGCGCGGCTCCGGCACCGTCACCGGCCGGCACTTCGACGACCGCGCCGGCGTGAAGGAGACGGTGCGCGAGCCCACCGGCAGGCTGGAGATCCGCGGTGCGCACACCCACAACCTGCGCGACGTGGACGTGGACGTCCCGCTCGGGGTGCTCTGCGCGGTCACCGGTGTGGCGGGTTCCGGCAAGAGCTCCCTCGTGCACGGGTCGCTGGGCGGTGGGGCGGCCGGGGTGGAGGTGGTGACGGTCGATCAGAGCCCGATCCGCGGCTCCCGGCGCAGCAATCCGGCGACGTACACCGGACTGCTCGACCCGATCCGCAAGGCGTTCGCCAAGGCCAACGGCGTCAAGCCGGCCCTGTTCAGTGCCAACTCCGAGGGCGCCTGCCCCACCTGCAACGGCGCCGGCGTCGTCTACACCGATCTGGCGGTGATGGCCGGGGTGGCGGTCACCTGCGAGGAGTGCGAGGGGAAGCGGTTCGACGCTTCGGTGCTGGAGTACCGTCTCGGCGGACGTGACATCAGCGAGGTGCTCGCGATGCCGGTGACCGAGGCCGAGGAGTTCTTCGGCGCGGGCCAGGCGCGCACACCCGCCGCGCACCGCGTTCTGGGCCGGCTCGCCGACGTCGGACTCGGCTACCTCACGCTCGGCCAGCCGCTCACCACGCTCTCCGGTGGCGAGCGGCAGCGGCTGAAGCTGGCCACGCACATGGCGGAGCAGGGCGGCGTCTACGTCCTGGACGAGCCGACCGCGGGACTGCACCTCGCGGACGTCGAGCAACTGCTCGGCCTGCTCGACCGGTTGGTCGACTCCGGCAAGTCCGTCATCGTCATCGAACACCACCAGGCGGTCATGGCGCACTCCGACTGGATCATCGACCTGGGTCCCGGCGCCGGCCACGACGGCGGCCGCGTCGTCTTCGAGGGCACTCCGGCCGACCTCGTCGCGGCCCGCTCCACCCTCACCGGCGAACACCTGGCGGCGTACGTCGGCGCCTGACCCACCCGGTGGCCGGGATCGTCCCCCGGCCACCGGCACCTACGGGACGGCACCGGGCGGCCCCGGAACCTGTCCGGCGCACAGGTGCTAGTGGACGGAGAAGCCGCCGTCCACGTAGATCGACTGGCCGGTGACGTAGGCCGAGGAGCGGCCGGCGAGCCATACCGCCGCACCCGCGAAGTCCTCGGCCAGGCCGTTGCGGCCGACCATCGTGCGTTCGGCGAGTGCGGCCACCTTCTCCGGGTCGGAGGACAGCCGCGCGTTCAGCGGCGTCATCACGAAGCCCGGCACGAGGGTGTTGCAGGTGACGCCGTACGGCGACCACGCCTCGGCCTGGGAGCGGGCGAGTGACTCCAGCGCCCCCTTGGAGACGCCGTACGCGCCGCTCCGCACGAACGCCCGGTGCGCCTGCTGGGAGGTGACGTGGATGATCCGGCCGAAGCCGCGTTCGGCCATGCCGGGTCCGAAGCGCTGCCCCAGCAGGAACGGCGCCTCCAGGTTCACCGTCATGGTGGTGTCCCACACGTCCTCGCCCAACTCGTCCATCGGCGGGCGCAGGTTGACGCCGGCGGAGTTGACGAGGATGTCCGGCTCGCCGAACACCGCGGCCGCCGCCTCGGCCGCCGCGCGCACTCCGTCGCGGCTGCCGAGGTCACCGCTGACCCAGCCCGCCCGGCAGCCCTCGGAGGTCAACTCATCGATCGTGGCGATCAGTTGGTCCTCCCTGCGGGCCACGACCACCACGCCGGCCCCGGCCCGGGCCAGCGCCCCGGCGATGGCCCGGCCGATGCCGGAGCTGCCCCCGGTCACCAGGGCGACCCGGCCGTCGAGCGAGAACAGTTGGGAGAGGTAGGGCTGTGCGTTCATGTGCGCAGCCTAGGCGGCACGTCCGCGCCGGTGGCGGCCGGACCGCGAGCCGGCTCAGACGCGGAACAGCGAGCCGATGAACTCCGCCAGCAGCCGCTCCTTCAGCCGGACCGGAAGCGCGTCCAGGAGCATCAGCACCGGCGCCATCCGGGTGGGCAGCGGGCCGTCACCGTCGAGGCCCGCGAAGGCGAGCACCGCGGCGACCTCCTGCGGGCCGAGGCGGTCGGGATCGAGTCCGGCGGCGAACTCGGCCAACGCCGGGTCGGGAGCGGTGGGTTCGCTCGCGCGGACGGCCTTCACCGCGTCCGCGAGATCCGCCAGCAGCGCTTCCACCCGGTCGCCGGTGGCCGGGGTCAGCGTCAGGTGCAGGTTGGGCGGCAACGGGCCGAAGGAGAGCTGCGGTTGGAGGTACCAGCCGCGCTCGCGCATCGCGTCCGCCAGGTGCAGCACCCGGCCGAGGTCCGGTGCGCCGTCCGCCCCGGTCACCGTGAACGCCACCAGGGAACCCGCCGGTTCGCCCAGGACCCGTACGCCGGGCAGGGCGCGCAGCGCCGGGACCAGCCGGTCGGCGGCGTCCGCGATCCGCCCGGCCAGCTCGGTGTACCCGTCCTCGCCGATGTGCCGCAGCACCGCCCACGCCTGGGCCAGCAGTCCGGCGGACTTGGTGCCCTGCACGGTCGGGTTGACCACCGGATAGCCGGGCCAGCCCGCGTGCGCGAAGTACTGGTGGCGGCGCAACTCCGCGTCCCGGTACAGGATCACGGAGGCCCCCTTGTCCGCGTAGCCGTACTTGTGCAGGTCCACGGAGAGGGACGTCACCCCCGGCACCGAGAGGTCGAACGGCTCCACCTCACGGCCCGTTCGGCGCAGGAACGGCAGGAACCAGCCGCCGATGCAGGCGTCCACGTGGCACAGGATCCCGCGCGCGGCGGCGGCCGCCGCGATGTCGGCCACCGGGTCCAGCACACCGTGCGCGTAGGACGGCGCCGACGCCACCACCAGCGCCGTCCGGTCGGTCAGCGCGGCCGCGACGGCCTCGGCCGGGGCACGGAAGCTCACCGGGTCGACCGGGACCACCACCGCCTCCAGGCCCAGATAGTGGGCGGCCTTGTGGAAGGCCGCGTGCGCCGTCGACGGCAGCACCAACTGGGGCCGGGTGACGCCTCGTTCGGCGCGGGCGTGGTCGCGGGCCGCCTTCACGGCGAGCAGGACCGACTCGGTGCCGCCGCTGGTGAAGGAGCCCTGCGCGCCGGGGGTCCCGAGCATCGCGGCGACCGCGCCCACCAGGTCGTTCTCCAGCCGCGCCACGCTCGGGAAGACCGTGGGGTCCAGGCCGTTGACGGTCGCGTACGTCCCGTACGCGGCGGCGGCCAGATCGTCCAGACCGGGCAGTCCCGCGTCGTAGACGTAGGCGAACGTGCGGCCGCCCCGGGTCGGGGCGTCACCGGCGCGCAGTGCGCGCAGCTCGGCGAGCAGTTCGTCGGCCGGGCGGCCCGGCGGCAGCGCGGCGGGGGAGGGCGAGGGGGCGGGGGCGGCGTCGGGTTCCTGGGGCGTCCACACGCCGCCGAGCATGGATCAGTGACGGGCGGTGTGGCAAGGGTGCTGCGGCGCGTGCGTACGAAGGCTGCCGCCCGCACCTGCGGCAGCCCCCGTACGTGGGCGCGGTTCAGGAAGCGTGCCCGCGCAGCAGCACATCGGCGACGACCGGCCGGTGGTCCGAGGCCGCCGTGTCGGCGGTACGGGCGCCGGAGACGGCGACCTCGGGGGAGACGGCGATCACGTCGATGCGCTTGACCGGGGCGAGCACGGGATACGTGTCTCCGGCGTCCGGGGCGGCGTCGCTCAGCGGTCCCCACAGTTTCGCCAGCTCGGGTGCGCCGGGTTCGGCGTTGAAGTCACCGACGAGGATCTTCGGCCCGTGGTCCTCGGCCAGGACGTTCAGCATGTCGTCGACCTGGGTGCGGCGGACCGACGGGTCGGGGCGGTAGTCGAGGTGGGTCGCGTAGACGTGCACCAGCGTGCCGCGGGCCCGGACCGTGACCTCGGCGAAGCCGGGCGCGGGCGCCGGCACGGGGTCGGGGGACTGGGTGGAGAGCCGGGTGATCTCGTGGTTCTCGGCGCCGACCACCGGCAGGCGGCTGAGCACCGCGACACCGAACCGCTGCCGCTGGGTGTGCCCGGCGGCCGGCGGCAGGTCGTAGACGGGGGCGAAGAAGACATGCATGCGCAGGCGCCGGGCCAGCTCCCGTGCCTCGTCGGTGAAGCCGCTGCGCTCGCCCCAGTGCACGTCGACCTCCTGGAGGCCGATCACGTCGGCGTCCAGGTCGCGGATCGCGCGGGCGGTGCGGTCGAGGTCGAAGACGTCGTCCTCGCCGGCTCCGGCGTGGATGTTGTACGTCGCCACCCGCAGCGGCACCGGCGGGGCAGGGTGTCCGGGGGCGGGCGACCGGTGGGCGGCGACGCCGGGGGAGGCCGCGCCGAGGGTGAGGGCGGCGGCGCACAGGGCGGCGGCCAGGATGCGGCGGGCGGACGTTCGGCTGGGGCGGGTCACTCGATCCTCCAAGCGGGTGGGAAGTCGACCGGTCGGGTCACCGCGCTGCGGCGGGGACGATCCGCAGCCGCGTCGGCGCGACGGCGGCCGGAGGGGGAAGGCGCGGAGGCGCGGCGCCGGGGGTGAGGGAGCCGAGCAGGGAGGCGTGCCGGGCCCCGGTGCACGAGGGCACGGTGGCGGGCAGCCCGTGCACGGTGAGGAAGCCCAGCACGGCGAAGGCGAGCGCCTCCTTGGCATCGGCGGGCAGCCCTACGGCGTCGCTGGTCAGGACCCGTACGCCGGGCAGTTCGGCGCCGATCGCGCGCAGCAGTACCGGGTTGCGCGCGCCGCCGCCGGAGACGACGAGTTCGGTGACGCGGTGGGCGCGGCAGGCGTCGGCGACGGTCACCGCGGTGAGCCGGGTCAACGTGGCGAGCATGTCGGCGAGTTCGAGGACGGGCCGGGCGGCGAGCGCGTCCAGCAGGTAGGGCAGGTGGAACAACTCCTTGCCCGTGGTCTTCGGGGCGGGCCGCCGGTAGTACGGCTCGTCCAGGAGCAGGGCCAGCAGCGCGGCGTCCACCCGGCCGGCCGCCGCGCCGCGCCCGTCCTCGTCGTAGTGGCGGGCGCCCCCGCTGAAGTGCCGTACGGCGGCGTCGAGCAGCGCGTTGGCCGGGCCGGTGTCGAAGGCGACCGGGTCGGCGGTGCGCGGGACGACGGTCACGTTGGCGATGCCGCCCAGGTTGAGCGCGGCGGCCACACCCGGGCGGCCGCGCAGCAGCAGTGTGTCGACCGCGCTGACCAGCGGGGCGCCCTGGCCGCCCGCGGCGACGTCGCGGCTGCGCAGGTCGGAGACCACGGGCAGGCCGGTGGCCTCCGCGATCCAGGCGGGGCGGCCGAGTTGCAGGGTGCCGCGGACCGTGCCGTCCTCGACCCAGTGGTGGACGGTCTGCCCGTGCGAGACCACCAGATCGGCGGCGCCGGAGCACAGCGTGCGCACGGCTTGCCCGGCGGCGTCGGCGAAGGCCCGGCCGATGAGGGTGTCCAGCCGGCAGACGGCCTCGACGGTCGTCGCGGCGGGCGGCAGGACGGCCGCGATGCCGTCGCGCGTCTCCCGCGGCCAGGGCAGGCTGCGGGCGCCGAGCACCGTCATCACCAACTCGTCTCCGTCGAGCCGCAGTTCGGCCGCGGCGGCTTCGATGGCGTCGTAGGAGGTGCCGGACATGAGGCCGATCACACGCATGCTGTCTCCGTGCGGGAGGACGAAGGGGCCGGCTCAGCGGGACGGGGCGCTCCGCGGCCGGGTTCCCTCGGCCGCGCCCGGCTCGTCGCCGCCGCCGGTTGCCGGGGCGGCTGTCGGCGGGCGGTGGAAGAGACTCATCGTGCCGCCCACGGCCAGCGTGAGGAGCACGCCGATCGGCACGAGCCACTGCGCGGCGATGCCGGCGGCCACGGTCGTCCCCGCGACCTGCGTGTCGATCTTCACGCCGCGTACGACATACGTCATCACCGCCACCGTCACCACGAACGACACCAGGGAGTCCGTCTCGTTGGCCCGCTTGACGAGCCGGCCCAGCAGGAAGGCGCCGAGCAGGGCGCCGTAGGTGTAGCCGGCGATGGTCAGGCCGGTGAGGTACACGTTGCCCGTGCTGGTGCTGAACGCGCAGGCGAAGACCGCCATCAGCACCGCCCACACCAGCGTCATCGCCCGCGCCAGCCGCAGCATGGTGTCCTCGGCGGGTGCGCGTCCGAGGAGGGCGCGGAACAGGTCGGAGACGGTCGAGTTGGACATCGAGTTGAGGGCGGAGGACAGCGAGCCCATCGCCGCGCCCAGGATGCCCGCCACCAGCAGGCCCGAGATGCCGACGGGCAGGCCGTGCAGGATGAAGTCGGGGTAGAGGTCGTCCGAGCTGCGCAGCCCGAGGTCGGTGACGGAACGGCCGTCGTCGTACGCCCACAGCAGTGCGCCGACCAGGGAGAACGCGGCGAACTGGACGGTGATGAAGACACCCGAGCCGATCATCGCCTTCTGGCTGTCGCGCAGCGAGCGGGTGGCCAGGATGCGCTGGACGATCAGCTGGTCCGAGCCGTGGCTGGCCATGGCGAAGACGGCGCCGCCGAGGATCGCCGTCGGCAGGGCGAAGGAGTTGGTCAGGACGTGGCTGAGGGAGAAGTCGGTGTCGAAGACCCGGAAATGGCCGCTGTGCAGGGCGTCGCCGAAACCCTGGGCTCCGACGTGTCCGGACAGCACCGCGATCGCGAGGACGGCGCCGCCGAGATAGAGCAGCATCTGCACGGCGTCGGTCCAGATGACCGCCTTGATGCCGCCGAGGTAGGTGTAGAGCACGGTGACGGCGGTGACCGCGACGATGATCGTCCGGTAGCCGGCGCCGACGCCCAGCTCGTCCAGCAGCAGCTTGATCGGAATGGCCGAGGCGAACAGGCGGACGCCCTCCGCGAGCAGCCGGGTGATCACGAAGGTGACGGAGGCCAGCCCTTGCAGCAGCGGGCCGAAACGGTCCCCCAGATACGCGTAGGCGCTGACGAAGCCGCCGCGCTTGTAGAGCGGGATGAGCAGTGTGGCGACGGCGACCCGGCCGATGACGTAGCCGAGGGCGAGTTCGACGTTGCCGAAGGCCTGGCCGCCGTAGGCGCCGCCGGGGACGCTGATCACGGTGAGGACGCTGGTCTCCGTGGCCACCACCGAGAAGCACACGGTCCACCAGGGCATCCGGCCCTCGCCGACGAAGTACTCCGTCGCGGTGCGCTGCCGCCCGGACAGTCGCAGGCCCAGCCAGGCGATCGCGACGAGGTAGACGATGATCACTACGAGATCGAAGTGGCGCACGAGCACGTGCTCCTCAGCGGACGGCGCCGGCGGCGGAAGAGCGTCGGCGCGACGCGTTTCTGACGGTGCGTCAAGTATGGGAACGGGGCGTACGCGTTGTCAATGAGCAACACCCGCACCTTTGTTCAGGACGACCGGTCGTGTCCCGCTCACGACCGGTCGTGCCCTACTCGACCGCCGTCACTTGATTCCCGTCGTCGCGATCCCCTGCGTGATCTGGCGCTGGAAGACCAGGAAGACCGCGATGAGGGGCAGGAAGCCGAGGACGGAGGAGGCCATGACCTCGGCGTACTGGATGTTGGTGTTGTTCACCAGGGAGGCCAGGCCGACGGGGATGGTCTGCGACTTGGTCTGGTTGAGGACCAGCAGGGGCCACAGGAAGGAGTTCCAGGAGGTGATGAAGGTGAGGATCGCGACCGTGGACAGGGCCGGCCGGCAGATCGGCATGCACACCGTCGCGTACACCCGCCACCAGCTCGCCCCGTCGATGCGCGCGGCCTCGATCAGCGGCATCGGGATGCCCCGGAAGAACGCCTGGAAGACGAAGACCGAGACCGGCGCGGCCACCGACGGCAGGATCAGCGCCCAGAAGGTGCCGAGCAGGTGGAAGGAGCGGTACTCGATGAACTGCGGCAGCACCAGCGCCTCGCTCGGCAGCATCAGTCCCGCCGCGACCAGCGCCATGACCGCGGCCCGGCCGCGGTAGCGCAGGAAGGCCAGCGCGAAGCCCGCCATCGAGCAGAACGCCACCGTGAACACGACGGCGAGGGTGGAGATGACCAGGCTGTTGAGGTACCAGGTGCCGATCGGGTAGTTGTCCCACGCGTAGGAGTAGGCGTGCAGGGACCAGCCGCCGGCGAACGGCGAGGTCGGGTTCTGGGTGATCGAGCCGTCCGAGCGCAGCGAGGTGATCAGCGCCCAGGCGAAGGGCACCAGCCAGATCAGGGCGAACAGGGTCAGGCACACGGCGCACAGCCGGTTGAAGAGTTTCGCGCCGTTGACGGCCGGCGCGTCCCGCCGCGCGGCGGCCGTGGGATGGGTGTCGATGGTGGTCATGGGTCCTCCGCTCAGGCCGCGGTGCTGTTCGCGCGCCGGCGCCGCAGCCCGTACCAGGCCGCCGACACCGCGACGATGACGACGAAATAGACCATGGTGGCGGCGGCGCCGTAGCCGCCCCGGTACGAGGTGAAGCCGGTGTCGTAGATGTACTCGATGACGGGTCGGGTGGACTGGTTCGGGCCGCCGGCCAGCAGCAGGTAGATCTGGTCGAAGACCTTCAGGGAGGCCAGGATCTGGAGGATGAGGACCAGGCTCGTGGTCCGGGCGAGCAGCGGCACCGTGATGTGCCGGATCTGCTGCCAGGGGCTCGCCCCGTCGATGGCCGCCGCCTCGTACACGTCCGGCGGCACGTCCTGGATGCCGGCGGTGTAGAGGACGAAGTTGAAGCCGAAGGTCCACCACAGGGTCATCAGCGTCACGGCGGTCCAGCCGCCCGAGGTGCTGCCGATGAAGTCGGGCACCGGCAGTCCGACCGAGCCGAACAGCTTCGGCAGCAGTCCGATCTGCGGGGTGTACATCCACAGGAAGATCAGCGCGACCACGGACGACGGCACGACGTACGGCGCGAAGAACGCCACCCGGTAGAAGACCCGGCCGCGCCGCATCCGGGAGGCGAGGATGGCGACGACCAGGGCGAGGATCACCAGCGGGGGCGTGGTCAGCAGGGTGAAGAGCACCGAGTGCCACATGGCGTCCCAGAACAGGGAGTCGGTGATCACCTCGCGGTAGTTGGCCAGGCCGACGAAGTCGCCGAGCCCGCTCTTGACGGTGGTGGTGTTGAAGAAGCTCAGCACCACGCCCACGAGCAGCGGGCCGATCAGGAACAGCAGATAGATCACGAGGAAGGGGGCGGTGAGCAGCGCACCGGCCCGGCGTTCGGAACGGGGCGGCCGGTCGGCGGGCGGGGTCGTTGCGGACGCCGCGGGTGCCGGTCGCGTCGGGACGACGGTCGTCATGGTGGCTGCCTCCTACTTCATCGTGACCGGCGGTCGGGCCGTGGTGTACCGCTTCAGGGCGGAGCGCATGCTGGGGACCATGCCCTGGGGCGAGATCCGCCCGGCGAGGGCCTCGATGACGGTTCCGCCCACGACGCTCTGGAAGTCCGAGCCCGCGCCGGTGTACCAGGCCACCGGGTCGTACTGGGCGTTGAAGGCGGCCTGGACGTAGTTGCGCTGCGGCGACTGGTCGAGGAACGCCTTGCTGCGCTGGGTGGGCAGCCAGGCCGGGATGTGCCCGCCCTCGGCCCAGACGGCGCTGTGGTCGAGCAGGCTCTTGATGAACTCGGCCGCGGTGCGGGTGCGGGCGTCCGAGCGCTTGCCGCTGCGCGGGACGACCAGCGCGTGCGAGTCGGCGTACGCCACCGGCTTCGGCCCGAGCAGCGCCGGGAACGGCACGACGTTGAAGCGCAGGCTCTTGACCAGCCGGTAGGAGGGGATCTGCCACTCGCCGTCGAAGAGGAAGCCGGCCTTGCCCGTGCTGAACAGGGCGTTGGCGCCGGAACCGGTGAGGTTCTTCGGCATCAGGCCGCCCGCGGTGAGGCTCTGCATGAAGGAGACCGTCTCCCGCACCGCCTCGCCGTCGAGGTCGACCTTCGTACCGGAGTCCGTGACGACCGGGCCGGCCAGGCCGGAGTAGATCATGCTGAAGTAGCGCCAGGCCGTCGACGGGTCCGCGGTGATCGACATCACCGCCCCGTACTGGGCGCCGGCCGTCTCCTTCATCGCCTTCACGGCGTGGAGGAAGTCCTCCTTGCCCTTGAGCGGGACCAGGCCGTCGCCGGACGCGTCGAGCAGCCCGGCCTTCTTCGCCAGGTCCACGTTGTAGTAGAGGACGAAGGGGTGGGTGTCCAGGGGGACCGCGTACGCGGTGCCGTCCACGGTGGCCTTCTTCCAGGCCGCGGGTGTGAACCGGTCCTCGGTGACGCCCAGCTCGGTGGCCCCGGTGTTCCCGATCGGTTCCAGCAGGCCGGAGGCGGCCAGCAGCGGCAGCCGGGACAGGTGGGTGATGCCGACGTCCGGGGGTGTGCCGCTCGCCGTGGCCAGCGCCAGTTTCGTGTAGTACGGATTGCCCCAGCCCAGGATGGTCGCCTCGACCGAGGTGCCGGGATTCGCCTTGCGGAAGGCGTCCTCCATCAGCACCATGTTGGCGCCGTCACCACCGGTGAACAGATTCCAGAAGATGACGTCCGCGGTGTTCGGCTGCGAGCCCGTCAGGCCGGACGCGAGCGGGGAGGAGCACGCCGCGAGCCCTCCGGTCAGGGCAAGACCACCGCCAAGGGCCAGGAACCGACGGCGTGCCATCGCTCCGCTCATGGGGGTATTCACCTCGTTAATTCGATGTGAACTCGATGGCGCAGACCTTGGCACACGATTTGCAACGATGCAATAGGTGGCCGGCAAGAAGCCGGCCGCCCCCGTCAGCGGGCCCGCGCCCGACGCGCCGCGCGCCCCGCGCCGCTCACCGTCCCGCCGACCGCCAGCGCGAGGACGCGCGCACCACCAGCCGGAACGGCGTCGCCTCCTGCGCCGCCGCGGCGACCGGCGCCCCCGGCTCCCCGGGCCCCGCCGACGTCCCGGACTGCTCCTCCAGCAGGGCGAGCGCCCGCTCTGCGATCACATCCAGGTCCGGGGCGATGGAGGTGAGCGGCGGGTGGGTGTACGCCGCCTCCTGGATGTCGTCGATGCCGGCCACCGCGACGTCCTCGGGCACCCGCACCCCGGAGGCGTCCAGCGCCCGCAGCGCGCCCACCGCCAGCGCGTCGTTGAAGGCGAAGACCGCGTCGGGCAACGGGCCGTCGCCCTCCAGCAGTTCCCGCACGGCCGCGAAGCCCTGCTCCCTGGTCCAGTCCTCGACCGGCACGACCAGCCAGTTCACCCGCCGTACCCGGGCCGCCGACATCGCCTGCCGGTAGCCCTCGGTGCGCTGGCGGCCGTTCTCGCTGCCGTTCTGCCCCAGCGCCACGATCCTGCGGCAGCCCTGCTCCACCAGGTGTCCCACCGCCGTGCGGGCCGCCGCCACGTTGTCGATGCCGACCCGCGGGAACTGGTCGCCCACGCTGTGCTCGCCCAGCATGACCAGCGGGAAGTCGGGCGTGCGCGCGCCGACGTCGGCCGCCGGCACGGTCAGCGCGCTCAGCAGCACCCCGTCGGCCACGTTGGTCAGACCGCCGTCCAGGATGCGCCGCTCCACCTCGCTGTCGCCCGCCGTCGCCTCCACCAGCACCGTGATCCCGCGCCGCCCGGCGGCCCGGATGACGGCCTGGGCCAGCTCGGCGAAGTACGGCTCGGCGAGGTAGGGCACCGCCAGCGCGATGAACCCGGTACGGCCCGACCGCAGGCCGCGCGCCAGGTAGTCCATCCGGTAACCCAGCTCGTCCAGCGAGCGCTGCACCTTGGCGCGGGTGTCCGGGCTCACATGCGGATAGCCGCTGACCACGTTCGACACCGTCCGCACCGAGACGCCGGCGTGCTCGGCCACATCCCGCATCCGCACCCTGGCCACTTGCGGCCTCCTTCCCGTCGAGTCGGCCCCCCGAGTCTGCCGCACCCGCGGCCCGGGCGGAGAGCCGCGCCCTCCCCCGCACCCTCCATCGGGCCTTGCATCGATGCAAACGAACACTCATGATGACAGGGCTTCGATTCTGAACACACCGATCAGCGCCGATATCCGTTGTGCCGGCGCATGCCCGGCATGCCGGAAACGGCAGAAGGAGGACTCGTGAGGGCGAGCGAGCAGGACGGGACGTATCCGAGGCCGATCCTGCGCCGGGAGCGGTGGCACAGCCTCGACGGCGTCTGGGACTTCGCCTACGACGACGAGGGCGCCGGCGAGCGCGAGGCGTGGTTCGCCGAGGGCGCGGCCGACGCCTTCGACCGGCGGATCACCGTCCCGTTCCCGCCCGAGGCCCCCGCCTCCGGCATCGGCGAGACCGACCCGCACCGGGTGGTCTGGTACCGCCGCGGCATCCCCCACACGTTGCTCGCCGCCGGCGACGGCGACCGGGCGCTGGTGCACTTCGGGGCCGTCGACCACCGCGCGAAGGTCTGGCTCGACGGCCGGCTCGTCGCCGAACACACCGGCGGACACAGCCCGTTCACCGCCGACGTCACCGACGCGCTGCGCCCCGGCGCCGACGAGCACGTCCTCGTCGTCCGCGCCGAGGACGACCCCGCCGACCTCGCCCAGCCGCGCGGCAAGCAGGACTGGCAGGACCGGCCGCACGCCGTCTGGTACGACCGCACCACCGGCATCTGGCAGACCGTGTGGACCGAGACCGTCACCGCCCAGCACATCACCGACCTGGCCTGGCTCCCCGACCCGGCACGCGGCGTCCTCGCCGAGATCACCCTCGCCGAGACCCCCGGCGCCCCGCTGGCCGTCGACATCGTGCTGAGCCACGACGGAGAGGTGCTCGCCGAGAGCACCACCACCGTCCGCACCCCGCGCAGCCGCGTCGACCTCGTCGTCCCCGCGCTGCGCAACGGCATCGACCGCGAGGACCTGCTGTGGAGCCCCGAGCGGCCCACCCTGCTCGACGCCCGGGTCACCGTGCGCGACGCCGCCACCTCGACCGTCCTCGACACCGTCGACAGCTACGTCGGAGTGCGCGAGACCGGCGTCGGCCAGGGCGCCTTCCTGCTCAACGACCGCCCCTACTACGTCCGTTCGGTGCTCAACCAGGGCTACCGCACCGACACCCACCTCGCCAACGCCGGCACCGACGAGCTGCGCCGCGAGGTGGAGCTGATCAAGGCCATGGGCTTCAACGCGGTCCGCATCCACCAGAAGGCCGAGGACCCCCGCTTCCTGTACTGGGCCGACCGGCTCGGCCTGCTGGTGTGGGGCGAGGCCCCGGCCGCCTACGAATTCGGCCCGTACGCAGTGGAGTTGTTCACCCGCGAATGGCTGGAGCTGGTCCGGCGCGACCGCAGCCACCCCTCCATCGTCACCTGGGTGCCGGTCAACGAGAGCTGGGGCGCCTCCGAGATCCCGCACGACGCCGCGCAGTGCCACTACTCCCTCGCCCTGGCCAGCCTCACCCGCGCCCTCGACCCCACCCGGCCGGTCCTGTCCAACGAGGGCTGGGAGCACACCGACAGCGACATCCTCGGCGTGCACGACTACTCCTCCGACCCCGACGAGCTCACCCACCGCTACGGCGACGCCGCCGCCTTCGACGCGGTGCTGGCCGGCCCGGGCCCGCAGGGGCGGACGCTGGCGGTCACCCGGCGGCAGACCGAGCGCTACGCGGCGGGCGACGCACCGCTGATGATCACCGAGTTCGGCGGCCTGTCGCTGCGCGCCGACGCGGACGACTTCTCCTACACCCGGACCAGCTCCGACACCCAGTACGCCGCGCTGCTCGGCGACCTGTTCGCCGCGCTGCGCTCCAGCTCCGTCGTCGCGGGCTTCTGCTACACCCAGTTCATGGACACCGCCCAGGAGACCAACGGCCTGCTCTTCCCGGACGGTTCGCCGAAGCTGCCGCTGGAGACGATCCGCCGCATCGTCACCGGGGAGAAGGAGGCCGCCGCGACGCCGGCCGACTGAGCGGACCCGACGAGGCGGGGGCGCGCGACCGAAGCCGCCCGCCCCCGCATCACCCGCCTGGGTCAAGTCGTCGTGCAGACGGTGCCGTTGAGGGTGAACACCGTCGGCGCCGAGTACGCGCCCGAGTTGGCGCCGGTGAAGCCGAAGGACACCGAGTTGCCGCCGTGCGCGGCCAGAGTGGCGTTGTACGCCACCGGCGTCGCGATCACGTTCCGGCCGGACTGGGCGACCTTGGCGTTCCAGTACCCGGTCACCGAGACCCCGTTGTCCGGGAAGGAGTACGCGAGGGTCCAGCCGTCGATCGGGTTCGGCCCGGTGTTGGTGACCGTGACCTGGGCGTTGAAGCCGCTGCCCCAGCCCCCGGTGAGCCGGTAGGCCACCTCGCAGGTCGAGGTCGCGGGCGACGTGGTGCGCACCGTCACCGGGTCCGAGGCGCGCGACAGCCGTCCGTCGGCGTCCCGGGCCAGGACGTTGAGCGTGTACGTGGCGCCCGGGGTCAGGTTGCGCACGGTCGCCGAGGTGGCGTTCGTGCCGGTCAGCAGCTCGCTGGTGGTGCCCTGCTGCCGGTAGACCTCGTAGCGGACCGGGGCGCCGCCGGTGGACGGCGACCACGACAGCGTCGCGGTGGTGTCGGTGACCGAAGTGACCTTCGGCGACCGCGGCGGGCCCACGGCGGCGGCGGTGCCGCCGCGGGGGTGCAGGGTGAGCGTGGTGATCGAGTAGGGCGGCAGCGTCCGGGACGAGCCGTCGCCCGTGCCGGTCTCGATGGCGGAGCCCCGGTCGCGGAAGACCGCCACGTCGGCGGGCGAGCCGTCCGCCGTGAAACCGCTCAGGCGCAGCCGCGCGGTGTGCGACGCCGAGGGGTCCTTGTTGATCAGCAGCACGCTCAGGTCCCCGTCCGCCTGCCGTACCGCGTGCGCGGCCACCAGCGGGTCGTCCGTGCCCGCGTTGACGAGCTGGTCGCCGGGACGGCCGGCGTGGCTGAGCATCTGGATGCCGTAGTACGGCGGGAAGGGCGTGTTGACGGGCGGCTCGCAGACCGAACCGGTGCAGCCTCCGCTGGACAGCAGCCCCATGTCGCCGTAGTCGGTGGCTCCGTCCGGAGCCGTGGAGATCGTGCCGGCGCCGTTGTGGGTGTCCCACCAGTCCACCGTGAACACTCCGTTGGCCAGCGCGGTGAGATACGTGTCGGCGGCGAACAGCGCGTTGGGCTGGGTGTCCATCAGCACGTTGGAGTTGGTCTCCGTCAGCGCGATCGGCGTGTCCGCCGCGCCCGCCGCGGCCAGCTCGGCCCGCAGCTGCTGTAGTTCGCCCGCCAGTTGGGAGGGCGTGGTGAGCATGCCGGCCGCGTCCGAGCCGCCCGGATACCAGTGCACGATCACGAAATCGGCCTTGCCCGCCACGAGCGGGACGACCGTGTGGTTCCAGTCCGCGCCGTCGCCGTCGGCCACCACGCCGTCCGGCCAGTTGCCCGGGGTGGTGAGCACCGCGCCGACCTTGATCGTCGGATCGACCGCCTTCATCGCGGAGATGTAGTCGAGGACGCCGTGCGCGTAGGCGGCGGGGGAGCGGTCGGCGTGCTCGTCGGTCTCCCAGCCCGAGCCGTAATGCCCGTTGCCGTACAGCTCGTTGCCGACCTCCCAGAACTTCGCGCCGTACTTCTTGGTCACGTTGGCGTACCGCACCCAGCCGGCCGCCTCCTCGGGCGTTCCCGAGCCGTAGTTCGCGATCAGGATGGGCTGGGCGCCGGCCTTCTGGACGGTGCCCATGAAGGAGTCGAAGTCGGTGCCGGGGGCGACGTAGCCGCCGGGCGCGGTGTGCGTCTGCCAGTGGTAGATGTCGCCGTAGCTGCCGCCCGGGTAGCGCAGCATGCCGATGCCGGCGGCCTTGACCAGGTCCTGGGTGTCGGGGGTGTTCATGTGCGCGTCCCAGATCGCGCTGTTGAGCCCGTAGGCGGTGTCCGGGAGGGTGCCGAGGCCCTGGTCGGCGTTGACGGTGACGTCTACGGCGGCCGGCTCGTCGGCCGCGGCGATCGCGCCGGGCAGGGTGGTCGCGTCGGCCGCGGCGGCCGGGAGCCGGGCGGCGGTGGCCAGCAGGGCGGCGGCCACCGCCCCGGCGGCCAGGGCCCGGCGGACGGGTCCCGGCCCGCGCAGCCGCGTGCGGGGCGGCCGGCCCGTCGGTCTGCGGTCGTGCGGTGCGGCAGCGTGCACGGCGGTTCTCACCTTCGTCGCGGGGAGGTCGGCGGGATGTGCTGCGTGCGGGCGCTCCGGAGGAGCGATACAGGCGTGGGAGCGCTCCCATATTGTTAGGGGGTGGTCGGTGCGCCTGTCAATAAGCGTGCGGCGGCCCGGCGGGGCGGTCGCCGGGCCGCCGCGAAGCGCCCGCGTACCCTGGTCCCGTGTCCGCCCCCGCCCCGCGCCGCGTCGCCGTTCTCGTGCTGGAGGGCGCGAAACCGCTCGACGTGGGGATCCCGGCGCAGGTGTTCACCACGCGGGCGAGCATGCCGTACGAGGTACGGGTGTGCGGGGCCGCGCCCGGTCTGGTGACCGGCGGCGACGGCCTGTCCTACCACGTCGCCCACGGTCTGGAGGCTCTGGAGTGGGCGGACCTCGTCTTCCTCCCCGGCTACCGCTTCCCGGACCGCGACGACCCGCCGCCACCAGTGGTCGACGCGCTGCGCGCCGCCCATGGCCGGGGTGCGCGACTGGCCGCCATCTCGACGGGCGCGTTCGCGCTCGCCGCCACCGGCCTGCTGGACGGCAGGCGCGCCACGACCCACTGGCACTACTCGGCGGCGCTCGCGGCCAAGCACCCGCTCGTGCGGGTGGACGAACATGTGCTGTTCGTGGACGAGGGCAGCGTGCTGACCTCGGCCGGCGCGGCCTCCGGCATCGACCTGTGCCTGCACATCCTGCGCGGCGATCTCGGGGTGGCCGCCGCCAACCACGCGGCACGGCGGCTCGTCGCCGCGCCCTACCGCAGCGGCGGTCAGGCGCAGTACGTGCCGCGCAGCGTGCCCGAGCCGCTGGGCGAGCGGTTCGCCGCCACCCGCGAGTGGGCGCTGCACCGGCTCGGCGAGCCGCTCACCCTCGACGTGCTGGCCCGGCACGCGGCCGTGTCACCGCGCACGTTCTCGCGGCGCTTCGTGGAGGACACCGGGTACACGCCGATGCAGTGGGTCATGCGGGCCCGTGTCGACGTCGCCCGTGAGCTGCTCGAACGCTCCGAGCGGAGCGTGGAGCAGATCGCCGCGGACGTCGGCCTGGGCACCGGCGCGAATCTGCGGCTGCACTTCCAGCGCATTCTCGGCACGACACCGAGCGAGTACCGGCGCACGTTCGCCCGGGGGGAGTGAGGGCGAGGCTGCCGAGACGCGCGGCGGGCTTCGTGACGGGAGGCGTGTACGGCGGGAGGGCTGTGCGGCGTGTCCCGCGGTGGTTGCGGTGGTTGCGGTGGTGGTCGTGACGGCGGACGCGATGGCGGACGTGTGACTGGCGAGATCCTTGCGGACCGTGGCACTCACGCCGCTGTCCCGGACCGGCGCGGCGCGCGATCTTGGGGGTGACCAGCCAGAAGGGACCCCACTCATGACCCGCATCGCCATCAACGGATTCGGCCGCATCGGACGCAACGTGCTGCGCGCGCTGCTGGAGCGCGACAGCGAACTGGAGATCGTCGCCGTCAACGACCTCACCGAGCCCGCGACCCTCGCGCGGCTGCTCGCCTACGACAGCACGGCGGGCCGGCTCGGCCGCCCGGTGAGCGTCGACGGCGACACCCTCGTCGTCGACGGCCGCCGGATCAAGGTGCTCGCCGAGCGCGAGCCGGCGCGACTGCCCTGGACCGAGCTGGGCGTCGACGTCGCCCTGGAGTCGACCGGCCGCTTCACCTCGGCGAAGGCCGCCCGCGCCCACCTCGACGCGGGCGCGGCCAAGGTGCTCGTCAGCGCGCCCTCGGACGGCGCGGACGTCACGCTCGCGTACGGCGTCAACACCGACGCCTACGACCCCGCGCTGCACACGGTGATCTCGAACGCCTCCTGCACGACCAACGCCCTCGCGCCGCTGGCCGCGGTCCTGGACCGGCTCGCGGGCATCGAGCACGGGTTCATGACCACCGTGCACGCCTACACGCAGGAGCAGAACCTCCAGGACGGTCCGCACCGCGACGCCCGCCGTGCCCGCGCCGCCGGCGTCAACATCGTGCCGACCACGACCGGCGCCGCGAAGGCGATCGGCCTGGTGCTGCCGAACCTGGACGGTAAGCTGTCCGGCGACTCGATCCGCGTACCGGTCCCGGTCGGCTCCATCGTGGAGCTGAACACGACCGTCGCCCGCGACGTGACGCGCGAGGACGTGCTGGCGGCGTACCGCGCCGCGGCCGAGGGGCCGCTCGCGGGCGTTCTGGAGTACTCGGAGGACCCGCTGGTGTCCTCCGACATCACCGGCAACCCGGCCTCCTCGATCTTCGACTCGGCCCTCACCCGCGTCGACGGCCGGCACGTCAAGGTGGTCGCCTGGTACGACAACGAGTGGGGTTTCTCCCACCGCGTGATCGACACCCTGGAACTCCTCGCCGGCCGCTGACGGCGCACGGACGGCCCGCCCCGCGGGGCGGGCCGCCGGTGTCGCGGCGCCACGACCCAGGGGGATGTGCGAACACGTATTCCCTCGCTGTCGACCTCCTGTGACACTCCCGAGAACCCGCCGTCGATTTCCTGTACTTGAATTACCCTCAGTCGCCACCCCCCGGTCTCATCGGTCAGCGAGCACCACGATTTCGATGAGCGGCGGCATCAAGACCCTTTTCTCCACGGCCGCACACAGGAGTTTTTGATGCCCATCACCTTCGCCCGCCGCAGTGTCCTGACCGCCGCCACCGTGCTGCTCGCCGGGGCCCTCGGGGCCACCGCCGTCCTGCCCGCGGCGGCGGCCCCGGCCGGCCCCGCTCGAACCGTCTCCCGCGTCGCCGGCACCGACCCGGGGGCCCGCTACGCGGGCAAGGCCGTGGCCATCGGCGGGGGCATGGCCGCCGTCCTGCGCAACGACCCCCGGGCCGGCGGCCCGGAGGCGTGGATCCGCGCCGTGGGGCCGCACTGGAAGCCGGGTGACGCGTACATGTACCGCGTCCTCGCCAAGCTGGACTCCACCACCCGCACGGCACGGCAGGGCGGCCGGTCGCTGGAACTGACCGGCGTCACCGGCTCCGCCCCCACGCTGCGGGTGCGCACCGCCGCGGGCGTCACCAGGACCTACGCGCTGCCCAAGGCGGGCACCGCCGACGCACGGGGCTGCACCGTCATCAAGGAGGCATCCATCGGGGCCGGCACGATGGCCGTGCTCAGCAACGGCCCCACGGGTCCGCAGGCCTTCTTCAAGGACGCCGGCGACGGCACCCGCTTCGGCGGCGTCGTCAACCGCGCCCACCCGGCCCTGCCCGAGAGCGCCGGATTCGTCGCCCGCGTCAACGGCGCGAACGGCCCGGCGCCCGTCCTCGTCACCAACATGGAAGGCGGCGGCCACCCCGCCACCACGACGCCTTTCCCGAAGCCGGGCTGTCTGAAGTGACGGCCCGGGTCGTCGACGACCCGGGCGTGATGTGACGGCGCGCTTCATGGCGGCGCCCAGGGTGTGACGCCGGTCCGGATTTCCGGCCCGGCTCACGCCGTCAGCAGGACGCCCCCGTACGAGACGCCCGCGATGACCAGCCAGGAGCACAGGCCGAGGACCGCGACCCGGCCCCCGTCGCGCACCAGGGACGGCAGGTGGACGGCGCTGCCCAGCCCCACGAGGGCCGCGGCGAGCAGCAGTTCCTGTGCCTGATGGGCGGCGGTGAGGGCGGACTGCGGGAGCAGGCCGGTGGAGCGCAGCGCCGTCATGGCGAGGAAACCGGCGACGAAGAGGGGGACGACCGGCGCCCGCCGGGCACCGCGCGCGCCGTCCGGCGACGCGTGCGCGGCACCGCCCGCCCGGCGGCGGCGCAGGGAGAGGCCCACCGCCGCGACGAGCGGTGCGAGCATCGCCACCCGGATCAGTTTGACGAGGACCGCTTCGCGCAGGGCGGTCGGCCCGCCGGTCTGCGCGGTCGCCACCACCTGGCCCACGTCGTGCACCCCCGCCCCCACCCAGCGCCCGAACTGCGTGGCGTCCAGCCCCAACGGCGCCTGCAACAGCGGCAGTACGACGATCGCGAGGGTGCCGCACAGGGTCACCACCGCCACCGCGGTGGCCACGTCCTCCTCCTCGCTGTCCGACACGTCGCTCATGGCGCCGATGGCGGAGGCGCCGCAGATGGCGTAGCCGGTCGCGATCAGCAACGGCTGGTCGCCGGGCAGACCCATACGGCGGCCGAGCCACACCGTGCCGCCGAACGTCGCGGCGACGGTGCACAGCACCATGACGACCGTCTCCCAGCCGAGGCCCAGCACGTCGCCGAGGCCGACGCTCAGCCCGAGGAGCACGACACCGGCCCGCATGAGCCGTTTGCCGGCGAAGCTGAGCCCGGGGCGCGCCACACCCCGTACGGTGGCGCGCGACCCCGGCAGGTGTGCGGCGGCGACGCCGAGCACGATGGCGGCGGTGAGCATGGGCACCGCGGGCAGCACCCGGTGCGCCGTCCACGCCAGCGCGACCCCGGCGGCGGCCACCGCCAGGCCGGGGAGCTTGCCGCGGACGGCGCCCGCCGCGGGCGGTTCCGGGGCGCGGAGGAGCGTCGGGGCGTCAGGCCCGGACCGGGTGCGGACCGGTCGGCCGGTCACCGTGCCGTGGTCGGTCGTCGTGGTGCGGCCGGTCGGCGTGCTGTGGTCGGTCGTCGTGGTGCGGCCGGTCGTCGCCGTGCCGTGGCCGGTCACCGTGGCGCGGTCGGTCACCGTTCGCCGGCCGGCGGTTCGTAGGTGCGGCGGACGCTGGTGCCCAGGCGGGTGATGTCGGCGCCGTAGACGTGCAGGGAGATCGCCTTGTCCCCGCCCGCGTTCCAGACCCGGTGGATGTCGCCGGGCGGTGCGAAGCCGCACACCTGGCCCCGCTCGTTGACCACGTCCCGGGTGGCGACGAGCCGGGGACCGTCGGCGCCGGGCATCAGCGCGTAGCGGCGTTCGTGTTCGCGGCCCTCGTGGACTCCGGTGACGCACCAGGAGACGTGGTCGTGGACGGTGGTCCGCTGGCCCGGCAGCCACACCAGGGAGACGATCGAGAAACCGCCGTCCGGCTCCGCGTGCAGGACGTGCTGGCGGTAGTGGCCGGGGTCGCCCTCGCGCTGCCGGTCGGTCAGCAGGTCGGCGGCGCCGAGGTGCGGCGCGAGGCGCTCGCCGACCAGGTGTGCGGTGCGCTCGGGTGGCAGGCGGCGCGCGACGGTCTCTCTCACCTCGTGGACGAGACGGTCGAGGCGAGTGGTCACCGTCGTACGCGTCCGGGCCTGGGAAGTGGTCATGCCGACAGCGTCCGGCCCGCGGTACCCGTGCGTCCAACGACGGTTTCTTCGGTTCAGCCCAAGCTGTGCTTATGGAAGCGCGGCGAGACGGCGGTCTCCGGGGGCCCTCGCACGCGAGTGGATCAGCAGCCGACGCGGCGTTCGGCCGCCGCCCTGATCGTCTCGACCACCAGGGCGGTCGCCGGTATCCGCAGGTGCTCGCGGAGCACGTACGCCGAGATCCGGCGGCGTACGGCCGGCTCCAGGGCGCGGCCGGCGACCCGGTCGAGCCGCAGGAAGGAGAGCACCAGGCTGGGCATCAGGGCGACGCCCAGGCCCTCGGCGACCAGGGACTGCACGACGAGGCCGTCGTCGGTGGTGAAGGCGATGTCGGGCGCGAAGCCCAACTCGGCGCACTCGTGCAGGAAATGGGTACGGCAGCGGGCGCACCCGGCGATCCAGCGTTCCCCGGCGAAGTCGGCGAGCCGCACCGCCCGTCGCCGGACCTGCGGATGGCCGACCGGCATCAGCACCGTGAGCTGGTCCTCCAGCAGCGGGACCTCCACCACCTCGTCCGGCACCGTCTCGCGCAGCCCGGGGTAGGTGAAGGCGAGCGTGACGTCGCACTCGCCGCGCGCCAGGCGGTGGAGCGAGTCGGGTGGTTCGTCCTCCAGGAGTTTCACCCGTATCCCCGGGTGGTCGGCGGCGAGGTGGGCCAGGGCCTCGGGGACGAGGGTCGCGCTGGCGCTGGGGAAGGCGCACACCCGTACCCGGCCGCTGTGCAGTCTGGTGATCGCCGTGACCTGCTCCTCGGCCACGGACAGGCTGTCGAGGATGGCCTCCGCGTGCCGGGCGAGTGTCTCGCCGGCCTCCGTCAGCCGCATCCGCCGGCCCACCCGGATGAACAGCGGGCTGCCCACGGAGCGTTCCAGCGCCTTCATCTGCTGGGTCACCGCCGGCTGCGTGTAGCCGAGCGCCGAGGCGGCGCCCGAGTACGTCCCGGCCCGCACCACCGCGTGGAAGGTCCTGATGTGCCGTGAATCGAACACGCGTCGAATCATAAGCAGAACTTGGGTTCCGGGCCGAGACCGGTTCCCGTCCGCGTGCTGACGACCAGGAGACCCGCGAGCAGCGCGATGCCGTCGGGCGCTGCGTCAACCGCCTTGGCGAGGGCGGGGATTCCGGACGAGACCGCCTCGGCTAGAGCGCCTGACCCGGATCCCCGGTCAGGGCGGCCGCGGTCAAGGTGAGGTGCCGGACCAGGATCTCGGCCGCGGTGTCGGCGTCGCGGGCCAACGCCGCCTCTTCGAGCCTGCGGTGCTCCTCGGCGCCGTCCCGGCCGGGGTCGCGGTGCGCCGACCAGCGGCGGGCCAGCTCGCTCGCGGTCCACAGCCGGTCGAACGTCTCCAGCAGCGCGCGATTGCCGCACGCCTCCAGCAACGTGCGGTGGAAGGCTCGGTGGGCCTCGGCCCACGCGCCGGTGTAGTGCTCGCCCTCCTCCGGCGCGTACGCCGGAGTGCGCACCAGGCGATGGTGGGAGGCCCGCACACGGGCCTCCCAGTCGACATCGCCGCGCTCGATCGACATGCGCAGGATGACCGGTTCCACGGCCCGGCGGGCCTCCGCGATCTCCTGCCAGCGGCGGTCGGAGAAGGACGGGACCGCGAAACCGCGGTTGGGCAGCCGGTCGGCGAGCCCTTCGCCGACCACCCGTACGAGCGCCTCGCGCACCACGGCGAGGCTCACGCCCTGTTCCTTGGCGAGATCCTGCGGCTTGAGGGGGGCGCCGGGGGCATGGTCCCCGCGCATGATCGCGTCCCGCAGGTGTGCGTAGACCTGCTCCGAGAGCATCTGCTTCCCCGGCGGGGTCGAGGAGTGCGCCGTCTGAGTCATGGGCTCATCCTAGTCGATCGGATAGACGATCCCTTAGATAATCGATTATTGATGCTAGAGTCGATTCATCACCCGATGGAGGACGTCATCGTCCGGACAGGAGCGACCGCTGTGCCCGTCAACGACCCCTTCGCCCGCCTCCCTCAGGCGGCTTCCTTCACCGTCACCAGCACCACCGTCGACGACGGTGCCGCCTGGCCGCCCGCGCAGCACTCCTCCGGCCTGCCCGGCGGGAAGGACACGTCCCCGCAGCTGTCCTGGAGCGGCGCCCCGGAGGGCACCAAGAGCTACGCCGTCACCGTCTACGACCCCGACGCCCCCACCGGGTCCGGGTTCTGGCACTGGGCGGTCACCGACATCCCCGCCACCGTCACCGCACTCCCCGAGGGCGCCGGCGACGACACCGGCTCACAACTGCCCGACGGGGCCTACCAGTTGCCCAACGACGCCCGCGCGGCCCGCTACATCGGCGCCGCCCCGCCGGCCGGACACGGTCCGCACCGTTACTTCGTCGTGGTCCACGCCCTCGACATCCCCTCGACCGGCGTCCCCGCCGACGCCACACCGGCCGTCCTCGGCTTCACCATGGCCGGTCACACCCTCGGACGCGCGGTGCTGACCGTCACTGCCGAGACACCCGCCTGACGGCGCCCCGACTCCCTGGAGACACCATCGCCATGCACCCGCACACCCATCCCGACTCCGCCCGCCCCGACTCCGCCCGTCCCGACTCCGTCCGCCTCGTCTCCGTCCGTCCCGGTGACGGCCCGATGGACCTGGACGCCGTCCGCGCCGTCAGCCGCGCCGTCACCGCCGCCCACCTGTTCATCTATCTCGTCCCCGAGACCGCCGAGGAGGCGGCCGAACTCGGCGTGACCGACCCGGGGCCGGCCTATCTGGCCTTCCGGTCGGCCGCGATGGGCGCGGTTCCGTGGCACGTCACGCTCGCGGCCTTCTACAACTTCAGCCCGCGGGCCGTGCGGGCCATGGCGGGCGTATGGGACGCCGCGCCGCCCGAGCGGTGGCGGGCCGCCCGCTTCCTGGCCGCCGGACGGGCGATGCGGCGCGTCGGCGTACCGCTCACCGGCGACCGGATCGCCGAGGCGCGCTCGCTGATCGACCCGGTCGTCGCCGGCGCCGACTACGCCGGCAAGGTGCTGGCCGCCGCGAACGCCTCGGTCGCGCTTCCCCCCGATCCGCTCGTCGCCCTCTGGCAGCAGATCACGGTGGCGCGAGAGTGGCGCGGCGACGCACATCTCGTCGTGCTCGCCGACGACGGTCTCGGGCCGTGCGACTGCCTCGTCCTGCACACCGCGACCGGAAGCCTTCCCACGGCCCTCGCGCGAGCGACCCGGCAGTGGGACGACGCGGAGTGGAGCGCGGCGACGGAACGCCTCGTCGCGCGCGGCTGGCTCGACTCCGACGGCGCGGTCACCGACGCCGGCAGCGCGGCACGCGAGCGCATCGAGGTGGAGACGGACGAGCACTGCGCCGCGCCGTGGGCGCCGATCGGCAACGCGGGCGCCCGCCGCTTCGCCTCGCTCATCGCGCCGATCACCGACGCGTTCACCGCAGCGGGGACATATCAGGCCGTACGCGAACGGTCTGATCGCGCCTGAATCGCGCCTGAATCTCGCGTGAACGGCCCGATGCCCGAGCCGGATCGCACGTGACGGCACCGCGGCCGTGAAGCGCCGCCCCGGTGCGCGGCGCCTGTCCCCACTCGATCAGGCGGTGGCGCCGTCCCGCTCGCCCGCGCCGGCCGAGCGAGACCGCCTAGCGGTGGCCGCCCGGACGGACGGCTGGGGGGAGGGCCGGGGGCTGTTCGTCCTCGGGGGCCGGGTCCGGGCGGCCGTCCGCCCACAGGGTGCGGATGTGGGCGAGGTGGCGTCGCATGCAGTCCTCGGCCGCCCGCGCCTCACCGGCCAGCATCAGATCGAGCAGTTCGACGTGCTCCTGGGCGGAGGAGACCAGGCGCCCCGTCTCTTTGAGGCTGCCGAGACCGTACAGCCGCGACCGCTTGCGCAGGTCGGCCACCACCTCCACGAGGCGGGTGTTGCCGGCCAGGCCCAGCAGTTCCAGGTGGAAGCGGTGATCCGCCTCCAGGTACGCGAGCACGTCGCCCTTCCGGGCCGCCGTCACGATCCGCCGGGCCAGCGGCCGCAGGGCCTCCAACTGCTCGCCGCCGGCCGTCTCGGTGACCCGGCCCACGGTCGGGACCTCGATCAGGGTGCGCAGTTCGGTGAACTCGTCGAGGTCCCGGTCGGTCATCTCGGTGATCCGGAAACCCTTGTTGCGGACCGCCTCGACCAGACCTGCCCGGGCCAGGTCCAGCATCGCCTCGCGGACCGGGGTCGCCGACACGCCCAGTTCGGCTGCCAGGGCGGGCGCGGAGTAGACGACACCGGGGCGCAGTTCGCCGGCGACGAGGGCGGCGCGGAGCGCGTCGGCGACCTGATCACGCAGATGCGCCGGAACGGAGATCGTCCGCGGTTCCAGATGAGGCATCCTCGTTCCTCCGTGGGCGCCGTCCCGAGACCTCCGAGCATACAATGTCACGTTGCGCTGTTGATCAACGTCCGTGACGGCCGTCGGCGGACGGAGTGCGGTGCCCGCCCTCCGGCGACCGGGGCGAACCCGGGCACGTCCACCTCGCGGTCCAGCCCGACCGCCGGCCTCCGTGGTGCCCCGGCCGGGGAGGAGCGGTCGACGACCGGCCACGTGCGGACGCCGGGCCCCGGCGGTCTCCGCCGCCCGCTGCCCGGTGCCCGGCGTCCGCCGCCCGGCGACCAGCGGTTAAGGTGCTCGCTGCGCCGAGCCGAGGGAGATCATGAAGACCGCCGCCGAGACACCGACGATCATCAGCACACCGCTCGAAGTGGCGGCCTTCCGGCGGTTCGTGGTGGCCAACCTCGTTTCCGCGACCGGGACCACGATGGCCCCGCTCGCACTGGCCTACTCCGTCATCGAGCAGGGCGGAGGCGCCGGCTCCCTCGGCCTGGTACTCGCCACGAACACCCTCCCGGTGATCGTGTTCCTGCTGGTGGGCGGCGTCTTCGCGGACCGTCTCCCGCGCAGCCGGATCCTGTTCCTCGGCAATCTGCTGGCGGCGGCCGCGCAGGGCGTGCTCGCGGTCACCGTGGCCACCGGTCAGGCGACGACGACGTCCATCGCGCTGTGCGGCCTCGCCTCCGGGACGGCCGCGTCGTTCACCGCGCCTGCCGCGCAGGGCGCCGTCGCCCAGATCGTCCCCGTGGAACACCTGCAACGGGCCAACGCGCTGCTGCGGCTGCCGGCCAACGCGGTCAAGGTGCTGGGACCGGCCGCCGCGGGACTGGTCGTCGCCGCCGGCGGCGCGGCCTGGACCCTCGCCTGGGACGCGGCCACCTTCGCCGTCGCCGCCTTCCTGCTCCTCGGCCTGCGCCTGGACGCGCCGATGGCCGCCACCGTCGGTGTGCTCGCCGATCTGCGGGCGGGCTGGTCCGGCTTCTGGGCCCGCACCTGGCTGTGGACCTACACGGCCGCCGGGACCGTGCTCGTCGCGGCCTGGCTGGCCGGCTTCCAGCTGCTCGGCCCGCTCGTCGCCGCCGAGCGCTACGCCGGGGCCCGCGACTGGGGTGTGATCCAGGCGGCCCTGGCCTGCGGACTGCTGGCCGGGACGCTGGTGTGCCTGCGCTGGAAGCCCCGCCGTCTGCTCGTCTGCGCGATCGTCACGAGCGGTGCGCTGGCGCTGCCCCTGGCCGCCATGGGAGGGGGACTGCCGCTGCCCGTCGTCCTGGCGGCCACGCTGCTCGCGGGGATCGGGCTCGACATCTCGATCGTCGCCTGGAGCACCGCGTTCCAGCAGCACGTGCCCGCGGCCGAACAGGGCCGGATGGGCGCGCTGAACGGCATCGGGGAGCGTCTCGCCCTTCCCCTCGGCTACCTCGTCACCGCCCTCGCGGCGCACACCTGGGACACCCGGACCGTGCTCCTGGCCTGCGCCGTCCTGATCGTGGCCACGGCCGCCCTGAACCTCTGCGTTCCGGACGCCCACCGCGTCGACCGGGTCGAACCCGTCGACCGGGTCATCGGGAAGGGTGTCTCCGGGATCGCGCGTTGACGGCCGTCCCGCCGCTCACTCCTCGCGCGACCTCACCCGGCGTCCCGGCCGAGCGGCGCTCCCGGCGCGCACGCCTCGGGCGCGGTGCCCGGCAAGGCGGCCGGACCGGTCGGCGCCGACCGGGCCCGGCGGGCGCCCAACACGCCGTAGAGCACCGCGGGCACGACCAGACCGACGATCCAGGAGATGTCGGCGCCGCCCAGCGGGGCGACCAGCGGGCCGGTGTAGAAGCTGGTGGACAGGAACGGGAGCTGGACGGCGACACCGACGCCGTAGACCAGCAGCGCGGTCCAGCGCCAGCCGCCGTAGCGGCCGTTCGGGTCGCTCAGTGCGGCCAGGTCGTAGCGCTCCCGGGAGATCAGGTAGTAGTCCACCAGGTTGATCGCCGACCACGGGGTGAAGAACGTCAACAGGAACAGCAGGAAGTCGGCGAAGGCGTCCAGGAAGGAGTTCCGCCCGGCGAGCGCCACCGCCGTGCCCGCGGCCATGATGCCCGCGATGTAGGCGGTGCGGGCGCGCCCGGACAGAACGCGCTGACCGCGGAAGCCGCTCACACTGGTCACGATGGACATGAACCCGCCGTAGGTGTTGAGCACGTTCACCGTGAGCTTGCCCAGCGCGATGACGAAGTAGAGGAACGAGGCGATCAGCCCCGCGCCGCCCAGGCCGACCACGTAGCCGACCTGGTCGTCCACGAAGGCCGCCCCGGCGGTGGCCGCCACCAGCACACCGAAGGTCATCGACCACTGGGCGCCCAGCACGGTGCCGGCCAGCGTCCAGCCGAAGGTGGCGCGGGCGGACGTGGTGCGGGGCAGGTAACGGGAGTAGTCGGCGACGTAGGGGCCGAACGCCAGTTGCCAGGACGCCGAGAGGGAGACGGCCAGCAGGAACATCGGCAGCGAGAAGTGGTGTTGATGCGCCATGTCCGCGAGGTCCACCCGGTCCAGCAGCCGTATCCCGAGATAGACGAAGGCGAGCGCGCACACCACGCTCGCCACCCGGCCCAGGGCGTGGATCACGCGGTAGCCCACGGTCGCCATCGCCCCGGTGACCAGGGCGAACAGGATGATGCCCGGCACCGCCCCGAGATGCGTGAGCTTGCCCACCGCCTGTCCGGCGAGCACCGAGCCGCTGGCGAAGAACCCGATGTACATCACGACCACCAGGGCCAGCGGCACGACCGCCCCGCGCACCCCGAACTGCGCCCGCGAGGAGATCATCTGCGGCAGGCCGAGCCGCGGCCCCTGTGCCGAGTGCAGGGCCATGACGGCGCCGCCGAGCAGGTTGCCGAGCAGCAGGCCGGTCACCGACCAGACCACGTCCCCGCCGAACACCACCGCCAGGCCGCCGGTGACGACCGTGGTGATCTGGAGATTGGCGCCCAGCCACAGGGTGAATTGCGAGAACGCCGTGCCGTGGCGCTCCTCGTCGGGGATGACGTCGATGGAACGCTGTTCGACCATGGCCTGTGCCACGAGCTGCTCCGTCCTGCTGCGCGCCGGCCGGGGCCGACGGGTCGGATGCGGTTCGAGGCACTGGACATCGTGGGGGCGCCGCCCGGGACGCACCCGGACAGCCGCGTCCGACGCGAGGAGGAGCGCGCACGCACCGCTGCATATAGTTATGCAGGGTTCCCCTTAGTTGAATGAAATGCAATACCCTCCGGCGCATCACCTGCGTCACCGCAGTGCCACGACCGCCTCGTCCGTGTACACCAGGAACGTCAGCGTCTGCCGGAAATACAGGTCGATCCCGGCCGCGTCGTGCGCGCTGTAGCCGATCGCTAGGTCCTCGCCCAGGCGCAGCTCGAAGTCACCGCCCCGGGTGGACAGCAGGAACGCGCCGTCGAGCGCGGGCGCCCAGAGGGGCGGCGCGTCCAGCAGCCGCCCGAGGTGTGCGGCGACCGGGTAGCCGTGGTCGGACGTCTCGCTCACCGCCGTATACGTGTCGGCGCCCAGCAGCAGCGCGTACGGCCCCTCCACACCCGCCAGACGCAGCGTCGTCAGGGCCCGGCTGACCGCGTCCGGATACGCACGGGGCTCGTCCGGGAGCGTCACGACCGGGTGTGAGGTGCGTTCGCGCAAGCCGTGCACACCCGCCGCCGGGTATCCCTCGAAGACGGTGCGGTCCTCGGCGAACGCCATGGTGCGCACCGCGTCCTTGACCGGCTGCCAGTCGGAGTCCTGCGCGCCGCGCTCCACGTCGTCCACGGCGTCACGGGTGATCCGGAAGGGAACCGTCAGTTCGACCAGCGACCGCACCTCGCGCAGCCGCGCGGTCACCCCCTGTGCGGGGGCCTCGACGCCGGTGAGGTGGCCGGTGCCCACCGCCGCCAGCGCGGGACCGTCGGGCCCGGTCACGTCCACGGCGCGGCGGCCGCCGACGTTGCGCCGGAAGGTACGGCGGGCCTCGTCCTCGATCTGCGCCCAGGCCGGCGCGGTGATCGGGGCGAGTTCCCGGTGCAGGTTGCTCGGTGCGGAGGACGGGGTGGACGTCGACATGGGTTCGGGCTCCTTGGTTCAGGCTCCTTTGAGGCCGCCGATCCCGAGGGAACCCTCCAGCGCCACGGCGCCCGAGGGCGCGGCCGGCGGGTCGTCGAGGAAGTCGGCGCTCGGCGCGTGGAAGAGGGTGCCGGTGACCGCGGTGGAGAAGTCGAGGATCCGGTCGTGCACACCCGGACGGTCGCCGAGGAACATGTTCCGCAGCATCTGTTCGGTCACCTCGGGCGTACGCGCGTAACCGATGAAGTACGTGCCGAACTCCCCGTCCCCGACCCGGCCGAACGGCATGTTGTCCCGTACGATCTTGCGCTCGTCGCCGTCCTCGTCGGTGACGGTGTTCAGGGCGACGTGTGAGTCGACGGGTTTGACGTCGTCCGGCATCTCGACGTTGTCCGACTTGCTCCGGCCGATGACCTTCTCCTGCTCCTCGACCGACAGCGACTTCCAGGCGGTGAGGTCGTGCAGGTACTTCTGGACGACGACGTAGCTGCCGCCGGCGAAGTCCGGGTCCTCGGCGCCGACGAACACCGCGGCGTCGGCGAGGGCGCCCTCCGGATTCTCGGTGCCGTCCACGAAGCCCAGCAGATCGCGCTCGTCGAAGGACTTGAAGCCGTGCACCTCGTCCACGACGGTCACCGCCCCGCGCAGCCGCTCGCCGATCAACTGCGCCAGCTCGAAGCAGAGGTCCATCCGGCGGGAGCGCAGATGGAACAGGAGATCGCCCGCCGTGGCCGGGGCGTGGTGCCGGGCGCCGGTCAGCGGCACGAAGGGGTGCAGGTCGCGCGGGCGCGGCCCGGCGAACAGCCGGTCCCACGCGGTGGAGCCGATGCCGGTGACACAGGTGAGCTGCGCCTCCGGCGCTCGGAAACCCACTGAGCGCTTCAGTCCGGACAGGTCGGGGAGGAGATCGCGGACGACGGACTCGCCGCCGGAGGTGATGGCGCACACCAGGAACAGCGCGGACCTGGCCGGCGGGGCGATCACTGACTGCGGTTCGACCACGGACCTGCCTCCTCGGTGTTGCGGCGGCCTCACACCGCGCCCGCCGGGGAACGGAACGCGCGGGCCGGTCCGGTCACCGACGCACCCGCGCGTCCGGCCCCGGGTTTCCTGCCGCGGCCGGGTTCAATCCGGCGCGGCGCGGCGCGGCGCGGATCGGGGCGCGGTGCGGGTCGGGCTCCGGTGCGGGCTGGGGTTCGGCCCGGGACGGGTCTGGGCGCCGTCACTGGGCGGCGGCTTCGGTCTCCTGAGGTGTGCGCCGCGCCATCCACGCGGCGACGAGGGAGCCGGACACGTTGTGCCACACGGAGAAGACGGCGGCGGGGAGGGCCGCCAGCGGGCTGAAGTGGGCGGTGGCGAGCGAGGCGGCGAGCCCGGAGTTCTGCATGCCGACCTCGAAGGCCATCGCGCGGGACGCGGGCCGCCCGAGCCGGGCGAGCCGTCCGCAGCCGTAGCCGAGGGCCAGTCCGCAGCCGTTGTGGAGCACCACCGCGAGCAGGACGGTGAGGGCGGCGGACTTCAGGGCGTGCGCGCTGCCCGCGACGACCACGGCGACGATCGCGGCGATCGCCAGCGAGGACAGCCACGGCATCGCGCCGAGCACCCGCCCGACGTAGCGCCCGGCGACCAGGCGCACCGCCACTCCCGCGACGACCGGCAGCAGCACGGTCTTGAGGATGTCGGTCACCATCGAACCGGCGTCGACGGGCAGGTACTGGCCGGCGAGCAGCAGCGTCAGCGGCGGCGTCAGCAACGGCGCGAGCACGGTGGAGACGGTGGCGACCGAGACGGACAGGGCCACGTCGCCGCGGGCCAGGTAGGTGACCACGTTGGAGGCGGTGCCGCTGGGGGCGCAGCCGACGAGGATGACACCGGCCGCGAGGGTGGGCGAGAGGTGCAGCAGGTGGGCCACCAGCCAGCCGAGCCCCGGCATGATCACGTAGTGGGCCACCAGGCCGAGCAGCACCGCCCAGGGACGGCGGGCCACGCCCCTGAAGTCGTCCAGGGACATGGTGAGGCCCATGCAGAACATCACCAGGCCGAGGAGATACGGCACGTCGGGGCCGTATCCGCTGAAGGTGCCCGGCGTCAGGAGGCCGACGACCCCGGCCGCGAGGACGAGGACGGGGAAGACGGTGACGGCCCGGCGGGCGGCCCGATCGGCCGGGGCGGGGCCGCCGGTGTTCACGGGAGCGTCGCCGTTCGTCGGAGCACCGGTAGGCGTCGGCGCACCGGCGTTCGTCGGCGCACCGGCGTTCGTGGGCGCACCGGTGTGCGGGGGAGCGCCGTCGGAGGCGGGGGCGCCCGCGTTCGTGGGGGCGCCGTCGGCGGAGGGAATGTCGGAGCTGCGCATAAGATGCATGTAAATACCATGTATCGGCGGGCGGCAATCCCGTCTCGGGATCCGGGCAGCGGCCCCGCGTGGGCCGCTGCCCGAAGACCGCCCGCCGTCGGCCGGTCGGACCGGTCAGTCCCGGTCAGACCAGCTTGCAGTGGCTGCCCCGCTGCCACGGGGCCCTGGTGCCGGCGCAGACGGCCACCGCCACGCCCTGCACGGAGGAGTTGCCCCACTGGAAGTGCTTCCTGCTGCCGTTGTTCCGCGGGCCCGCGGCGGCCAGGGGGCCCGTCCACTCCCGCTTCCAGCGACCCTGGTTGAGCTTCTGGTACCGCACGTACACGTAGGCCTTGTTACGGTCCGTGCGGGTGTCCCTGACGTAGGACGAGGAGTAGTCGATCCGCGCGTTGCGCCGGTTGTCCCAACACACGTGGAAGGCCGTGTACGCCCCGGTCACCCCGCCCTTGCGGTACTGGTGGTGCGGCCAGTTGCGGCCGCACTCCAGCCCGACGGCGGGCCGGGTGTGGCGTACCGCCGCGGATGGCGTGTCGGCGTTCTGCGGCGTGGCCAGAGCAGTGCTCGCCGGCGCGAGCAGGGTCAGGCCGCTGCCCAGCAGCGCCGGGCCGGCCACGAGTGCGAGAGTCTTCCGGATGGACATGATGGTCCCCCTGTCCTTCGACGGTTCGGTGCGCCACAGGGGCGCGGAGGCCCGCGCGAGACCGCGAGGGCGGAGCGTGGGGACGGCTTCGGGACGGGACGGCGGTCCGTCCGCCCCGGCCGCGGCTGCGGGGACTCCGGCCGGCGGGTGCTGGCGTGCCCCACAGCAAACCTCGGACCTGTGGCGGTGAACAGCGACCGCGTATGCGTCTCGGTCAAAGTGGTTCGGCCGGTTTCATCGCCGTATGCGCGGGAATGGCACGGCGTGTCGCGACGGCGGCCCGACTCCGGGTGGCCGTTGCGACGAGGGAGACGGCGCCGGGGCCGGGAACCGGCCCCGGACAGGACCGGAAGTCTCGGCGCGCGCCGGTATGACTCTCACTCCAGCGGGTGAATCGCATGGTCAGCGCATTGACGGGGGCCGCCGCGCGCTCAGAGCGCAGTGCTCAGAGCGCAGTGCTCAGCGGTCGAGGGCGTCCAGCGCCGTCAGCAGCCGCTCGACGTCGTCCGCACAGCTGTACGGCGCCAGCCCGACCCGTACGCCGCCTCCGTCGCCCAGACCGAGCCGCCGCGACGCCTCCAGCGCGTAGAAGGAACCGGCCGGAGCGTCGACGCCGTGCTCGGCCAGCTGCCGGGAGACGTCGGCCGGGCGCAGTCCGGCCACGGTGAACAGCAGGGTCGGAGTGCGCCGCGCGGCTCGCGAGTACACGGTGATCCCGCCGAGGTCCGCGAGCCCCCGTTCGATCCGCCCGCGCAGGGCGTCCTCGTGCGCCTCCAGCGCGGCGAAGGAGGCCGCCAGACGCTCGCGCCGGGTGCCGCCCGCACCCGGCGCCAGATCCGCGAGGAAGTCCACTGCGGCATGCGCGCCGGCCAGCAGTTCGTAGGGCAGGGTGCCCAGTTCGAACCGCTCCGGCACGGCGTCGCTCGACGGCAGCAGCTTGTCCGGGCGCAAGGTCTCCAGGAACTCCGGCCGGGCCGCCAGCACCCCCAGGTGCGGACCGAGGAACTTGTACGGCGAGCACACCAGCGTGTCCGCGCCCAGGGCGGCCAGGTCCACGGCCGCGTGCGAGGCGTAGTGCACGGCGTCCACGTGCAGCAGCGCGCCGACGCCGTGCGCCAGCGCCGCGACGGCCGGGAGGTCGGGGCGGGCGCCGATCAGGTTCGACGCCGCGGTGACCGCCACCAGCCGGGTGCGCGCGGAGAGCACCGCCGCCACGTGCTCGGGACGCAGCTCGCTGGCGGCCGGATCGAAGTCCGCCCAGCGCACGGTGGCGCCGACCGCCTCGGCCGCCTGGACCCAGGGCCGGATGTTGGAGTCGTGGTCCAGACGGGTCACGACCACCTCGTCGCCCGGCCCCCAGTCCTTGGCCAGCGTCCGGGACAGGTCGTACGCCAGCTGGGTGGCGCTGCGGCCGAACACGATGCCCCGCGGTGCGGCGCCGAGCAGGTCGGCCAGGGCGGCGCGGGCCCCGGCGACGGTGTCGTCCGCGTTGCGCTCGCCCTCGGTGGTGCGGCCCCGGTTGGCCAGCGGCCGGGACAGGGTGTCGGCGATGGCGTCGATGACCGGCTGGGGCGTCTGGGTGCCGCCGGGGGCGTCGAAGCGTGCGGAGCCGGACTTCAGCGCGGGTATCCGCGCGCGGACCGCGTCGACGTCGAGGGCCATGTGAACTCCTGTGGGCTCGGGTGCCGTGCCTCCGGGCGGGCCGGGCCGTGCCCGTCACCGCGGCCCCATGATCCCACCCGGCGAGCGTCTGATCCCACCCCGCGCGCCGCGAACCGGGCTGCGAACCGGGCGGCCGGGCCGCACGCTGGCTGAGGAGACCGAGGAAGCCGATGGGGCTGCCGACGGGAACGACGAGGCCGAAGGGTCCGAGTGGCCGAAGGGTCCGAGGGGCCGGCGAGGCCGGAGGGATGTGAGGCGGCGTGGACGGTGCGGAGCGCAAGGAGACCTGGGAGGACTTCCGCGAGCTGGTGAACATGAAACCGGCGCGGCTGGAGGAGTGGCTGGCGACCGACGCGTCGCAGAGCGCCGGTCAGCACAAGGACGGCGAGGAGTCCACCGGGCACGCCTCCGGCCGCCGCATCGCGGAGATCCTCCGGGCGAAGAAGGGTGACCTCTCGGACGACGACTACCAGCACATGCGCAAGGTCACCGGCTACATCCGACGGCACCTGGCCCAGCGGCCGTCGGGCGACGTGGAGGACACCCGGTGGCGGTACTCCCTGATGAACTGGGGTCACGACCCGCTGGCCTGAGTTTCCTCAGCCGCTCTCCAGCCGTCGCCCGCAGGGTCAGCGGCGTGCGGCCACCGCCTCGTCGTCGGACAGGAGTTCGGCGTCCGTGGCGTCCCGCACCTGCTCCACCGTGACGCCGGGGGCCGTCTCGACCAGCCGCAGCCCCGCCGCGGTGACGTCGACGACGGCCAGGTCGGTGATGATCCGGTGGACGACGCGGCGGCCGGTGGCGGGCAGCGTCAGCTCCTCGACGATCTTCGGCGACCCGTCCCTGGCGGTGTGCTCCATGACCACGATCAGCCGGCGGGCGCCGTGGACCAGGTCCATCGCCCCGCCCATCCCCTTCACCATCTTCCCCGGGATCATCCAGTTGGCCAGGTCGCCCCGGGCCGACACCTGCATGCCGCCGAGCACGGACACGTCGATCCGGCCGGCCCGGATCATGCCGAAGGAGAACGCCGAGTCGAAGTAGGACGTGCCGGCGACGGTGGTCACCGTCTCCTTCCCGGCGTTGATCAGGTCGGGGTGCTCCTCGCCCGCGTACGGGTAGGGGCCGACGCCCAGGATGCCGTTCTCCGAGTGCAGCACCACGTGCACCCCCTCGGGCAGGTGGTTGGGGATGAGCGTGGGCAGGCCGATGCCCAGGTTGACGTACTGGCCGTCGCGCAGCTCCCGCGCGGCACGGGCGGCGAGCTGGTCCCGGTCGAGCGGCATCGTCAGTTCTCCTCGGTGGCGGTGGCGGTAGTGGAAGGTGTGGCGCTGGGTGTGGGTGTCTCGGCCGTGGCGGTACGGGTGTCGGCGGCGCCCGCCGCCGGAGCGGTGCGGCGCGCCGGGCGTACGGTACGGCGCTCGACACGTTTCTCCAGCGAGGTGTCCACGGCGACCACCCGGTCCACGTACACCCCCGGCAGATGGACCGCGTCCGGCGGCAACTCGCCCGCCGCGACGATGCGTTCGGCCTCGACCACGGTGACCCGGCCCGCCATCGCGCACAGCGGGTTGAAGTTGCGCGCCGCCGCGTGGAAGACGCAGTTGCCGTGCCGGTCGGCGACGGCCGCCCGGACCAGCCCGAAGTCGGCGGTGATGGCCTCCTCCAGCAGATGGCGGCGGTCGCCGAACTCCCGTACCTCCTTGGGCGGCGAGGCCACCGCGACGCTGCCGTCGGGGGCGTAGCGCCAGGGCAGGCCGCCCGTCTCGACCTGGGTGCCCACGCCGGCCGGTGTGTAGAACGCTGGGATGCCCGTGCCGCCGGCCCGCAGCCGTTCGGCGAGCGTGCCCTGCGGGGTGAGCTCCACCTCCAGCTCGCCGGCCAGGTACTGGCGGGCGAACTCCTTGTTCTCCCCCACGTAGGAGGAGGTCATCCGGGCGATCCGGCCGGCCCGCAGCAGCAGGCCCAGTCCCCAGTCGTCCACCCCGCAGTTGTTGGACACCACTCGCAGCCCGGACGTGCCGGCCTCGACCAGCGCGCCGATCAGGGTCGACGGGATGCCGCACAGGCCGAAGCCGCCCACCGCGAGCACCGCGCCGTCGGGGACGTCCGCCACCGCCTGCGCGGCCGAGTCCACCACCTTGTCCATGCCGATTCCTTCCCCAGGGGATCTCCGTGCTGCCTGACGAACGGTCATAAGTCGTCGTACACGCACCGCATGAGGTGTGGGACGGCCGCGGCCGGCCGACGTGTGAGGCCGGCGGCCCGGTGACGGCGGTCAGGCGGTCTCACGATCGCCGCCCCGGCCGGCACCGGCCATGTGTGCCGATGCCATGACCAGACCGCGAGGAGCGGGTGCCGGCCACATGCCGTACGCGCCCGGGCCCTCCTATCGTTCCGGCAACCACCCACCGCGATCCCACCGCCGCGGGCTGCGGGCGGCCGTTCCTCGGGAGGGGACGGCGCCCGGCGGCGGCGTACGGGCGACACACCTTCAGGAGCCGGCCATCATGCGTTCCCACGCCACGGGCACCCTCAGAAGCAGATCCGTCTCGATCCTCGCCCTGCTCGCCGCGGGCGCCCTGGTCACCGGCTGCTCGTCGGCGGGCACCGCCGGCACCTCCACCGGCGGGGACAAGGCGTCGGACCCGGTCAAGGTCGGCCTGGTCTACTCCCGCAGCGGACTGCTCGCCGCCTACGGCAAGCAGTACGAGGAGGGCTTCAAGGCGGGCCTCGCCTACGCCACGCACGGCACCAACAAGGCCGGCGGCCACCCGATCGAGGTCAGCGAGCAGGACGACGCGGGCGACCCGGCGAAGGCCGTCGCCGCCACCAAGACCCTGGTCGGCAAGGGCTACAAGATCATCGCCGGGACCACCGACTCCGGTGTGGCGCTCCAGATGGCGCCGCTGGCCGCGCAGAACAAGGTGCTCTACGTCAGCGGCCCCGCCGCCACCGACGCGGTCACCGGCGTCAACACCTACACCTTCCGCTCCGGCCGCCAGTCCTACCAGGACACCCTGACCGCCGGCTCCCTGCTCGGCGACCCCCAGGGCAAGAAGGTCACCGTGCTCGCCCAGAACTCCGCGTTCGGGCAGGCCAACGTGGCCGCCGTGAAGGCCGTCCTCGGCACGAAGGGCGCGAAGGTCGGCTCCGTGCTGGCCCCGCCCAGCGCCACCGACCTCACCCCGTTCGCCCGCCAGGCCAAGGCGGGCAAGCCGGATCTGGTGTTCGTCGCCTGGGCCGGCGCCACCGCCCCCGCGCTGTGGACCGCGCTGGACCAGCAGGGTGTGCTGGACGCCGGGAAGGTGGTCACCGGACTGGCCGGCACCGCCTCCTACCCGATCTTCGGCTCGGCGGGCTCCAAGGTGTCCTTCCTCGCCCACTACTTCCCCGGCGCCGGCGGCGGCAACCCGGTGGAGAAGGCGATGCTCGACGGCATCACCAAGGCCGGCGGCACCCCCGACCTGTTCAGCCCCGACGGCTTCACCGCCGCCCAGATGATCGTGCACGCCATCGAGTCCGGCAGCGCCACCGACACCTCCGCCATGGTCAAGGCCCTGGAGGGCCGGAGCTTCGAGGGGCCCAAGGGCAAGGAGCAGATCCGCGCCGAGGACCACGCTCTCCTCCAGCCCATGTTCACAGCCAAGTTGAAGGGCGCCGGCGCCGCCGCCGAGCCGCGACTCGTCGCCGACGTCCCCGCGTCGTCGGTCGCGCCTCCGGTGAAGAAGACGGTGGGCTGAGCCGATGACCTCCCCCAACACGGCGCCGCCGAGCGCCGACGGGGCCCCGGCCGCCGGTGGGGTCCCCGCCTCCCCGGCACCCGGTCCCGGGCCCGTGCTCGCGCTGCGCGACGTCGGCTGGACGGTCGGCGGCGCCACCATCGTCGACTCCGTCACCTTCGACGTCCGCGAAGGCGAGTTCCTGGCCTTCATCGGCCCCAACGGCGCGGGAAAATCCTCCCTGTTCAACCTGATCAGCGGCATCAACCCGGCCACCCGCGGCACGGTCGAGCTGGACGGCGCCGACGTCACCGCCGAGGCCGCCTACGCCCGGGCCCGGCGCGGCCTCGGCCGCACCTTCCAGACCTCCAGCCTGTGGCCGGGCATGACCGTCGCCGACCACGTGCGCCTGGCCGCCCAGGCGGCATGCGGCGGTTCCTACCGGGTGTGGCGGCGCGCCGACGCCTACGCCGACCAGGTCACCCGGGTCCTCGCCCGCACCGAGCTGACCCATCGCGCCGACACACCCGCCGACTCCCTCTCGCACGGCGAGAAACGCAAGCTCGAACTCGCGGTGCTGCTCGTCGGCGAACCCCGCCTGATGCTGCTGGACGAGCCGATGGCCGGGGTGAGCGCCGAGGAGGTGCCCGCGCTGACCGAGCTGATCCGCTCGCTGCACCGCGAAGAGGGCCGCACCGTGCTCATGGTCGAGCACCACATGGACGTCCTGCTCGGCCTGGCCGACCGGCTCGCCGTGATGCACCACGGCACGCTGCTGGCCCTGGACACACCCGGAGCCGTGATGGCCGACCCGACCGTGCAGCAGGCCTACCTCGGGGAGGCCCTGTGAACACCCCCGCGACACCCGGCGGAAACTCCGCAGCGCCCGGTGGGAACTCCGCGACGGCCAGTGGGAACGCCGCTGCGCCCGATGGGAGTGCCGCTGCGCCCGGCGGGAGCGCCGCGACGCCCGGCGGCAATGCGGCAGCGCCCGGCGGGAACGCCGCTGCGCCCGGCGGGCAAGCCGTAGAGCCCGGCGGGCAAGCCGTAGAGCCTGACGGGCCCACCGCGGCTCCCGGCAGGAAGGCAGCGGCTCCCGCCAGGAAGGCAGCGGCGCCCGGCGGGAAGACCGCGGCGCCCGGCGGGGAGACCGCGGCCCCCGCCGGTGAAGGCACCCCGCCCCTGCTCACCGTCCGCGACCTGCGGGTGGTCATCGGCGGCCGGCACATCCTGCACGGCGTCGACCTCGACGTGGCGGCGAGCGGCACCACCGCCCTGCTGGGCCGCAACGGCGCCGGCAAGACCACCACCGTGCGCGGCATCCTCGGTCTCGTCCCGCGCACCGGCAGCGTCCTGCTGGCCGGCGCGGAGACGGTCCGCCTGGCCACCCACGCCCTGGTCCGCCACGGTGTGGGCTACGCGCCCGAGGACCGGGGTGTGTTCGCCGCGCTCACCGTCGCCGAGAACCTGCGCCTGGCCGAACGGCCCGGGACCGGCGAACCGGCGTACGGCCTGGTGCACGAACTCTTCCCGGAGCTCAAGCAGCGCGCCCGGCAGGCCGCCGGCACCCTCTCCGGCGGCCAGCAGCAGATGGTCGCCATCGCCCGTACGCTGCTCAACGGCAACCGGCTGATCATCGCCGACGAACCCACCAAGGGCCTGGCGCCCAAGGTGGTCACCGAGGTCACCCGGGTGCTGGAGCGCGCCGCCGAGGCCGTACCCGTGCTGCTGGTGGAGCAGAACCTCGCCGTGGTGCGCCGCCTGGCACGGCACTGCGCGGTGCTCGCCGACGGCCGCACCGCACACCGCGGCCCCGCCGCCGAACTCCTCGCGGACCCCGACGCGACCCGCCGTCTCCTCGGCGTCGGCCACGCGAGCCGCGGCCGGACGGGGGACACCCGCACCCCGTCCCCCGCCGCACCAGCACACACCGCGGCGCACCCCGCCGCCCGGACCGCGGAGGCGGACGCCTGATGTCCACCGTCGTTCTGCTCACCCTCACCGGACTCGGCCTGGGCGCGCTCTACTTCCTGGTCGCCTCGGGCCTCTCCCTCATCTTCGGCCTGATGGACGTGCTCAACTTCGCCCACGGCGCGCTCATGTCCATCGGCGCGTACGGCACGTGGTGGGCCGCCTCCGGCCAGCTGCCCGGCGCCGGCTTCGGCGGGGCCGGCTTCGTCCTCGCGGTCGTCTTCGGCACCACCGTCGGCACCCTCGCCGCGATCCTGCTCGAACTCACCGTCATCCGGCCCCTGTACACCCGCCCGCGCGAACAGATCCTCGCCACGGTCGGCGTCGGACTGGCCGTGCCGGCCCTGCTGTCCGCGATCTGGGGCGCCGACGCCCGGCCCTTCCCCGGACCGCACGCGCTGTCCGGCACCTTCGGCCTGCTCGGCGCCGAAGTGCCCCTCAACCGCCTGGTGTTGATTGCCGCCGCGCTGGTGGTGCTCGTCGCGCTCAAGCTGTTCCTCGGCCGCACCCGGCACGGCCTGGTGGTCCGGGCCGGTGTGGAGGACCGGGCGATGGTCACCGCGCTCGGCATCGACGTGCGCAAGGCGTTCACGCTGGTCTTCGCCATCGGCGGCGCCGCCGCGGCCCTGGGCGGCGCGATCGGCGGCCTCTACTTCGGCTCCGTCGACCCCGAACAGGGCACCTCGCTGCTGATCTTCGCCTTCGTGGTCGTCGTCATGGGCGGCATGGGCTCGCTCACCGGCGCCGCGCTGGCCTCCGTCGCCGTCGGCCTCGTCCAGCAGTTCGCCAACTACTACACCAGCGCCGGACTCGGCGACCTCGCCGTCGTCGTCCTGCTCGCCGCCCTGCTGCTCGTCCGGCCGCGTGGGCTGACCGGGAGACTCGCATGACCACCGCCACCCAGCCGCGCGGCGAAACCCGCACGGCGGACCACCCGCTCGCCCCGCACGCCGGGCCGCTGCGCCGCGCCGCCCGCTGGTGGCCGGCCCCGCTGCTGGTGGTCCTGTTCATCGCGCCCTACAGCGCACTGCCGCTGCCCGGCCTGCTGGACGGCCCGATCGGCAGCCCCGGCAACCTCCAACTTCTCGCTCTGTGCCTGGTCTTCGGAGCCCTGGCCACCGGGTACGACCTGCTGCTGGGCCGCACCGGACTGCTCTCCTTCGGCCATGCGCTCTACTTCGCCGCCGGCACCTACGTCACCAACACCGTCATGCTGGAGGCGGGCCTGCCGTTCGCCCTCGCCGCACTGCTCGGCCTGCTCGCCGGGGTGGCGCTGTCCGCGGCGCTGGGCGCGGTCAGCCTGCGGGTGAGCGGCATCGGGTTCTCCATGGTGACCCTCGCCTTCGCGCAGGCCGGCTCGATCCTCGTGCAGCGCGACCCGGGCGGCGTCACCGGCGGCGAGGAGGGCCGCGCCGCCCCCGCCGACAAGGTGCCCGCCGCATTCGTCGGCATCGACCACACCGCCAACCTGTACTGGATCGCGCTGGCCTACCTCGTCGTGGTGCTGCTCGTCGTGCACTGGGCGGTCCGCTCGCCCACCGGCCGGGTCTGGGAGGGCATCAAGGAGAACGAGCGCCGGGTGGAGGTGCTGGGCCTGCGCCCGTACGGCTTCAAGCTGATCGCCTTCGTCCTGGCCGGCGCCCTGGCCGCGCTCGGCGGCATCGTCTACCTGCTGCTGACCGGCGGCGCCACCCCGCAGACCACCACCTCCGACTTCACCCTGTCGCTGCTGGTGATGGTGGTGCTGGGCGGCTCCGGCACCCGCTGGGGCCCCCTGGCCGGCGGCATCCTCTACACCTGGGCCGACCACCGGCTCGGCGACCTCGCCAACTCCGGCGCCGTCGCCGACCTGCCCGCCGTGCTGCGGGTGCCGCTGTCCCAGCCGCTGTTCCTGCTCGGCGCGCTGTTCGTGGCGGTGATATACCTGCTGCCCGGCGGCATGGCCCGGCTCCCGGCGCGCCTGCGCGCCGCCCGCACCACCACGGCCCGCAAGGAGACGACCCACCCATGACCGACATGACGTCACGTCAGGACACGTCCGCGGCCCCGCCCGAAGAGCTGCGGGTGCCGGTACCCGGCGGTGAACTGGCCGTACTGCGCTGGCTGGCCGCCGACCCGGGCGCACCGGTCGTCCTGGCCCTGCACGGCATCACCGCCAACGGCCTCAGCTGGGCCCGGGTCGCCCACCACCTGGCCGGCCGGGTCACCCTGGTCGCGCCCGACCTGCGCGGCCGGGGCGGCAGCGGCACGCTTCCGGGCCCGTACGGCATCGCGGCGCACGCCGACGACACGGCCGCCGTGGTGGCCGCGCTCGGCCTGGGCCGGGTGGTGCTGACCGGCCACTCCATGGGCGCCTTCACCGCGGCCCTGACCGCCGTACGCCACCCCGGCCTGCTGTCCGGGCTGCTGCTGGTCGACGGCGGGGTGGGTTTCCCGGCCCCGACCGACCTGGACCCCGACGAGCTGATCACCGCGGTCATCGGCCCCGCCATGCGACGCCTGTCGATGACCTTCCCCGACCGGGACGCCTACCGCGCGTTCTGGCAGGACCACCCGGCCTTCGCCGACGCGTGGTCGCCCTGGGTGGACGCGTACATCCAGCGCGATCTGGTGGGCGAGGAACCGGAGTTGCGCTCCTCGTGCCGGATCGAGGCGGTACGGGACGACGGCATCGACCAGCTCGGCGAGCAGGTGCTCGGCGCCGTGCACCGGTTGCCCCGCCCCACCACCCTGCTGTGGGCCGAACGCGGCCTGATGGACGAGCCGCAGGGCCTGTACGACGAGCGGCGCCTCGCCGCCGCCGACCTCGACCCGCACCTGGTCCGGCCCGAGCGCGTACCCGGTGTCAACCACTACACGATCCTCGTGGGCGACGAGGGCGCACGGCTGGTGGCACACCGCCTGCTGGCCGAAGCGGGCCTGGCAGAGACGGACATGGAGGTCTAGCGCGTCAGCTTCCCGACAACAGGTGGAGCCGGAGGGCGAGTTGCAGCTCCAGCGCGCGCTCCGGACTGTTCCAGTCGGGGCCGAGCAGTGTCTGGACCCGGTCGAGCCGCTGCACGACCGTGTTGATGTGCACGTGTAGTTCGTCCTTCGCGCGGGTTAGACTGCCGCCGCAGCCGAAGTAGGCGTGCAGGGTGTGGACGAGCTGGGTGCCGCGCTGGGCGTCGTAGTCCAGGAGTGGCCCGAGGGTGGCGGCGACGAACCCTTCCACGTCATGGTTCTCACCCAACAGCACACCCAGAAAACCGAGTTCGGCGGCGCAGGCGCCGGTGCCCTCGCGGCCGAGCACCCGTAGCGCCCGCAGACAGCGCGCGGCCTCGGCGTACGCGTCCGCGAGCGCCCGCGGCCCGGCCGCCGGCCCGGCGCCGGCCACCGTGACCGGGGCGCCCACCAGGTGGGTGAGCTGCCCGGCGGCGGCGCGGGCGGCGTCCCCCGGACCGCCGTCGACGCGGGGCAGCAACAGCACCGAGGCGCCCGCGTGTTCCGCGCTGACGCTGCCGCTGCCGAACAGGTATTGCACGGCGGCGCCGGCGAGCCGCTCCCGCACCGCGGCGCCGGCCTCGGCGACCAGCAGCAGATGCGGCCGGTTCAGGTCGACGCCCAGTCGGCGGCCCCGGTCCACCAGGCCGACGGGGTCGCGGTCGGGCGCGGTGAGCAGGTCGGTCATCAGATCGCCGCGGACCCGGTTCTCGGTCTCGGCGACCGAGCGCCGCAACAGGAGCAGCAGCGCGGTGACGACGCCGCTGCGCTCGAACAGACGCCGGTCGGGGCCCTCCAGATCGGGCCGCCCGTGCAGCACCAGGCTGCCCAGCAACTCCTGTCCGGCCAGCACCGCGCACACCCAGCGCCCGTCGCGGAACACGGCGTGGGCGGCGGCGCGCGACTCCTCGGCGGCCGCCACCAGCGCGGCCGCCTCGGCTCCGGCGGCGCTGCCCCGACCGGCGGCGTCGGCGCCCCCGCCGCCCTCCAGGGCGTTCGAGGTGAGCGGCCACCCGCCGCTGTCGTGGACGGTGACGTCCCCCTCCAGGAGACCGGCGACGGCGGCGGCCACCTCCGGCACGTCACCGCCGCGCAGCACCAGGTCGGTGAGCCGGTCGTGGGCCTCCTCGGCGCGCTGCATCGCGGCGGAGTGCTCCCGGATCACGGCGTTGGCGCCGGCCAGTTCGGCCAGCGCGGCCCGCGCGTCGGCCATCGCCTTGGCGGTGTCGATGGCGATGGCGGCGTGGTCGGCCAGTGAGCACAGCAGGGCGACCTCGTCGGGCGAGAAGGTCCTGGGCGCCCGGTCGGCGGCGAAGAGCGCGCCGATGACCTTGCCGCCGCTGCCGGAGCCCAGCAGCAGCGGCACCCCCAGGATCGCGACCAGACCCTCGTCCAGGACACCGGCGTCGATGCTGCCGGTGTGGTGGAAGCGCTCGTCGGTGCGGTAGTCGGGGGAGGCGTAAGGCCGGGCGGTCTGTGCGACCAGGCCGCCGAGACCCTCGCCGAGCTGGAGCCGCAGGTTCTGGAACAGCTCGGACACCGAGCCGTCGGTGACCCGCATGTAGGTGTCCCCGGCCGCCTCGTCGGGGAGGGTGAGGTAGGCCGTGTCGGTGCCCAGCAGCATCCTGGCGCGACGGACGATCGAGCGCAGTACGGCGTCGAGGTCGCGCAACGCCGCGAGGTCCCCGGCGGTGTCGAAGAGGGCGGTCAGCTCCGCCTCGCGCCGCCGGTGCTGGCGCAGCGTGCCGCGCACGCGCAGCGCGGCGGCGGCGGCCTGCTCGACCTCCGCGACGTCCCGCGGGTCCGCGCCGCCGCGCCGCGCCTCGGCGGCGACGGCGCCGAAGTCCTCGGGCGGGGCGTCGGAGGCGAGGAGTTCGAGCAGTCGGCGCAGATGGGGGACGACGGAGGCGATCTTCTCAGGCATGGGCGGACCGTAGTCGGGGGAGGGCGGGTTTGGGGAGGGGGGAGGGAGCGGAAGCGGAAGGGGAGGCGACGGAGGGAACCGGGACACCCGGCCCCCTCCGTCCCAGGTGGCGGGCCACTGGGCGCGCCGGCGATCAGGCGGAGGCGGTGGTGGCGGAGCCCCGGCCCCGACGATCAGGTGGAGGCGGTCGCCTGCCGCCCGGCGTCCGACTCCGCATCCGTATCCGAGTCGGCGGTCGCTCGCGATGCCCCGTCTCCGGCGGGCTCGACCGCGGCCAGGTCGCGGCCGCGGGTCTCCCGGGCGACCGCCACGGCGACGACGGTGATCACGGCGGACGCACCGACGTACACCGAGATCGGGACGGAGCTGCCGTAGGCGCCGAGCAGCGCGGTGGCGATCAGCGGGGCGGGCGCGCCCGCCGCCACCGAGGAGAGCTGGGCGCCGATGGAGGCGCCGGTGTAGCGCATCCGGGTGGCGAACAGCTCGGAGAAGAAGGCGGCCTGCGGGGCGTACATGGCGCTGTGGAAGATCAGCCCGACGGTGACGGCGAGGACGAGCGCGGGGAAGGACTTGGTGTCCAGCAGCCCGAAGAAGGCCCAGGACCAGGCGCCGACGCCGACGGCGCCCACGAGGTAGACCGGCTTGCGGCCGACCTTGTCGGAGAGCGCGCCGAACAGCGGGATCAGACAGAACTGCACGGCCGAGCCGATCAGCACCGCGTTGAGGGCGGTCTGCTTGCCGAGGCCGAGGTGTTCGACGCAGTAGGTGAGGACGAAGGCGGTGATGACGTAGTACGAGATGTTCTCGGCCATGCGGGCGCCCATGGCGACCAGGACGTCGCGCCAGTGGTTGCGCAGCACCGCGACGAAGGGCAACTGGTCGGCCTTCTGCCGGGCCTTGCGCTGCTCGTCCTTGGCCAGCGCCGCCTTGAACAGCGGCGACTCGTCGACGGACAGCCGGATCCACAGCCCGATCATGACCAGTACGGCGGAGAGCAGGAACGGCACGCGCCAGCCCCAGGAGTTGAACGCGTCGTCGCTGAGCGTCCCGGTCATCAGGGAGAGGACACCCACGGCCACCAGGTTGCCGGCGGGCGCGCCGCCCTGCGGCCAGGACGCCCAGAACCCGCGACGCCGGGCGTCACCGTGCTCCGACACCAGCAGCACGGCGCCGCCCCACTCGCCGCCCAGCGCAAACCCCTGGACCAGCCGCAGAGTGGTGAGCAGGAGCGGGGCGGCGAGGCCGATGGTGTCGTAGCCGGGCACGCAGCCGATCAGCGCGGTGGAGCAGCCCATCATCAACAGGCTGATGACGAGCAGCTTCTTGCGCCCGACCCGGTCGCCGAAGTGCCCGAACACCACGGCGCCGAGCGGCCGCGCGGCGAAGCCGATGGCGTAGGTGAGGAAGGAGAGCAGCGTCCCGGTCAGCGGATCGGACTCGGGGAAGAACACCTTCCCGAAGACCAACGCGGCGGCGGACCCGTAGAGAAAGTAGTCGTACCACTCGATGGTGGTCCCGATGAGGCTGGCGGCGACGATGCGCTTGAGGTGGTTCGGGGCGGGCGGAGCGGCTGCGGGCGACGACATCGGCACCACTTCCTGCGTGTGACGGGGGACGGGTATGCGTGTCGCCACACCGTAGGAACGGGCAGGTGAGAGGCGTATGTGATGGGCCACCATAGTTTCGGGGCGGGGAGTGCGGGCGCCCACCATGGGGGCCGTGGGGAGCCGCTCGAACTGCAAGGAAAATGGCCCCCGAGGGACGGTGAAGGGAGGCGTCCAAGATGCCCTGTTCCAGCATGGTATGGAAGGTGGTCACGAAATCCCGTGCTGGTTCGGTGCTGACTGAAAGCCCACGTCATCGCCTGTCCCCACCTCTCCCGTGCTGACTTGGCGCTGACTACGCTGCGTTGAACTGGGGCGTTCGGGACCGATCGGTCGTCAGTCGCCGCGCGCAGTTGTGTCGTGACAGAAGAGACGGATGCGGTTCGTCGTGCGATGCTTCGGCATCAACGCCTGAGCCATTGGCCGACCTCACCGTCATCGCCCGGCAGACCGTGACGCGCAGGGCAACACCGTGCAGGCACCGGTCGGTCACCGAGCCTCGCAGCTGATGGCGGATGTAACAGGCGGCCTCGGGGGGCAACACGTCTGTGAACCGTCGGTGACGCCGGCCACCGGTAGTAGGGCTGGCGGGCCAGCCCGAGCACCCGGTACGTCACCGCCACCGGCACCCAGTGGCGGGCATCGGCAGCGGCCAGCTCGCGGACGAGCGGGTATTCTCCGAGCCGGGCGAACCCGAAGTCATGTTCTGTATGGACAAGTTCGGCTCGCTCAACCTTCAGTCCCATCCCGGACGCCAGTGGGTCGAGCGCGGCGGCAAGCACAAGGACCCCGACCGCGAGCCACGGCCACGCCGTGCGGGCCACCTACCCCCGCCCGCACGGCGTCCGGCACCTGTTCGCTTGCCTACGACCTGGGGAAAGATCAGCTCTACGAGCACATCAAGAAGACCAAGAACCGCAACACGTTCCTGGAGTTCTGCCGCTACCTGCGCAGTCTCCACTCCACCGACGTGCGCATCGCGATTGTGTGCGCCAACTACTCGCCGCACCTGATCACGAAGCGGTGCCGTCGGGTCGCCAACTGGACCGAGGCGAACAACGTCGAGGTCGCCTACACACCCCGACCAACAGCTTCTGGCTGAACCGGATCGAGGCCCAGTTAACAGCCCTGCGCTACTTCACCCTCGACGGCACCGACCACACCAGCCACAAGCAACAGGGGAGCATGATCCGCCGCTATATCATCTGGCGGAACAAGCATGCCCAGGACGAGCGCCTGCGCAAGGTTGTCGCCAGGGCCAACGTCGCCTGATGCAGCAGCGTCATCGCCAGGTGTAGCTGTAGTAGAAGCCGAGCGCAGCGATCGCCTCCGGACGTAGTTCCGGATGCCGCTCGCTCATGACGGCCTCTGCCGCCCGCGTCCCAGCCACCAGGTCATCACCCTGGAACGGCAGCGCCATCATCTCCGACACCATTGCCTCCAGGAGCGGTCGAAGTCCTACGGCCGCGGCTCCAAATGCACGTTCGAGACCGTCGGGATCCAGATGCAGAAAGCCGTGAGGCCGGCGCGTAACGAACACTCCCACGGCCTGGCTGAGCGAGTCATCGACGCCCACGGGCGAGAGCTTAGCCCCTGACGGCACGCTGCAAGGCAGTGCGGACGAACAATGGGGCGAACGTTGCCTGATGCGGCACTACTCCCCTCGACACGTCCGTGGCGCCGAGGGCCCTGGACACTGACGAGTACGGAAATGCCCGCGCCGGACGGGAGCTGCCGCGATACGGCTGGCTGGGGGTCCGCCAGCGATCGGCCGAGACGGTCACCGGTCACATGCTCATGGGGATGCGCCTGTACGACCCGACGACCGGCCGCTTCCTCTCCGTCGACCCCGTCCCCGGCGGTGGCGACAACCGCTACGGGTATCCGGGGGACCCGGTCAATCAGAACGACCTGGACGGCCGGAAATGGAAGTGCAAAGCCAAGTGCCAGCTAGCAGGCCGGGGGTCGCACTGCACTGGCTATGTGTTCGGAGCAGGTTCGGGCAACAACGAGGACAGCGCGGTGAAAGACGCGAAGCGGGACGTGGTGCACCAAGCGCCCCGTGGCTGCTACGCCAGGCACTGCAAGGCGTACGACTGCACCAAGAACAGGCTCCGCCAGTGGCTGGACGGCAACTACAACCCGCGCACAATGCACAGGCAGAACGTGCCCAACTGGATGCGCAGTGCCAACCACAATTCGTGGGGCATCCTGTTCCACAGTGAGGTCTGGAGGGGAACCAGCGGCAGCCTCTGCGGCTGCAGTCCCTGATCAATCGGCCGGATCCCATACCTGACGTTCCCGGCCGAGTACCGGCGGTGTGTCCCGCGAGGCTTACTCCGGGACACACCGCCCTCTCTGTCGTCGGGGCCGCAGGCCACGCCGACGACGTCACCCGCAGCAGAGACAAGGAGCAGCATCGTGTCCGACTCCGCCTCCGACGACAACACCCAGGAGCGGCCCAGGCTCTGGCAGGTGACCATCGCGATGGTCGCTACAGCTGCCCAGCACGAGGAACTGATGGACCGGCTGACGGACCTCCTGTGTCCTGATCCCGAACACGAGGGCCCCTGCCCGATCCCCTGGGCCATGCACAGCACCAACGAGGACTCCCTGCCTCGTCGTAAGCGCGAGGCGCTGCTGACGGAGATCAGGGAGACCAACTGGAATCCGGTGAACGAGGAGGACTTCGGCGGATCCGGAGCCGATTCCGGTCGGCGGCCCGCCTACTGACCTTCGTAGCGTGGTGTCGTCATGATGGTTTGGGCAGGCCGGTGCCGGTGGGACAGCCGTCGGTCGTGTCGGTATTGGCATGATCGGCGAGGCCCTGCCGGCCGTGGGCATCACCGAGGGTAGCCTGCGCGGCGACCGGGCCTACGCAGTGCTGGGCGGAGCATCCGCTCACGGTGGGGAGCGCCCCGGCGGTGGGAAGGGCGGTCGGCCGAGGCATGGCTGCGCAGGGTGCCAGGCCGCACGGCGAGTGCTCGCGGTGCTGGTCGCGGTCTCCACCACGGCGGACCTCGACCGCTACTCGATGCACGCCTTCGCCGAGACGGTTCGCTTCCAGGGCGCGCTGGCGGCGATGCTGTCGACCAGGGGCGGCGCCCAGGAGGCGCTGGTCACCGAGGGCGCCGGTACGCTGACGGACCGGCCGGCCGCCGAGCTCGGGTCGCGAGTGCTGACCGGCCGCCGGGTCACCTCGATCCGGTACGACGATGGCGGCGCGACCCTGCACACCACCTCCGGCGCCGTCCGGGCCGGCCGAGTGATCGTGGCCGTCCCGCCTCCGCTGTCCGGCCGGATCGGCTACGACCCTCCGCTCCCGGCGAACCGGACCGAGCTGGAGCGGAACACCTACATGGACTCGGTCTACAAGGCCATCGCGGTCTACGAACGGCCACTCCGGCGGAAAGGCGGCGGCCACGCGGAGTTCGTGATGCTGGGGGAACCGGGCGGCGCGGTCTTCGACACCTCGCCGTCGGACGGTCCCGGCTACCTGTGCGTGCTGGTGGCCGGGGCTGAGGCCCGGAACCTCGACCGGCTGGCTTCCGCGGACCGGCGCCGGACGCTGCTCCAGCAGCTCGCCCCGCACCTGGGGCCGGAGATACTCGAACCGGTGACCGGCTCGCGGGGACGCTGGGCGCCAACGTCATCGCGCACCCGCACACCCTGCGCGCGCTCGGCGCCGGGTTCACCCGAGCCGTCGCCGACCTGCGCTACGGCACGGTCGCGGTCAACGCCTGGACCGCAGTCGGCTATCTGACGGCCCGTGCCACCTGGGGCACCTTTCCCGGTCACACCCTCCATGACGCGCAGAGCGGCATCGGGGTCGTCCACAACGGACTCCTGCTTGCCGACACCGAACGGACCGTCGTGTGCGGGCCGTTCCGGCCCTTCCCCCGGTCCGTGCTCACCGGGCAGTTCACACTCTCCCCGCGACCGCCGTGGTTCGTCACCCACCGGACCGCGGCCGTCACAGGCCGCCGGCTCACCGCGTTCGCCGCCCGCCCCGGATGGGCGAAGCTGCCCGGCCTCTTCGCCGCCGCCCTGCGCGGCTGAGCCGCGGCGTGGCGCGTGATCATCGCGTAGGAATGCGATGAGGGAGCCTTCGGCCAGGCGCGGTCCGTCATGCGGAGCGCTGTAGCGCTGCGGACTCCTCAAGCGCGTCGGCGAGGTACTTCGCCGACGCTCCGACGCCTCCTTCGGCGACCTGCGCCGGGGTGCCGCCGGCGACGACGGTGCTGCCGTCCTCCCACGCTCCGGGCCCGAGGTCGATGACGCGGTCGGCCGTGGCGACGACGCGCATGTCCAGCGCGAGCATCACGACGGTGTTGCCCGCGTCGACGAGCCTGCTCGTCGAACAGGCGGGACGTCGGACGCTCGCGACTCCCGGGTCGCTGGTGATCTACGACAGTGCCGAGCCGTTCTCCCTGTCCGCGAAGGAGTACTACGAGCAGGTCGTCCTCGAACTGCCCGCCGACAAGGCGTTCTCGCTGGCCGGCGTGAGCCGCAGCGACGACCTGCTCGCCAGGACGTTCGACTGCGGCGGGGCTACGGGCGCGGTGGCGGCGTTCTTCGTGCACCTTGCGCAGCGCCAGGACGGCGACCGCCTCGGCGCGCACCGCCTGGAGCCCCAGGCGACCGCGTTGGGAGCATCGCTCATCGGCCTGCTCGCCCCCGGTCAGGGTGTGATGCCCGAGTCGCTGCGTCGCGCGGAGGCGCTGGCCTACATGCGCGCACATCTGGCGGACCCTGACCTGGACGCCGAGGGCATCGCCGCGGGCCTGCACGTCTCCCGCCGCACCCTGTTCCGCCTCTTCGAGGGCACGGGTGAGTCCGCCATGGCCCGCCTGCGCTCCCTGCGGCTGGAGCGCGCCCGGCTGATGCTGCGCACCCACCCGGGCCGGCACGATCGCGCTGGAGACGGGTTTCTCCAGCGCGGTGCAGTTCTACCGCGCCTTCCGCACGGCGACCGGCATGACCCCCAGCGAGTACAGGGAGGCCGCGGTCACGGAGGGGCCGGCTGCTGCGGTCGTCCCGGACCTGGAGACATGACGTGCCCGGGCGGCACGCTCGTGAGCGCATCGCCTGGCATCCGAGGCTCACGCCTCGGCACGGCACGCCTTCCGGTTCCACGGAGCGCCGCCGGAGTGCCGGCGGGACTCGGCGGCTGTGAGGGCACTTCGATCAGCGGGCGAGCCGAGGGAAGAGGGCCTGGGCGTTGCCGTGGTCGATGGCGGTGCGCTGCCGGTCGTCGAGGGGGTAGGCGTCGAGCTGCCGGGTGAAGTAGGCGGACATCTCGGCGGTGGCGTACGGGAAGTCGCTGCCGAAGGTGATGCGGGCGGGGTCGGCGAAGGCGAGCAGGGTGGGGAGGGTGTCGGGGTTGGCGCTGAGGGCGGTGTCGAAGTAGAAACGCCGCAGTTCCGCGAGGATCTCCTCGTGGGGCATGACGGGCCTCGTCCCGCTGACCTGCTGGTGCCCGGGCAGGGCGAGGGCGATGCGGTGGGCGGCGTAGGGGAGGAAGCCGCCGCCGTGGGACAGGATGAACCGGATGTCCGGGTGGCGGGTGGTGGTGCCCGACAGGACGAGGTTCATCGCGGCGCGGGTGGTGTCGAGCAGGAAGTCCGCGGCGTAGGGCGGGATGCCGGGGACGAGCGGGCCGGGCAGTTCGGCGGGGTGGACGAAGACGGTGGCGCCACGCCGGCCGAGTTCGGCCATCAGCGGTTCGAAGGCCGGGTCGCCGAGGTAGGTGCCGCTCTGGTTGGCGAGGAGCACGATGCCGTCGGCGCCGAGCTCGTCCAGGGCACGGGCGGCCTCGTCGAGCGCACCGTCGACATCGGGCAGCGTGAGGGTGGCGAAGAAGCCGTAGCGGTCGGGGCGGTCCCTGACGATCGCGGCGGCGTAGTCGTTGACCTTGCGGGCCCACGTGGTGGCCTCGGCGGCGTCCCCGAGGTAGGCGCCGGGCGTGGAGACCGACAGGACGGCCGCCTGGATGTCCTGGCTGTCCATGAAGGCGAGGTCGGTGTCGACGTCCCAGCGCGGGACGGGCAGACCGCCGGCGGTCACGCCGCGGGAGAGGAGCCAGTCGCGGTAGTGCGGCGGAACGATGTGGTGGTGGGTGTCGATGCGCGCGGGGTGTGTCACGGTGCTTCACCTCTGAGTGACTTAGCAAGCTAACTCTTAGCTTTGTTGTTAACGTAGACCCATGACCCCGCCCACGCAAAACGAACACCCCGGCCCGGAGCCGGCCGGTGACCGCCTGCCGCAGGCCGACGACGCGGAGTTCCATGAGTTCACCCGGGCGGTGCAGAGTCTTCTCGGCGCCGTTCGCCGCAGCCGTGGCCGGCTCGCCGGCCAGACGCGCCCGGCCCTGTCGCTCTCCCAGGTGCAGCTGCTGGAATCACTCGCCGACCACGGTGCCCTCGGCGTCAGCGAGATGGCCGAACGCGCCGGCGTCACCACCCCCACCGCCACCCGGATGCTCAAGCAGCTCGAACGCGACGGCATCGTCACCCGCACCCGCACACCCGGCGATGAACGCCGCGTGGAAATCGCCTTCACCGGGACCGGCGCCGACCTGATGGCCGAGCACCGCACCCGCCTGCGGGAACGTCAACTGCGCGCGTTTCGCGAGTTGACCCCCGAGCACCGCGCCGTGGCCACCGAACTCACCCGTAGGCTCAGCGAGTTGGTCGACGAGATGTGAAATCCGGCCGCCGGAACGGCGGGACGGGGCAGGGATTGCCGCAGGCCGGCCTCGGGCGCGAAGGCGAGGGGCCGTGCCGGCCCGTGCGCGTCAGCCCTTGTGGGGGGCGAACGAGCCGTCGGCGTTGCCGTGGACGGAGCAGTCCGTGTCGCGGTAGTGGTCGACGGAGGTGCCGACGATGCCGGTGAACGCGTCGTACGTTTGGTCCAGGGGCAGGTCCTCGTGCACCCTGAACCGCAGCTGCACATGCACGGACGCGCGGGGTTCGAGCGTCGTCGGGCCGGGGACGGTGCCGCCGGCCTTTCCGTCGGCCCGGCGCAGTGTCTTCCAGACGTGCCGCGAGGTGTCCCAGTACTCCAGGTCGCCGTACGGGCTCAGGTCGCGCTCGCCCTCGTTGTAGACGTAACTGCCCAACTCGGCGGTGAGTGCGAAGGACTTGAGCTGCTTCGCCGAGGCGTTGGTGAGTGTGGCGGTGTAGGTGGTCCAGTCTGTGCCCGGGGTGATCGACCTGGGTATGCCGAACGTCCGGCCCACGAATGTGTTGCTGTGGTACTGCCCGTGGGCGGTGTCGAGGTCGGAGCAGGTCGGGAGGTCCGCGGCGGGAGCTGCCTGGGAGGCGGGCGCGGCGGCCACCGCCATGGGGAGCAGGGCGGCCGAGGCGGCCGAGAGGGACAGGACGCGGCGCAGTGTCATGGAGGTCTCTTTCCTGGACGGCAGGGCGGGGCTCACGTGGTGGCGTCCGTGCCGCCTGGACCGGCGGTGCCCCTGCGGCGGCGTACGCCGATGACCGCGCCCGCGCCGGCTACCAGCGCGGCTCCGCCGATGAGAGCGATCGCCGGGAGCGCGGACGAGGAGCCGGTCGTGGAGAGCCGGCCTCCGCCCCGCGGGCTCGCGCCGCCGGCGGCGCCGGAGCCCGCCGTACCACCGGCCGGCGCGGCGTCGTCGCCGGGCCCGGCCGTGCCACCCGGCTTCGCGCCTGCCGGGGCGATGGTGAAGTCGTACCAGGTCTCCTTGGCCGAACCGCAGGAGCCGTCGCCGTCGCGGTAGTCGCCGGAGGCGAGCACGTACCCGGCGCCGGGTACGGCGGTCTTGACCGCATGGGTACGCAGCTGGAGCGTGACGGTGCCGTGCGGGCCGATGGCGAAGGAGCCGAACAGCTCGTCTGGCGTCGCGTCGTGGAAGGTCTTCCACCGTCCCGACCCGGCGTCGTGGTACTCGGTCTCCAGCTCCCAGTACGGCCGGTCGACGTTCTCGGCGGAGGACACGTACAGGAAGGGCTGGACCTTCTCCAGCGCCCTGCCGGTGGTGTTGGCGAGCGTCATGGAGAAGGTGCTCCAGGCCCCTCCCGCGGCCAGCCGGCGCGGCAGCCCCTGGACGGCCACGCGCACCTGGTCGGACTCGAACGCGCAGGACTTGCCCGCACCGCTGGAGTCCCCGACGCCCTGGTCACGGCCGTGGCCGACGGCACCGCCCGAGCCGACGGTCCCGCCGCCTTTCGACGCCCTCCCCCGGCTCCCGTCGCCCCGCTCGGCTCCAGTCCCACCGCCGCCCGGTGCGGACTCCGCCGGTGGCGGGGCATCGGGGGAGGCGGTCGTACGCGGGCCGTCCTCGGCCACCGGACCCGCCGCGAACGCGGCGGCGGGCGCGGCCAGTACGGCGGCGGGCGCGACCGCGGCAGCCGCTGCGGCTGCCACCAGGGCGCGGCGAATCTTCATCCGGCAACCTCTCGCATCCAAGTACCGTCGAAACGGCACCGGTTGGCGGTCGTCATGCTCAGGTCGTGCATGATGCGTGCTGCACGGGTGCGCGCACGCGGACATGCCCACATCCACATCTGTCATGACCGCTCGTACTGCGAAAAGGTTGCAACCGCCGACGCCGAAGCAGCACTGTTGACCGGTTTCCGACGCCAGCTGTTCCGTGCTTCGGGAGGCACCCGGACCGCAGCGTGTTCGATAGGGCGGGCAGGTCTCAGTCCGGGCGGCCGGCCGTCGCGTGCCACTCGCGCCGGAGGAGGCCGAAGACCCAGGAGTCGGAGACCTCGCCGTTGACGACGCAGTCCTCGCGGAGGGTGCCTTCGCGGACGAAGCCGAGCTTCTCCAGGACCCGGGCGGACGCCACGTTGCGGGTATCGGTCTCGGCCTGGACGCGGTTCAGGTCCAGGGCGTCGAACGCCCACCGCAGGACGGCGTGCGCGGTCTCCGTGGCGTAGCCGTTGCCCCACACGGCTGCGTCGAAGACGTAGCCCAGGGACGCGCTGCGGAAATCCGGGTTCCAGCCGGTCAGGCCGCACCAGCCGATGAACGAGTCGTCGCAGACGCGCTCCACGGCCATCCGCGCTCCCGTGCCTTCCTCCTCGATCGTCCGGCAGGTCGCGATGAAGCGCTGGGCGCGGGCCGCTTCGGTCCACGGCGGGGAGTCCCAGTAACGCAGCACATGGGCGCTGCTGTGCAGCGCGTAGAGCGGCGCCGCGTCGGCGTCGGTGAACGGCCGCAGTCGCAGGCGCGCGGTGGGCAACTCGGGGGTGGGCAAGGTCATGCGGAGCATCCTGCCGGGTCACGCTCGTCCCCGACCATCCGTTTACCCGGACGGTCGGGAGGCGGACCGCGAGGGCGGCCTCCCCGCCGACTCCGCGAAAGGTCCACTCTCGCGGCAGACCTTAGCCCCCCTGCCCCGCGAGCGTGTCCAGGACGTCCGCGACCGGGGTGGGATCCAGAGGGCCGACGTGTGACGCCCCGGGGAAGTCATGCACGCGGAAGCGGTTGCCGGGTGTGGACGCGTCCGCCTCCGCGATCATTCTGTCCTGGAGCGCGGTGGCGATCGTACGGTCCCTGCCGAAACGCAGATACGTGCGGGGAACGCGTCCCCAGTCGCCGGCTCGGCCGACCGCTCGGCCCGCGTAGGCGGCGACGGGCTCGTCGGTCTGCATGCCGGCCAGTATCCGGCGGAAGTCGGCGTCGGGGTAGTCCGCGCAGATCATCTCCTTGAGGAGGGCCAGCTCACCGCTCACACCCGTACGGAAGTTCAGCCGCAACACCCCGAGCCGGTCCGGGTCACCCACCGTCAGCTCCACCGGGCTCACGGCGTTCGCGTTCTCGGGTGCCGCCGTGCAGGCGTCCGCCGTGGGCAGGACGCGGCTGGGACAGAAGGCCGCCATGTAGCAGAGGTGGTGAAGCAGGTGCGGGACGGCGTCGCCGACACGGCTGACCGACACGCCACCGAGGCTGTGCCCGACCAGCACCACCGGGCCGTTCCGTGCGGCCTGCCGCACGATCCCCGTGACACGCGCCTCGTAGTCGTCCAGCCCGAGGCCCTTCAGCGGAGAGGGCTCGACCGCCATCGCGGTGAGGTCCTGCCGCTGGTACGACTCCGCCACGAAAGCCTCCGCGCCGTGCCGCGGCTGGTCCACCATGACGACGCGATGGCCGCGCAGCACCAGTTCCCGCGCGATCGGCATCCAGAACGCGCCGGCACTGTGGGTACCGTGTACCAGGACGTAAGTGACGAGCCCGCGACGCGGGTACGCCGCGGCCGGCGAGGTTCCGAGCCCGGTGGCCGGCGCCATGCCCCCCACCGCGAGTCCCAGCCCACGCAGCGCCGTCCGCCGGGTGGTGCCTTTCCGTTCTTCGTTCGTGTCATCCATCATGAACACAACGCTATGAACGTCTCGTTCGGCTCACCAGCGGTCCAGCGCCCCCACGGGGGGTGGACCCAGAACCACCCGTCCCCTTCCGCGGCGTGGTCATCGACGGTGTTCCCTGGACCGTCGTGCGGTCCGTCGACGGGGGCGTGCTCGGACAACGCGCCACCAGTACGTGTCACTCCCAGCGGATACCGTAGACACCGGGACTGGTCCGCGTGCCGATCACATGGACGCAGCCGTCGGTCGTGTGGAGGAGGCGGCGGGACTCCGGACCTGATTCGCTCGACGTGCTGAAGGCGTAGCACGTGGCAGGCAACGCGGCCGGATCGAAATGCACCTCCATCGCGTATTCACCGGCGGGTTCGCGCTGGCGGACGGTGAACTCCTCGGCCGACGGGCGCGGTTCGGCGTGGGTCAGGACGGCCTCGAAGATGGCGGTGTCGCCGCGCCGCAGCGGCCGGCTGAACAGCACCTCGGCGACGAGCATGCCGGTGCGCGGGTTCTCGACGACGGTGCCCCGACGGCACGGCGGCCGCAGTTCCAGGGACGGCACGGAGCCGGGGGTGTCCGGCAGGTGGGTGAGGATCGCGCGGTCCGGTCCGTCCTGTTCCGCCCGTACCACCTGGCGCATCCACACGCGGTGTTCACGCCCGCGCGCGTCCACCTCCAGCCGCATGTGACGGTTGAGGCAGCGCAGTGACGACATCCAGCGGGAGTCGACGCTGCGGTACGCCTCGCCCACATCGCTTCCTCTGGACCGCGGCCAGAGCGTGGTGAGACCGGGGGCGTCGGCGGCGAGGCGCAGCCACCGTGCCCGGGGCCGGGGAGGGCCGAGGAGGGAGCTGAGCGCGCCCGGCGCCACCTCCAGGACGCCCTCCAGCGAGGCCAGGGCGGCCAGTGCGGCGGTCTGTGACGGCTGGTGACGGCCGGAACGCCAGCAGCTGAGGGTGGCGGTGGAGACCGGCGTACCCAGGCTCTGGAGCCGGTGCCGGATGCGGCTGAGGGTCAGGCCGCTGGCTTCCATCGCGGCACGCAGGGCGTCCGGGAAGGGGCCGGTGCGCAGCAGGTCCGCCAGCCGTTCGTCGGGGAGCGAAGCGGCGTCGTCATGCATCGTCGTGTCTGCCTCCTGCGGACGTCGGGCCGGTTCTCGGCCGGACAGCTCGACGATCCATCGGCTGCGGCCCCGGAAGCGGAACGTGGTTCCGCGCGGCGTCCAGCGAAGCGGGGGTCACCCACTCAAGTCAACGAAGCGCAGGTAAGAGTTGGGGCAGAAGCCGAACTCTTGGCTGTGGGCCGTCAACTCCTAACAGTTAAAGGGAAGATGGCCTTGCCCTCTCCGGGCGGTACAGCGCAGGCTTCCGGTTGCCGGTCGAACAAGGAGTCGGGAGGCGGCCGTTCAGTCGCCAAGTCCTTCCCCGCCGACCTCCGTTCACCGGCATGTGCCCGGTCTCCACCACCTCGTGGGGCCCGGCATGTCCCCCACTGCTCCCCAAGGAGTCGGAACGATGCGTTTCCGCAGAATCGCCGGTGTCGCCGCCGTGACCGCCGCCGCCCTGTCCTGCCTCTCCACCGCCGCGTTCGCGAACCCCGCGACCGCCGCCGGCCAGGCCACCCCCCACGCGCACCACCTGTCGCACGGTCTGGGTCTCAACCTCAAGGAACTGAAGGCCCACTCCGACGCGCAGCTGGCCGGCCACGGCGCCCAGCCGGTCTTCAAGACCTCCAGCGCCGTGCCGGACAGCTTCGACCTGACCAAGTACGCGCTCTCGCCGGGCGACCAGGGCCAGGTCGGCTCCTGCGTCACCTGGGCCACCGGGTACTCCGCCTACGGCATCCTCATGAACGAGCAGGGCATCCAGGGCGCTCCCATGGCGCCGATGTACATCTACTCGCAGATCGCCAAGGGCGACGACGAGGGCACCACCGCGGCCGTCGCGCTGCCCATGGAGCAGAAGCAGGGCATCGACACCCAGTCCGACTACTGGCAGGGCACCGAGGACTACACGACCCAGCCGGACTCCGGCGAGCGCGCCAACGCGGCCCACTACAAGCTGTCGGGCTACACCAGGCTGTCCACCAGCGGTACGGCGGCCCAGTCGGACATCGAGAAGGCCATCTCCCAGGGGCAGCCCGTGGCGATCGGCTTCACGGCGCACCAGAGCTTCGAGGACCTGAACTCCACGACCGCCGCGAACTACACCTACGTGCCCGGGAGTTCCATCAGCGACCCGGTCATCGGCGGCCACGAAGTCACCATAGTCGGGTACAACACCAAGGGCGTGAAGATCGAGAACAGCTGGGGCACCAACTGGGGCGCCGGCGGCTACTTCACCGTGCCGTGGAAGTTCTTCACCACCAGCAACGTCAACGAGGTCCACGCGGTCGGAAAGCTCGTCACCAGCTGACCTCTGACCGCCGGCGTCGGTGACGGCCGCCCTCCGCGACACCGGTGCCCGGCTCGGTCTCTGACCGAGCCGGGCACCGGCAGTTCGGCTTGAGGAGCGGAGCACGGTCATCTGGCTCCGCAGCCTCCGCCCCGCCTGATCACGCCTCCTTACAGGTGCCGGACCCTACGGCCCGTTGCGGAGGCGAAGCCCAGCCAGGTGTGACGCTTGCCCGCCCAGCACCAGCCGACCTTGGGGGCGTCGCGGCGCTCGCGGCCGTCGCGCCCGGTGCCGTTGCTGATCCAGAGTGCCGGTGTGCGGGCGTCCAGAGCGCCGTTGGCTTTGCGCCGCCGAGAGCCGATGGTCATGAAGCAGTGGTTGCGCTCCAGGACGGCCGGCTGCTGCATCACCCAGTGGATGCCCTCGGTGAGCAGCAATGGGGTCCGGGCCTCCGCCGTGAGGGCGGGCAGCGCCTCGTCCGGGCTCCAGCCGGCGATCCGGTCGCCACGGTCGAGGCCGGTGAGGAGGTAGAGCGGGGCGTCGGGCAGCACGACCGCGTCGAGCGGGGCGAAGAGGTCGACATCCGTCATGTCGGTGACGACGAAGCCCGCTTTGCCCTCACGGCGGAGCAGCGGCGCCAGGGCGGAGGCAGGAACCTGGTCCGGGTGCACAGCGAGCAGGGCACTGTCGCCGCCCACAGGGGCGTCGGCGGCTGCGGCGAAGGCACGAAGCTCGGCGGCAGGCAGCCCTGCCGACTCGTGCACCCCCAGCTCGATGAGTCGCTCGGCCTGCGCGCTCAGGGCCGGGAGCGCGGGGAGGACAGTGGAGGTGGCGTGCGTGGTTTCGGGCACGATACTCCCAGGGGTGGCAACGTGGATGGACCCCGGGGCAACGAAGCACCTCGCCGGAACGTTCCCGCCGTCGCGGCCTTCCCCCGTTAAAAACCTTGCTGCGGAGGAACGTCTGATCGCACCAGGCGGACTCGCGCGGCTGGTATGCGGCTGGGCAGGTAGACGAACCCGTTGCCGTTGTCGCGGAGCAGCCCCTCATCTATGCCGTCCACGGACCAGAGATCGGCCGGCCCACCGGTGTTGTTGATCTGAAGGAAGAACTCTGCGTCCTCCTCGCCCCGACAGACGAAGATCCCCTCCACCTCGGGGCGGCGGCTGCCGGCGATCCCCCGTGCGGCGCCCATCCGGGTCCAATCCAGGCCATGTTGTGCGATCGACTGCCGGTTGAGCACGGACGAAACGTGGAAGAGGTGCGACGTATCAGACACGCCAGGAGTATAGGAGGCAGCGAGGCCGTAGTCCTCGTCGCGCTCGCTCTGCTGCGGCTGTCCCGCGTGGTCGCCGGCCGCGCTGCGGAGCGTCTCTTCGAGACGCCATCGCACGGTCAGGCGCGGCCGACCGGGGCGTGGGGTCGCTGGATGTCCTCCGGGTGGGCCGTGTGCAGCACGGCCTCCTCGTAGGTGATGGCGCCCGCCGCGAGCGTCTGGTTGAGGATGCCGACCAGGGTGTGCGCCAACTGCAGGCGGATCTGCGGCTGTTGCTCGGCCGGGAACACGTCGACGATGCGGTCCAGTGTCTGCGACGTGTCGTTGGTGTGCAGGGTGGCGAACACCAGGTGCCCGGTCTCGGCGATGGTCAGGGCCGCGGAGATGCTCTCCGGGTCGCGCATCTCGCCCAAGAGCAGGACGTCGGGATCCTCGCGCAGGGCCGAGCGCAGCGCGGCGGGGAACGACTCGGTGTCGGTGCCGACCTCGCGCTGGTTGACCGCCGAGCGCTTGTGCCGGTGCAGATACTCGATCGGGTCCTCGATGGTGAGGATGTGCACCGGCCGGTGCGTGTTCACATGGTCGAGAAGCGCCGCAAGGCTCGTCGACTTCCCCGACCCGGTCGGCCCGGTGACCAGCACGAACCCGCGCGGCATGCCCGCCCATCCGACGACGACCGGGGGGAGTCCCAGCTGCTCGGACGACGGCACGGAGAACGGGATGATCCGCAGCGCCAGCGCCGACGCGCCGCGCTGCACGAACGCGTTCCCGCGCAGCCTGGCCTTCTTCCCCCAGCTGAACGCGAAGTCGACCTGCTTCTCCCGCCGGAACCGCTCCGTGAGTTCCGCGCCCAGCACCCCGGTCACCAGGCGATCGACCTCCGGCTCGGTCAGCGCGGCCCCCTCGACCGGTCGCAGGGCGCCGTCGACGCGGAGGAACGGCGCCGATCCGGCGGTGAGCAGCAGATCGCTGCCGCCCCGCTCCGACAGCTCACCGAGCAGGTGGTCGATGATCGCGGAACTCGGCCCGGACATGGTGGTCTCCAAGGTGGCGTGCTGGTACACCGCGATCTGCTGCCTGTCCGGGCTCACCGGGGCGCACAGTTCGACGTGTCCGCGGTCGACCTGGAACCGGCTGCCGCCGCCCATCATGACCTCGACGCCTTCGGGCCGCGTCCGGTCACACCCGCCCGGGTCGGGGACGGCCGGGCGGATGGGGCTCGCGGGGTCCCAGCCTGCCCGCGTGCCGCCGACCACGCTGACCGTCGGGTCGTCGACCGTCCAGACCGCGCTGCCGCCGGTGAAGGTGAAGTCGAAGTAGTAGACACCCGGCTCCAGCCAGACGACGACGTGCGGGCAGTCGCCGCCGGTGAGGTGGCTGAGGGCGCGGGCGTCGTCGTAGTAGCCGGGCCGCAGCCGCGCCAGCCAGGAACCGGGGGCGGGGCACGCGGGCGCCGTCCGCCGGACCGGGACGGCCGTGGCGGGCGGGGTGTAGTCCGGGTCGCCGCCCACGGCCTCGTCGGCGGGGGCCGGCGGGGTGTCGTCGGCGCAGTCGTGGGCGTACGGCACCTGGGTCGGTGGCAGTGGGGTCTGGGACACGGCACGGGAGCAGTCGCCGACGGCGGACACGTCGCCCGACACCGTCATCGACGCGCCGGCGCCGGTGGTGACGTTCGAGTGCGAGAACACGCCGCCCTGCACGCGCAGGCCGCGCGTGGACACGTCGATGCCGTCCGTGGCCGCCCGGCCCAGGCTGCGCAGCGCGTCCTGCGGTTGGGTGGCGCGGGTGAGTGCGGGGGACGCGTTGAGGGGGTCGCAGTGGACGGTCATCCGCCCGCCGTTGATCGGCGGGGCGGTGTAGGGAGCGCACGGGTCGCCCTGCGAGAAGTTCTTGATCGCGAGCGGACCACAGCCCGTTCTCCTTGCGCGCCAGACGCCAGGACGGCTTCTTGCTCATTGAGTTGCTCGTGGTCATCGTGATCCTCGGCGTCCTCGCCGCCATCGTGGTGTTCTCCGTCAGGGGGCATCGGCGACAAGGGCCACAAGAGCGCGACCGCCGCGGACGCGGCCGCGCTGCGCACAGCGGAGGAGTCCTTCTGCGCGCGGCACGGACACTACGGGACCGTCGACGATCTCAAGGACGACGGGCTGCTGTCCAGCGAACCGGTGTACAACGTGCTGGTGGTCGGCGAGGAGAACAAGTGCGGCCGAGGCGAGAAGTCGTCGTACACGGTGCATGACACCTCACCGACGGAGAACGGAGCGGAAGCGATCCCGGTGGGCCTGGCTCCGGCCGACGTCGCGGTGGACGAGAAGGCCGACCGCGTGTACGTCGCGGCTTCCGGCAGCAACGCCGTGACCGTGATCGACGGCAGGACCGACGAACCGATCGGTCCTCCGATCGACGTCTCCAGCGCTGTGTCGGCCCCGAATCGCATCGCGGTCGACCCCGGCACGGGGCGGGTCTACGTCGGGGGTACCGCGGCAGCCGGGAGCGGCGGCAGCGTCGCGATCATCGACACGGCGCACGCCAACCGAGTGACCCAGGTCAGCGACTACACGACGACCGTCACCGGCCTGGCGGTCTCCCCCGAGAACGGCGACGTCTATGTCGGCGGCGGCAACGCCAGCTCCTCGGCGGTCGCCTACATCGCGGCCGGCAGCTCGTCCGCGACGCCGATCCGTCTGCCCGACGGGGGACTTGTGGGCCCGAGCAACGGCATGGACTTCTCCTTCGACCCGTGCACCACGCGGTGTACTTCGTGAAGGCGGGTGTCAGCAACAGCACCGGCGGCCTCTTCGCCGTCTCGTCATCGACCCCGTCGGCCGCACTTCGACAGCGATCGACGACCCGGTGGGATCCCTCTACCCCTTCAACCCCATCACCGTGGTCTACAACTCCGCGGCAGGGGCCGTCTACGTCTACCTGGACGGTGGAACGAGCTGCGGCAAGTCCGGTGGCCGCATCGACCGCATCGTCGGGACGACGGTCACGGGGCAGGCAGCGGTCTGCGGAGCTTCGAAGGCCACCGGGAATCCGGCGCGCAAGCTCACCGTGCTGAAGAACTTCAACAGGGTCTTCGCGGCGCAGCAGAACGCCATCGGCACGTCGGGCGGCATCGGGGTGGTCGACGGCAGCACACTGCTCCCGCAAGCTCCGCTCGGCACGCCTCGTCAGTTCGCCGCGCTGGCCGTGAACAACACCACCGGGAAGGTGTACGCGGTCGATCCGGCCGGAACGGTCGCGGTGTTCCGGACCGGATCGGCCTAGAACAACGCCGGACCGGCCACGCACCCGGCCGGCGCGCCGTCGCACGACCTCGCCGCCGCGGCACGGCCGCAAGTGCTGACCTGCCGGCCGGGGCGGCGGGTGTCCGCCGACTCCCCCTCCGAGGTGCGGCACGCCGCCCCAGCGCCGGGGTCGCCGCGAACCCCCGGGTCCCCCTGCCGGACCGCAGGCGGGGGGACCCGGGGGTTCAGGTCCGGTCGGACTACTTCGGGCAGGTCACGAGGCCCATGACGATGCCGCTGAAGGCGCCGGTCATCATGCCGGTGGCCACTCCGGGAGGTCCGCTCAGGAGGCCCATGACCCCTCCGCTGACGATGCTGGTGCCGATCTTCGCGGCCATGCACTTGTCGTGCGCGTCGCTGTTCCGGGCAGCGGCAGCGGCCTCGAAGGACGCCGCCGACATCGTCCGGACGCTCTTCTCGGCGGCGGCGGAGCCGGTGGCGGCGCTGTCGCCCAAGGAGAAGGCCGGGGGTGTGATCGTGCCGGTGACGGTGTCCCCGGTGACGCCCTCGACGTTCTGGGTGACGGTGGTCCCGTTCAGGGTGAAGGAGATCTTGTGGACCTGTCCGTCGGTGTCGATGACCGTGCCGGGCATGACCGTGGCCACCGTGGAGCCGTCCGCGTCACTCACCCTGATCCCGCCCTGGTAGGCGGTCAGCCTGCCGCCCTCGGGCACGTCCACGGCGGCCGACGCGGTCCTCGCGATGACGGCGGGCTTGACGTCGGCGCCGCCGGTGCCGGCGCTGGCGCCGGGCGCGTTCGCGCTGGTGCGGGCGACGTACATCGTGGACCCGGCCGCCGAGTTGATGACGGGGACGGTCACGGTCGCGTCGGCCGTCCAGGGCTGGTGGTCGGCGTCGAAGGTCCAGGTGCCGGTGACCTTCTTGCCGACGGCGGCGAAGTCGACCCATCCGTAGTTCTTGGGCGGGACGTCGATCGAGATGCCGTTCACGGTGGTCTCGTCGGAGGTGTAGGTCTGCGTCGCGTTGAGCTGGCTGGTGACCATCGCCTGGACCGGGGCGGAGACGCCGACGGAGGACGACAGACCCACGGAGTACGACTGTGCCCAGCCGGAGTGGTAGATCGTGGTGAAGACCTGCTTCATCGTGGCGTCGGTGTCGTTGTACCAGATCGACGAAGCGGGCTGACGGGGCAGGACTTCCGGCTGCCCTTCGGACTTCTCCGTCCACGAACAGGTGCTGGTCTTGCGGGAGCACAGGTCGGCGTAGTAGTCGAGCGCGAGCTTCAGCGCCTCGGGCGCCTTCGCCTGGGGCACCGTCCACTCCTGCCCGGCGGAGCCGTCGCAGGGGTTGGGCTGGGCCAGGATGCCCCACAGGTGCAGGCCGCCCCGGTTGTCCAGGCAGTAGCTCTCATCGGTGCGCACCAGCCGGAAGGCGTTCGGCTTGCCGGTGACGGGGTGGAAGTGCCACAGCTGGCCGTCGTCGCTGTCGCCGCCGCCGCATGAGCGCTGAACGAGCGGCTGGACGGAGTAGAGGCATCTGCCGGTGTTGGTGTTGGCGACGCGGAAGGTGCCGGTACCGGCGGCGATCAGGCGCCAGTTCGTGTAGTTGGTGCCGTCGGGGGTGACGGAGATCTGCGCTCCGTCGCCGGTGCCGGTCGCGTTGAGGGTGCCGTCCGGGTTGGTGAACGTCCAGGCGGCGGAGTCGGCCGCCCGCGCGGTGGTGGCGGAGGCGATGACACCGGTGGTGAGCATGGCCAGGGCGACGAGCGGGGCCGCCAAGAGGCGCCTGACGTCCTTGATCTGTCTGTGCATGTCGACCTTCCGTAGGGAGCCCGTGAACTTCCTGGCGGAGCGCGGCGCACCTGTGGGGACCCCCCGGACGTGTCGTCCGCTGTCCGCTGCCTCGCCGTGGTGGCGCGGTGGCGCGGCGGCGGCCACCGGCTGGCCGCACTCCTCATTCCCTGAGTGTGCGGGGGCCGATGAAATCGGCGTGAAGGCCGAGTCGGTCGCCGGTTCACCCCCCAGGTCCACCGCGACGATCAGGCCGGACCACCCGCCACGGGTCGCGGTGCTACCGCGAGCGGAGGACGAGCAGGGTGATCTCGCTGGGCGCGAAGACGCGGAAGGGCGGGCCCCAGAAGCCGGTGCCGCGGCTGGTGTAGAGGAGGGTGCGGGCGCCGTGCCGGCTGAGACCGGCGAGGGCGGGCTGGTCGACGCGGACCAGGTGGTGGAAGGGCCAGATCTGGCCGCCGTGGGTGTGCCCGGAGAGCTGGAGGTCGATGCCGGCGGCTGCCGCCCGGTCGATGAACTTGGGCTGGTGCGCCAGGAGCAGCACGGGCAGGTCGGGGTCGGCGCCGTCCAATGCTCCGGCGAGGTGGGCACGGTGGCCCGCCAGGCCGGAGGACTCGGCGGTGACGTCGTCCACGCCGGCGACCACGAGGGTGTCGCCGCCGCGTTCGAGCAGCAGATGGCGGTTGCGCAGCGGTTCCCAGCCCAGCTCGTCCATCAGGTCGACCCAGCCCTGGGCCTCGCTGTAGTACTCGTGGTTGCCGGTGACGTAGACCCGGGCGCGGGTGGCCCGCACGGTTTTGAGCGGGGCGGCCTGCGCGCGGCGGCGGTCGGCCGTGCCGTCCGCGATGTCGCCGGTGTGGCAGACCAGGTCGGCCTCCAGGGTGTTCACGATCTCGCACACACGTGCCGACCAGCGGGCGCGGTCGAGCGGACCGTAGTGGGTGTCGGTGATGAGGACGACGCGGGTGCCGTCCAGTCCGGCGCCCAGCCGGGGAAGCCGCACGTCGAGCCGCCGCACGCGCGGCACACGGCGGGCCTCGGCGTACCCCCAGGCGAGCAGGACGGCGGTCACACCGAGGACGGCCCAGGTGACGATGCGGGCCCGGTCCTGACCCGTGCCGACTCCGGCCGCGGTCAGGCCGAGCCGCAGGAGGACGCCGACCAGAACGGACCAGGTGAACAGCACCCAACTGGCGCCCAGCAGGGTGTCGCCGACGATCGCCGCCCGGTCCTGCTGGCGCCGGCCGTGGCCGCGCACCATCGCGAGCGGCATGCAGACGAGCCCGAGGGCGAACAGCGCGGTGCCGGCCAGTGTGACGGGCGGCGGCCAGTGCTGGCCGCCGTACAGGAGCACCCCGCAGGGCACCGCCCACAGCAGAACGGGGGCGATCAGGGGGACGTGACGCATCAGGCGGTGCAGCCGGCTCGGCCGAGGAGCCTTTGCCCCGCTGTCGACGGATCGGGTGTTGCTGGTGTCGGTCACGCTTCCCCTCCCTGACCGGGCTGCCGTCATGCGCACTGTATCCGGTCGCCCCCGGACGGCCTGGACAGACTATCTGCGCGCAGATAGTCTGTGCGAAGAACAAATTCTGGACCGGGAGGCCACTGATGTGGACGTATGAGCACAGCATCGAGACCGACGCCGCGCCTGAGGCGATCTGGGGCCTGTGGGCCGACGTCGTGAACTGGGGAACCTGGAACGCCGACGTCGCGAGCATCCGGATCAGCGGTCCGTTCGCGGCGGGCGCCGAGATCGTGATGACCCCGGCCGGGGACGACCCGGTGCACCTGCTGGTCGCCGAGGCGGTCCCCGGCGAACTGTTCGTGGACGAGGCCCGGTTCGGCGGGCTGCTCCTGCGCACCGTCCACCGGATCGGTCCGGGCGAGGGACCGCGCACCCGGGTGACGTACCGGATGGAGATCACCGGCGCCGGCGCGGACGAGATCGGCCCGCAGATCGGCCCGGGCATCACCGCGGACTGGCCGGAGACGATGGCGGCCCTGGTCAAGCTGGCGCAGGGCTGATGGCCCTAGACCCCGGGGGCAGTCCCGGCTTCCTGCTCTGGCACGCCACGCTGCGCTGGCAACGCGACATCGCCGCCGCCCTCGGCCCCCTGGACCTCACCCACGTCCAGTTCGTCCTCCTCGCCTGCACGTGGTGGCTCAACACACACGGCACGCACCCCAACCAACTGGCCCTGGCCCGCCAGGCCGGCACCGACGTCAAGATGACCTCGCAGGTCCTGCGCGCGCTGGAGGCCAAGGGGTTGATCGAGCGCGAGGTCGACCCCGCCGACACCCGCGCCAAACGCCTGCGCGTCACCGACGCCGGCGCCGGGCTGGCCCCGCGCGCGATCGCCGCCGTCGAGGACGTCGACGCGCGCTTCTTCCGGCCGGTGGGGCACGAGGACGCCGTGACCCTGCTCAGCCGCCTGGCCGACCCCGAAGCCTGAGCCTGCCCGGGAGCCGCCCCCGACGGGCCGTCACCCACGGCCCGGCGAACACGTCGGGCCCCGGCCCCGCACCGGACAGTCCCATGAGACGGCCGGGGCGTCGGCGGCCGGCTGCCGATCGAGGGCGGCCAGTACCGGGGCGGCGCCAACTACCGCCACAACCGAGCCCTGTCGGGGTTATGGACCCGGGCGAACGGAGGGGGACGGCCCGACATCCCGAATGCCTCCCGGCCCGGGGGGCGGGAGGCATTCGGGGAACATTCGGGGAAGAGGAACTGCTCCTACTGGTCCTGCTGGTCCTGCTGCTGACCGCCGCCGTAGTAACGGCGCGCCGCGTCGGCGGCCTTGTCGGTCTGCGCGTCGTACTTGTCGCCGGTTCGCTCGTCCACCAGTTTCTCGGCGCGCTCCACGCCCTGGTCGGCCTGGTCCGGGTGGCTCTTGGCCATCTCCTTGGCCTTGTTCGCCATGTCGCCCAGCTTGCCCATGAGAACCCTCCTGGGATCGTGCTCGTGCGGTCGTTCTCCAACCGGGTGCCCACCCGCGGCCGATCGATCCCCACGAATTCGCCGCGGCCCGTCGCGGACCGGCACCGGCGGCATCCGCAACCCGCGGGGGAGGGCGGCCGGTTCCACGGTCGCGGCCGGAACGCCGGCCCGGGCGACGGCGTTTCGGCGACGGCGTTTCCGTGGCGGTACGACGCCGACGGGCGACGCGACGGTCCATGACCGGCGTCGCCCGTCAACGTCAGGCGCCCTTCCCCCGGTCAGGTCCCCGGGCCGGCCGGCCGACCCCTGCGCGACTCCGCGACTCCTCGGCGCCCGTGCGCGGGGGCGGTTGGGCGACGAACACGTCGGGCAGCCAGCGGGCCGCACCCCACAGGCACGCTCCCAGCCAGCCCGCGGCGAAGAGCCACCCTCCGGCGACATCGGTGCACCAGTGCACCCCGAGATAGGCGCGGCTCAGTCCCACCGACACGGCCCAGCAGCCGATCAGCAGCCGGAGTCCGGTCGCCCCGCGCGGCGCCCGCCACGACACCGCGGCGATCAGCAGGCCGGCCGCGAGCGCGCTCGTCGCGGTGTGCCCGGACGGGAACGCCCAGCCGGAGGCGTGCGTCGCCCAGTCCGGGTACGGCGGACGCGGCCGGTGCGCCAGGCGCATCACCGCGTAGCGCGACGCCTGGCCCCCTCCCATCGCGGCCAGGCCGAACGCCGCCATGGCCAGCCGTTGCCGCGGTGCGCGTCCGGCCGCCAGGGCCGCCACCGCCACCAGCAGACAGGGAAACACGCCGGTCCCGGTGGCGGTGACCCCGCGGGCCACCGCCAGTGCCGTGGCCGACCGGTGGCCGACCGCCCAGGCGAGAACGTCGCGGTCCAGTACGAGCGGCGCGCCGCCGTGGCCGACGGCGACCGCGCCCAGCACTCCGAACGCGGCCCAGGCGCCGAGGCCGAGGCTCCCGGCCAGCTCGGCCAGCTCACGGCGCTTCATGCGGTCAGCAGCAGAGCGCCCAGACGCCGGTGCACGAGCCACCGCGCCCACGTCCGCGACCGGCGCCGGACGGCGAGCATCGCACCCGTCGCCACGAGCGCGCCGACGAGCAGGCCGGCCAGGACGTCGTGCGGATAGTGCGCGCCGACCCACACCCGGGACACCCCCATCGCCACGGCGGCGACCAGCGCGACAGCGGCCGGGCGACGCGCGACGAACAGCAGGGCCACGGCCGCCGAAGCCGCGATCACCATGTGGTTGCTGGGGAAGGACCAGTCGCCGGGCGCCGGGCACGCCTCAAGGGTGCGCACGTGCAGGCTCCGGCACGGCCGGTCCTCGCGGACGAGCGACTTCAGCACCATGTCCACGCCGTACGCCACGACCACGACGACCGGCACGGCCAGTGCCGCCACCGCCGTCGCCGCGTCGGCCCGGCGCGCTCGCCACCAGCAGATCACCAGGAGGGCGGCGAAGACCACGAGCCCGTATGCCGACCACGCGGTCACCAGGTCGTCGAGCCATCCGGGCGCGCGCTGAGCCCGGTGAACCACCGCCTCGTAGGCGGCACCGTCGATGGACGAACCGTCGAAGGCCAGGATCACCGTGCCTCCTCCTTCCGCTGGGCGTTCCGCCGGCTCCGGAGAACCTCCGGGAGCAGGGGGACGAGAGACACGACGACGATCAGGGCGACCAGCGGCAGCAGGTAGTGGTCGACGTTCGGGATCGACGACCCCAGCGCGTACCCCGCGAGGATCACCCCCACCGTCCACACCAGACCGCCGACGACCTGCCAGAGCGTGAAGGTCCGCACGGGCACGCCCAGGACGCCGGCCAGCGGGTTCAGCACCGTGCGTACCACCGGGACGAAGCGGGCCAGCACGATCGCCTTGGCGTGTCCGTAGCGCCCGAGCAGTTCCTCGGCCCGCTCGGCGCCGTCGTGGAGCCGCCGCGACCGGCTGCGCGCGAGCAGCGAGCCACCCGCACGCCGACCGATCAGATAACCGCACTGAGCCCCGGCCAGCGCGCCGACCACGGCGGAGAGCAGCAGGAAGCCCAGCGACAGACGGGCCGTCCCCTCCACCGGGCCTGTGGCCAGCAGTCCGGCCGTGAACAGCAGCGAGTCCCCCGGCAGGAAGAACCCGACGAGCAGTCCCGTCTCGGCGAACAGCACCACGCCCACGCCCAGCGCGCCGAACGCTGCCAGCAGGGATCTGGCGTCGAGCACGTTCACGGCGAGCTGTGCCGCCAGGTGCGTCGATGTCGTCATTGAATCGCGGCCTCTTCCGTCGCGCGTCGTGGAGGGGGTGAGTGGCCCCATTCTCGACTACATCACTGTAGACGGTCTACGTCACTGTAGACGATGACGGGCGAGGCGCGGCGTCTCTGCGGGCGTAAGGAGGCGGGTGTCGCCCGCACGCGGCCTGGGCGTCCGGCTCCGGGCGGGAGCCTATGCTTACGTCTACAAGAAAGTAGTCCGATCGCTTCCGCTCGGGCGACGCGGGGTGCGGTGAACGGAAGGAGACGCCATGGCGGACACGGAGGGCGAGCGCCGGCCCGCCAGGGAGCTGGAGGCCAGTGTGCTCGGGGTGCTGTGGGCCGCCGGCGCGCCACGGTCGGCCGCCGAGGTCAGAGCGGCGATACCCCAGGACCTGGCGCGCACCACCGTGGCCACCCTGCTGGGGCGGCTGTGCGCGAAGGGAATGGTGGGCCGCCGGCCCGGCCGACGCGGCTTCGTCTACTTCGCCGTGCAGGACGAGCACGGACTGACGGCCCGGCGCATGCATCGCGAGCTCGACCAGGGCGGCGGCGACCGCGGCCTGGTCCTGGCCCGGTTCGTCGAGGGACTCGATCCCCGCGACGAGGCCGAGCTGCGCCGCCTGCTGGAGGGCGGCGGATCGTGATCGTCCTCCTCGTCGTCCCGCTGCTGCTGCCCTGGGCGCTGCCGCCGCTGGCGCGCCGGACCGCCGAGCGGGTGCGTCCGGACGTCGCCCTGTGCGCGATCACCGGCGCCGCGGCCACGCTCGCCCTCGGGGTGGTCGCCTGCCTGGGCGTGCTCCTGCTCCCGCTCGTGCTCCGCCTGCCCCTGCTCGCCCAACTCGCGCACCTGCTCCATCCGCTGCGGGTGGGACCGGCCTTCCTCACCTCGACGGCCTCCTGTCTGGCGGCCGGAGCGCTCGGCGTCGCCGTGGCCGCCGGGGTGCGGGGCGCCGCGACGGAGGTGGCACGGCTGCGGGCGGTCCGCCGGTACCTGGCGGGGCTGCCGCACGCCGGGGGCATGTGCGTCCTCGACGACGACCGGCCGGACGCCTTCGCCCTGCCGGCCGGCCTGCGCTCACGGAGCCGGATCGTGGTGACGGCGGGCATGCTCCGCGCCCTCGACGCACGGGAGCGCGAAGCGCTCCTGGGCCACGAGCGCGCACACCTGGCCTCCCGTCACCACCTGTTCCTGGCCGTCGCCCAGCTGGCCGGCTGGTGCCATCCGGCCCTGGCCGCCGTCGTCGCCCACGCCTCTTTCGCCGCCGAACGCGCCGCGGACGAGGCTGCCGCGCGGGTGTGCGGGGACCGGCGGCTGACGGCCCGGGCCGTCGGGCGCGCCGCCCTGGCCGCCGCCGCCCACCGGGCCGGCCCGACGCCACCGCTGTTCGCGGCCAAGGGCACCACCGGGCCGGTGCCGGCACGGGTCAAGGCCCTGCTCGCCCAGGCTCCCGCACGTCGTATCGCTCCCGCCCTGCTGGCCATGACCCTCCTGTGCGCCGCGGCCGGCGCGTCGTCCCTCGCCGGTGCCCTCTGGGTGCACCACGGGATCGAGATCGCGCAGGGGGAACGGTCGGCCGGCTGACGCCGTGTGCCGCCAGGTGGGAGGGGCGCCCATGACGGCCCATGGCAGCCCATGACGGCCCAAGACGGCCCATGGCCCCTGGCCTACCTGAGCACGGCGGCGGAGGCGGCCGCGCACCGTTCCGCCCGGGGCGCCGCCGCGTGCGGCTCGGGCGGCGGGTCAGTGTCCGCGCACGGCGACGGCCGCGTATTCCACGTACTCGTGGAGTCCGTAGGCCAGCGCGAGTGCCGCGAGAGCCGAGACGGCCACGGTCGCCGCCAGGCCCACGGCGGCCGCCCGGCGGGCTCCGCCCCGCGGTGCCGCGGGCTCCGGCAGGAGCAGCGCCTCGACCCGCCGGGGCACCGGCCCGCTCGCCACCGACAACCGCGGATACCCGCCGCCGGCACCGCGCGGGCGGGCCGCTCCGGCCAGCGCCGCCCGGGCCACGGCCGTCGCCACCGCCTTGCGGTCACCGACGGCGGCGGCGGCCTCTTCGTCCGCCCACCGTTCGAGGTGGAAGTCCAGCGGCCCCCGCAGACCGCGCACCGCGGGGTGCACGGTCGCGCCGAGGTCGGTCAGCAAGGACAGGAAGTGGTGGCGGCCCGACAAGTGGGCGCGTTCGTGGGCCAACAGGGCCGCACGTTCGACCGGTTCCAGCGCCCGCACCATGCCGGCGGTCACAACGATCCGGCCGGGGCGGCCCCGGTGGCCGGGAAGCGCGAAGGCGTCCACGTCCTCGTCCGGCAGCATCAGCAGATCCCCGTCGCCCGCGCCCCCAGCGGCCGACAGCCACGCTTCCCCGAGCAGGGACCGGTGCCGCGCCCAGCGCCGGACCAGCAGAACCGCCTGAACCGTCATGATCAGCGCGGCCGCGCATGCCACCGGAACCGCCGCCGGCCACACCGCGAGCACACGAGGCAGGGACACGTGTTCCAGCGAGGCGAGGAACGGCACCTGGAACAGGCCGATCAGGGCCGCGATCGTGCCGCCGGCCATCAGGACCGCCGCGCTCGCCAGCGCCCAGCACGCCTCACGCGGCCGGAGCCCCGCGGCCAGACGCCGGGCGACGGGGGCGGCGCCCCACGGGAACGCGAGCGCCGCCACGACCAGGATCAGCGCGTACGTCACCCGGACTCGTCCCCGGCTTCCAGGAGAAGGCGTCGCAGCGTCTCCTCGTCGTCCTCGGAGAGGGAGGACACGAACCGCTTCAGCACCAGATCGCGCCGTGGCTCGCTCTCCAGTTCGCGCCGCATGCGCCCGGCGACGAGTCCGGCCGCGTCCTCCACCGGCTCGTAGGCGAAGCCGCGTCCGGCGGGGGCACGGCGCAGCGTGCCCTTCTCGTACAGGCGGGTCAGGATGGTGGCCATCGTCGTCCTGGCCAGTCCCTTGCCGAGGGCGGCGTTGACCTGTTGCGCGGTCATCGGCCGACCGGCCTGCCAGAGCACCGCCAGCACGTCCGCGAGAAGCTCGCCGTGCGGACGTCTCTCGTCCCGACGTTTGTCCGACACCTCTGTCCCGTCCTCCCACACCCGCGGTGACGCGGCGAGCCGCCGCGCCTCGCACCTGACGGCGGCCGCGTGCGCGTCGACACGTGGCGCGGCCGGTCCTCCAGGCACGGTCAATCTACCCGCCCTGCCGCCGGGCCGGTCCGCCCGCGCCCGCTCCCGTGGTGCGGGCGCGCAAATAAATAGGGATACGTAGAAGCCCGCACACGGATAGCTCCCGCGGGGGCGCCGGAGGGAGAGTGCCGCAGCGACGACGCAAGATCCGCCGCGTCACCGCTGCCGCTGCCCACAGGCAGCGGACTCACTTCCCCCTCAAGGAGTCCTCCATGCGTGGAGCCCCCATACGCACTTCCGTGGCCGTTGTCATGGCGGCAACAACCCTGTGGGGTGCGAGTGCGCTCAGCTCGGCCTCCGCCGCTCCCGGCCGGCCCGCGCAGGCCGCCGGAACCCTCGCGTCGCGCCACGCCTCCGCCGCCGTCGTGGCCGCCGCCGAGGCCGCCGCGCACGCCCATGAAGCGGCGACCGGCGTGAGCGAGGACGACGTACTGAAGGCCACGGACGCCCTGGAGGACGCCGGCGGCAGGAAGCACGTCCGCTTCCAGCGCACGCACGACGGCCTCGCGGTGCTGGGCGCCGACCTGATCATCCACCTGGACGCCCGGAACCAGTACCTGGGTGTGACCCGGGCGACCGACCGCGCGATCTCCGTCTCCACCACCACACCGAACAAGTCCGCCGCCGACGCCCGGGCCACGGCCGCCGACGCGGCCGGGGGCACGGCGGGCAAGGCCGAACTGGTCGTCAGCGCCCTGGCGGACAAGGCGCCGGTGCTCGCCTACCGGATACGTGTCACCGGCAAGGCGACCTCGAACGACACCGGCGTGCGGGACGTCGTCGTCGACGCCGCCACCGGCAAGGTGCTGAGCAACGCCCCGGTCGCGGACGCGTTCCTGGCCCCCTCGACGCTCGCCAAGCTCAACAAGGAGGCACAGGCGCCCGCTTCCCCGCCGCTGGCCACCGGCGCCCCGCTCGCGGGCGGCGGCAAGCCGCAGCCCGCCGCGGCCGGCGCGGGAACGGACATCAGCGGCAACTCGCTCTACAGCGGCACCGTCACCCTCACCGCCTCGCCCTACACCGACGGCCAGGGCACGAAGTGGAACATCCTGCGCGACCCCAGCCGCGCCAACACCGAGGTCCGCGACGCCAACGGCCAGCAGGCCAAGAAGTTCTCGGACGGCCAGCTCATCGGTACCACCGGCACCACCATCGGCAACGGGTCCACCAGCAACCGCACCACGGTCGCCGTGGACGCCATGTACGGCATCACCAAGACCCTCGACTTCTACAAGAACACGTTCGGCCGGGACGGCATCGGCGGCAACGGCGGCGGCGCCTACGGCATGGTCCACTGGGGCTCGAAGGTGGGCAACGCCTTCTGGAGCCCCGACTGCGGCTGCATGGAGTACGGCGACGGAGACGGCAGCACCTTCAAGAACCCGCTGGTCGTGCTGGACGTCACCGGTCATGAGCTGACGCACGGAGTGGTCGACGCCACCGCGAACCTCCAGCCCACCCGCATCGACAGCAGGGGCAACCAGTTCGGCGAGCCCGGCGCCCTCAACGAGTCGCTGGCCGACATCTTCGGCACCGGCATGGAGTTCGCGACGAACAACTCCAAGAACCCGCCCAACTACCTGCTCGGCGAGAAGCTCGGCCTGGCCCAGGGTTTCCTGCGCCGCCTGGACCAGCCCTCCCTCGACAAGCTCGAAGGCACCGTCGACTACTGGTCCTCGAAGGCGTACGACACCGAGGTGCACGCGGGCTCCGGCATCTCCTCCCACGCCTTCTACCTGCTCGCCGAAGGCAGCGGCAAGAAGACCATCGGCGACGTCGCCTACAACTCCGCCACCTACGACGGCGCCGCCGTCACCGGCATCGGACGGGCGAAGGCGCTGAACATCTTCTACACCGCCCTGACGAGCTACATGGTCTCCACCACCGACTTCCACGGCGCCCGCACCGCCACCCTCAACGCCGCCAAGGACCTCTACGGCTCCGGCAGCACCGAGTACCAGACCGTCAACCGGGCCTGGGCCGCCGTCAACGTCACCGCCGCCAACGGCTGACCGACCGGTCCGCCGGCTCACGGCGGCGGCCGGGCACGAGCGGAACGGGTGACGGCACCCCGTCCCGGCTCCGCCGCAGGCACGGCCGCCGACACCCTCCACACCCCCCGCAGGCAGCGGGCCGCCATCCTCGCGGCCCGCTGTCCGGCTGTGCGGGACACCCGCCCAGCATTCCCCCACACCCCCCGGGAGGGCCACCATGCGGCCTCTTCGCACACGTATCATCACGGCACTGCTGGTGCTCACGGCGGCCGCGGCAGGCGGCCGGCAACTGCTCGCGGAACAGGAGGAGGACCAGGAGGCGATCACGGTGGGAACGACGGAACCCGTCACCTCACTGGACCCGGCCGGCGCGTACGACTCCGGTTCCTGGGCCCTGTTCAGCAACGTCTTCCAGGCGTTACTGACCTTCGAGCCGGGCGACACGACCCCGGTACCGGACGCCGCCGAGAGATGCGGCTTCCAGGACGACGGCCTGCGGCTCTTCCGCTGCACGCTGCGGCACGGCATCAGATTCCCGAGCGGGCGCGAGATGACCGCGGCGGACGTGACGTACTCCTTCGACCGGATCAGGCGGATCGACTCCGACCTCGGCCCGGCCTCCCTCTTCACGACGCTCGGCTCGGTGACCGCCGACGACAGCCGGACGGTCACGTTCCACCTGTCGACCCCGGACGCCACCTTCCCGCTGAAAGTCGCGACCGGAGCCGCTTCCATCGTGGACCGGGAGACATACCCGGCCGCCTCCCTGCGCGCCGGCTCCGCGGTCGACGGCACCGGCCCGTACACGCTGACCGCGTACACCAAGGACCGTACGGCGGACCTGAAGCCGAACCCGCACTACAAGGGCTACCTGCACCGGACCGGAAGCCCGATCAGGCTCCGCTACTACTCCGACGCCCACGCGCTCGCCCGCGCCTGGAGCGCGCGGCAGGTCGACGTCACCAGCCGCACGCTCCCCGTGGACCTGCTCGCGGAACTCAACCCCGGCAACCCCACGCAGCGGGTGGCCGAGGGCGACACCGCCCAGACGCACAACCTCTACCTCAACACCCGGGGCGGCTCTCCCCTGCACGACCCACGTGTGCGCCGCGCCCTGGCCTGGCTGGTCGACCGGGAGGCCCTCGCCTACACCGTGTACCGCAACACGGTCGATCCGCTGTACTCGGTCATCCCGAGGGGCATGACCGGACACACCACGCCGTTCTTCGACCGCTACCCGGGAGCCCCGAGCGCCGGGAAGGCCCGCGCGCTGCTCGCCCAGGCCGGGGTGAGCCTGCCGGTGCACGTCAGTCTCGGCTACGACCGCGGCCGCGGCGTCGGCGTGAGCGCCAGGGAGGCGGCCGCGCTGAAGAGGCAGTTGCAGACGGGCGGCCTCTTCGCCGTGGACGTCAAGGGCTATGAGTGGGCGGACTTCCAGCGGCGGTGGGCGGCGGGGAGGATGGACGCGTGGGCGGTGAGCTGGGTGGCCGACTACCCCGACCCGGAGACCTTCGGCGCCGCACTCGTCGAGACCGGCTCCTCGATGAACACCGGGTACAGCAACGACCAGGTCGACCGTCTCGTACGCCGCACCAGGGGGCTCGCCGACCGGGGCGGGACCGTGGACGCCTTCGGCGCGCTCCAGACCCGCGTGGCCCAGGACGTGCCCCTGAGCCCCCTGTGGCAGCGCAAGGACTACGTGGTGAGCACCTCGTACGTGGGCGGCGGGCAGTACTTGCAGGACGGCACCGGCGTCTTCCGGCTGTGGCGGCTGAGGCGGACCTGATCGCCCGCGCGCCGGCGGTGACGTGCGGGCGGCACGGCGCCGCCGGCGGCGCGGACGTGCCGGCGCCCCGTGCCCGGCAGGCACGGGGCGCCGGTGAGCGTGGGTCAGACCGCGCCGCCGCGGCGGCGCGTGACCAGGGTGATCAGGGCCGCGCCGGCTCCGGCCGCGGCGACCCCGCCGCCGCCCACGAGCAGGGCGCGCGGGGTGGCGGCGTCCGCCGAGGCGGTGCCGGTGGCCGGGGTGACACCGCCGAACTTGTGGGACCGCTGGTAGGCGGACCCGGGCAGCTTGTCGGCGTACCGCTCGTGCACCAGCTGCCGGTAGGCGGCGAGCGAGGCGCCGTGCTCGCCCACCGACGCGCGGGCGGCCGCGTTGAGCGGCAGGACCCGCTGGCCGGACACCCGGTACCAGGCGTTGATCTGCGGTTCGGTGAAGGCGTAACCGTCCTTGGCCTGGGCGGTGTAGGACAGTTCGTCGGTGCCCTGGGCCATGCCGACGACGGCGAAGCCGTGCTGCTGCGGCTCGACCCGGGCGACGGCCCGCTGCCCGTCGGCGGAGACGGACCGCACGGCCAGGTAGGCGACCTGGGCCGGCGCGCTGCCGGCCCGGCCGGTGACGAAGTCGGCGCTCAGCGAGTAGACCGGGACCGCGTCGCCGCTCGCCTCGGGGGCCTTGGCCTTGGCCTGGGAGGTGATGTCGGCGCGGGCGGCCTGGTCCACGGGCATGCGGCGGGCGCGCTGGTCGAGGTGGACGAAGAAGCGGCCGGCCATGCTCCGTCCGGCGGCGGAGTCCGCCGCGTGCGCGGCCTGGGCGAGGTCGGCGGCGGAGGGCGCCGTCGGGGCCGGTACGGGCAGGTCGGCGGCGTGCGCGGAGCCGGTGCCGAGGAACAGGGCGAGGCTCACACCCGCACCGGCGGCGAGCGAGGTGGCGGCCGTCAGGACGCGGCGGGAGTTCTTCTTCATGCCGATCACGCTCCGACCCGGTAGACGGTACCGCCCCAGCGGAACTGGGAGTTGCTGACGTAGGTGTTGTAGTTCATCTCCTGGTAGCGCTGGTTGGTGGGCCAGGGGTCGCTGAAGAGGATGGTGCCGGCCGACGCGTTGTAGCCGTAGATCACCCGAGCGTGACCGCCGCCGGAGGTCCAGTACACACCGGTCTCAAGGGGCCGGTTGGCGTTTATCTCGCTCTGCACGGTGGAGTAGTTGACGCCGCCGTTGACCTCCGTGCCGGCACTCATGCCGAGGGCGCGCCAGCCGCGCTGCACGACGGAGAGCTCGGCGGGCTGGTTGGGGCAGGTGCCGGAGGACAGGCCGCGCGAGGCCAGACAGAAGCTGTTCTGGCTGGTGTTCTGCCCGTAGCCCTTGTACTGGGCGATGCTCAGGCCGGTCGCGGCCCAGCACCACTGGTTCTGCTCCTGCACCAGCTCGCTGAAGTTGAGGCTGCCGCCGTAGCCCGACGCGGCACGGGACGCGGTGCCGTGGCCGGCCGGGACGGCCTGGGCGGCGGTGCCGCTCGCGCCGACGAGCAGGGCGGCCGCGGTGGCCGCGGTGGCCAGGGCGGCCCGGCGGCGGTGTCTCACCGGCTTCGCAAGGGTGGGGGGTTGGGGATCGCTGGCCCTCATGGGCGCACACGTCCTTTCGGGGTGGGGGGTGGTGGGGGTGGTGACGGGTGGGGCCGGTCGGCCCCGGGACCTGGGGTGCGGTCCTCTGCCGAGGCTCAGTGAGCGATGTACAGCAGCCTGTTGGGCGATCCCTGCGCGTCGCCGACGGCGTTGGCGGTGGCGTTGTCGAGGAGCGCCTTCTGCACTTGCGCCGGGGTCGCGGTGGGGTTCGCGGAGAGGTAGAGGGCGGCGGCCCCGGTCACATGGGGCGCCGCCATGGAGGTACCGGTCATGGTCGTGGTGGCGGTGTCGCTGCCGGGAGCGGCGGACACGATGTCGGTGCCGGGCGCGAACAGGTCGGTGCAGGTGCCGTAGTTGGAGTCGAAGCGCCGCTGGTCGCCGCTGGTGGCGTTGTTCACCACGAGGGCTTCCTTGACGTCGCCGGGCGAGTTGCGGCACGCGTCGCTCTGCGCGTTGCCGGAGGAGACCACCCAGGTGACGCCCTTGGCGATGGAGTTCTTGATCGCCTGGTCCTCGGCCGGCACGACGGAGCCGGGCCCGCTGTTGATGCTCATGTTGACCACGGCCCGCCGGCCGGGGTCCTTGGCGGCCTGCTCGGTGATCCAGTTCGCCGCCTTGATGATGTCGGAGTCGGCGGCGCTGTCCTGGCAGTTCAGCACCCGCACCGACACGATCCGGGCCTTCTTGGCGATGCCGTAGTCCTTGCCCGCCACGGTGCCCGCCACATGTGTGCCGTGGCTCATGCAGGTCTGGTTGTACGCGTCGCTGGCGAAGTTGGCGCCGATCGACGCGCGGCCCTCGAACTGGGTGTGACCGATCCTGATGCCGCTGTCCACGATGTACGCGGTGACGTCGGAGGCGGTGTTGGGGTAGGTGTAGCTCCGGTCGAGGGTCTTCCCGCGCTGGTCGACGCGGTCCAGGCCCCAGGAAGGGGGGTTGGTCTGGGTGCCGGAGCCGTGGGAGTACCCGTCCTGCTGGACGTAGGCGACACGGGGATCGGCGGCCGTGCGGCGGGCGTCCTCGGCGCTCATCGACGCCGCGTATCCCTTGAGGGCGGTGCCGTAGGTGAAGCGCACCTGGCCGCCGTGCCGGCGCGCCAGTTCCGCGGCACGCTCGCCGACCGCGGACCTGGTCAGGCCGGTGTCCTTGAGGACGACGATGTAGCGGTCCGGGACGGGGTGGGCGGCGGCGACGACCCGGCCGGCCGTGGGGGCGGGCGCGGCGGGCGCGGCGGGCGTGGTGGCGACGGCGTGCGACGCGGCCAGCAGGCTGCCGATGGCCGCGGTCGCGGCGCCGACGGCTATGCAGGACGTCCTGGTGCGCATGATGGCTCCGTAGCTTCGGGGGTGTGGGCGTGCGGGCCCGGCGGGGAGCGGGGACGCGTGCGGTACGCCGGAGATGGCCTCACGCTTGGCCGGAACCCTAGGACGGCGGCGGACGGGTGTTCCATCAGGACCCCGGTTTTACGGATACGCGAGAAACGGAGGATGGGGAGCGGCGCGGGGCGGGCGGGCCCCGGCGACTTCGCGATGTGACGTGCCGTCGGGTGGGCGAGGGACCCGCGCGGGACGCTGCCGCCGTCCTGGGCGGTGCCGGGGTACGGGCACATGCCGCCGCGTCAGGTTTCCTGCGTATCCGTAGCGCTCAGGTCCCGGAGGCGGGAGGGCTACGGACCCGTGGGCGGGCGGGAAGGCGCGCCGGTGCGGCCCGCGCTGCCGGGACAGAAACTTATGTGATCAACATATGGACGGAGTCATTCCTGTTCGTCTAGGGTCCTCACTCCGGACCGGCTCCCAGGCCCCCGGCCGATCGGGCCGATCGAAAGCGATGGTCGACGACATGACGGCTGCACCATGCTCCCCCTGGCTCGCCCCCTTGCGTCTGGCACTCGCGGGAAACGGCTCGGTCCTCGTGTTCGTCGAAGGCGCGGCCGGCCTGGGCAAGAGCCGCCTCCTGGCCGAACTGGGCGGCCTGCCGGAGGCCGTCGGCACCCCTCGGGTCCTGTGGCGCTGCGGCGCGGCGGAAGACCGTCCGGACCCGGCGGGCGGGCCCGCCCTGCTCATGGTGGACGACGCGCACCGGGCGAGCCCGGAGGAGAAGCAGTGGCTGCGCCGCCTCCTGGAAGAGCCGCGGGACGGGCTCGCGGCCGTCGTGGCCTATCGGCCCGAGGAGTTGGCCACCGCCGGTCTGCCCCTGGGCGCGCCGACCGTCGCCTACCCTCCCGGCCTCGCGGTCTTCCGGCACCGTCTGCGTGCCTGGGACGTGGAGCGGGTGCGCCGTGCCGCCGCGGACATCCTGGGCGAGCGGGCGACGGACGAGGCCGTCGCCCGGCTGCACACGTGTTCCGGCGGGGTGCCGCAGGTGGTGGCCGACCTGCTCGCCGCTCTCCGCGCGGGCCCGGGTCCCCGGTGCACGGCCGCCGACGTGGACGCGGCCGGGGTGCCCGTCCGGCTGGCCGAACTGGTGCTGAGCCGCGCCGACGCGCTCGCGGCCGCGCACCGGCCCGTCGTCTGGGCGGCCGCGGTGCTGGGCGAACCGGCCGGCCGGGACGAGCTGCTCGCCGTGTCGGGGCTGGACCCCGCCCACGGCCGGGACGCGTTGCTGGCGGCCCTGGCCGGCGCCGTGCTGACGGAGGTGGGGGAGGGGCGTTACGGGTTCGCCGTACGGCTCGCCGCCCCGGCCGTGCGCGAGCGGGTGCCCGGACCGGTCCGCCAGGAACTGCACGAGCGGGCCGCGCGGGTGCTCGCCCGCCGTCAGCCGGTGCCGTGGGCGGAGGTGGCCCGGCACCGCAAGGCCGCCGGCCGGAGCAGGAGTTGGCTGCGGGCGGTGGAGAAGGCCGCCCGGGCCGCGGCGGAGGCGGGCCGTCACCAGGAGGCGATCGGCCTCCTGGAACGGACGCTCGCGGTGCCGGAGGTCTCGCCCGCGGACCGTGCCCGGCTGGCGCCGCTGCTGGCCCGCAGCGCCGTCCTCGGACTCCGGTCCGACCAGACGGTGAACGTGCTCACCCAGGTCGTCCAGGACCCCGCCCTGCCGGCAGAGGTCCGGGGCGAACTGCGGCTGGACCTGGGCCTGATGCTGTGCAACCAGGTCGGCGATCTCGTCGCCGGGGCACGGGAACTGGAAGTGGCCGTAGGAGAGTTGGGCGAGGTGCGGCCCACGCTCGCCGCCCGGGCGATGGTGGCGCTGGCCATGCCGGAGTGGCCGACCGGGACGCTGGCGGGACATCTGGAGTGGCTGCACAAGGCCGCCGCACTCGCACGCGAGAGCGGGAACGACGTCGCGCGGGCCGCCGTCGCCGCCAACCACGCGTCGCTGGCCGTCGCCTGCGGCGACCCGCGGGCGCGGCAGCTGGTGGCGGCACTGCCCGTCGACAGTCCGCAGGCCGGATGCAGGGAGCACGCCGCTCGCGGGCTGTGCAACGCCGCCGACGCCGCCCTCTGGCGGGGGTCCTACCCGTGGGGGGAGGAACTGCTGGCCGCGGGCCTCGACCTCGCGGCCCGTATCGGCGCCCCGTACACCGAGCAGACGGCACAGGGCACACGTGTGCTGCTGGACTGGTGGACCGGGCGGTGGGCCGGTCTGGCCGAGCGGTGCGAGCGGTTCGTCGCGACGGCGGCCGACATGCCCGTACTGGCGGCGGACGGACACATGGTGCGGGGCATGCTGGCCTTCGCCCAGGGGAACTGGGCGGAGGCGGTGCGCTGGCTGACCGCCCTGGGGGCGCCCTCGCCCGAGCGCACCCGCCTGCCGCTGGCCGCGGCCACGGCGGGCACCCTGATCCGCCTCGCCCTGGTCCGCGACGACCTGCCGGCCGCGGCGGACCAGGCGCGGGCGGCCTGGTCGGCCGTGGCGAACAAGGGCATCTGGTCCTGGGCGGCGGAACTGGCGCCCTGGGCGGTCGAGGCGCTGGCCCGGGCGGGAGACACCGCGGCCGCCCGGCGGATGGTCACCGAGTTCGCCGAGGGTCTGGAAGGACACGAGGCGTCGGCCGCCCAGGCCGCCGTCACATGGAGCCGGGCCGCTCTGGAGGAGTGCGAGGGCCGTCGGCAGGAGGCGGCCAGAACGTACCGGAAGGCCGCGGCCGCCTACCGCACGCTGCCCCGCCCGTACGCCTGGGCCATGACGACCGAGGGAGCGGCGCGCTGCTCCCTCGCCCACGCGGGAGAACCCTCCGCCCCGGCCGGCGGACCGCCTGCGGACACCGCGGCCGGGGCCGCCGAGGACGGCAGGGGCCGGGCCCAGGCCATCGCGTCGTTGCGGCACTGCGTCGACGCGTACACCGAACTCGGCGCGGTCTACGACGCCGCCCGGGCCCGCGCCCTGCTGCGGGCGCACGAACCCGCGGAGGTCCGCCGGCCGGGCCGGCCCGCACTCCACGACCAGCTCTCCCCGCGCGAGCGCGAGGTGGCGGAACTCGCGGCCCGCGGCATGATGAACCGCGAGATCGCGGTGGTGCTGCACCTGTCCCCCCGCACGGTGGAACAGCACGTCGCCCGCGCCATCCGGAAGACGGGAGCCCTCTCCCGCCGCGACCTCTTCCGCACGTCCCCCGACCCGCGGTAGCGAACTGCCCGCAGGCCGCCCGCAGGAGCGAGGTGTGCGAAGGGGGCGTCCGGCTGGAGTAGTGCCGGTGGCCGGTACGGGGTAGGTCGCGGAGGCTGCTGGACGGGCACCGGATGCCGTGTCGGTCCCCTCGTCCCGGAAGCAGGCGCCCATGGTTTCCAGCCACCCCAGCGGCGACGGGGACGAGGAGGGGGCGGTCCGGTCGGCCGACCGGAAGGGCGGCCCCGGGCACACGGTCCTGCTGGCGCTGGTCCTCGCGGTCCCGGTGACGAAGGTCGCGTACACCGTCGGCGGCGGCAGCGCGGCGCGTGACGTGTTCGTGGGCATGGAGCCCGCGAACTGGCCGGACGTGCTGATCGGCATGGTGCTCACCGATCCGCTCCTGGCCGCCGTGCTGGCCGTCGTCGTCTCCCGTCTCGTGTTCGTCCTGTTCGCCGCGCGCGGCGCGGTCCCGGTGGGCGGCGGCGTCCTGCGGGCCCTCCAGCGGGGCGCGCTGACCGTGGTGAACCCGCTCGCGATGGGCGTGATCGACGCGTGCTTCTTCGGCCCCTGGTGGGGGCTGGGCACCGGGCTCGCCGCGTACGCGCTGCGCAAGGGGGTCGTGGTGGAGTACCGCACCGGCCGACGGCGCACGCACGGACACCGCGGGCGGGGGACGACAGCCGGATCGGGCCACGACGGCGGCTACCGGCCATCGCGGCGGCTGCGCCGGGCGGCGGCCCTCGAACAGTGGGTGGCCCTGGCCCTGACCACCGTCGCCCTCCCGGCCCTGGCGTTCGTCTCGGCGCTGGACGGGCAGGCGTGGACCTCGATCGTCCGCTGCCAGGTCACCGACGGCAGACGGTCCCAGAGTGACCGCCTGATCGAGCTGGGCCGCAAGGGGAACGGCGTCGTGGGGTGGAATCTGGACACGCGGGAGATCGCGAACGGCCAGGGGTGCACGGGCGAGGAGAGCCTGTACGTGCGTGAGCCGTGGTGGCGCGGCTGACCCGGGGTGCCACGGCACCGGTTCAGGTGTGCCGCGCGGTCACCGGTTCAGGTGTGCCGCGACGTCCGCGGCCGGCGGCGGCAGGGGCTGTTCGGCCCACAGGGTCTTGCCGTGCCGGGTGTAGCGGCTGCCCCAGCGGGTGGTGAGCTGGGCGACCAGGTACAGGCCGCGGCCTCCCTCGTCGGTCAGCCGGGCCCGCCGCATACGGGGCTGGGTCGCGCTCGGGTCGGACACCTCGCAGGTCAGGCACTCCGCGAGGATCAACCGCACCTGCAACGGGCCGCCCGCGTAGCGGATGGCGTTGGTGACCAGTTCGCTCAGCACCAGTTCCGTGGTGAAGACCAGGTCGTCCAGGCCCCACTCCCGCAGCCGGCCGCTCGCCAGCTCCCGCACCTTCGCGACCGCCGCCGGGTCGGCCTCCAGAGACCAGACCGCCGTGTCCGCCTCCGGGATGCACCGGGTGCGGGCGAGCAGCAGCGTGACGTCGTCGGCCAGCTCGTGCGCCGGCAGATCGCCCACGATCGCGTCGACGGCCGCCCGCAGCGGCCGGTCCGCGGCGCGGGCCCCGGCCAGCCGCCGGGCCAGCTCGGCCATCCCGCGGTCCAGCTCGCCGCCGACCTCTTCGAGCAGACCGTTGCTGAAGAGCGCCAGGACGCTGCCGGAGCCCAGATCCGTCTCGGCGACCTCGAAGGGCAGGCCGCCGACGCCGAGCGGCGGCCCGGGGCTCACCGGAACGTAGGTGACACGGCCCTCCGGGTCGATCACCGCGGGCGGCGGATGCCCGGCGGAGGCGACCGCGCAGCGGCCGGACACCGCGTCGTAGACGGCGTACACGCAGGTGCCGCCGATCGTCACCGGCCGCCACTCGGCGTCCTCCGGCTCGCCGTCCTCGACGACCAGCTGGGCCACCAGGTCGTCGAGGTGGACGAGCAGTTCCTCCGGGTCCAGATCCAGGTCGGCGAGGGTGCGGACGGCGGTGCGCAGCCGGCCCATGGTGGCGCTGGCGCCCAGCCCGTGCCCGACGACGTCGCCGGCGACCAGCGCGACCCGGGCCGAGGAGAGCGGGATGACGTCGAACCAGTCGCCGCCGACCCCGGTCGACGGGTCCCTGGGCAGGTAGACCCCGGCCGTGGACACCACGGCACCCGCGGTCTCCGACGGGGGCAGCAGGCTGCGCTGCAGGCCCACCGCCGCGCGGTGTTCGCGGGTGTAGCTGCGGGCGTTGTCCAGGACGAGGGAGGCACGGCCGGCGATCTCGCGCAGCAGGTCGAGGTCGGCGGGCTCGAAGGCGCCCCGACCCGGCTCGCGCCGTACGGTGAGGTAGCCGAGCAGGATGCCCCGGGCGCGCAGCGAGGCGGTCAGCTCCAGCGGGTCACCGCTCGCCTCCCCGCTCTCCCCTCGGTCGGCGAGAGCGGCGCCGCTCACGGTCAGGCCCGCGCTGGTGACCGCGGTACGGCGCAGCAGCAACCGCCCGTCCTGCTCCGTGGCGGGCTCCCCGCCCGAGAACACGGCCTCCGCGATCTCGACCACCGCGGTGTCGGCCAGATGGGGGACCAGGACCGAGGCCAGGGCCTCGCCCGCGCCCGTGACGGACAGCAGACCGCCGACGGCGGCCGTGGCGCGGTGCAGGAGTTCGAGACGGGCGCGGGAGCGGTGCAGCTCGGTGACGTCGGTGAACAGGAGGGTCAGCCCGACGACCCGGCCGTCCAGCGCCTGGAGGCCGAACGCCGCGAGGTCCATCACCGCCCCGCCCTGCGGGTCGTCCAGCGTCCGCGTCAGCACCCCTCCCCGCACCAGCGGTCTGCCGGTGTCGAGGATCCCGGCCAAGAGCCGTTCGATCTCCGCGGCGTCCTCGGGCATCAGGAAGTCCCCCAGGCGCCGGCCGGTGAGGTCGGGCGGCACACCGGTGTACGGCAGCAGGGAGGTGTTCGTGCGCACGATGCGCAGCCGGTCGTCGAAGACGGCGAGCCCCACCCGGTCCTGGAGCAGCAGCCCACGGGTGATGGCCTGGTCCTGGCGCCAGTGCGCGACCTCGGAGGCGGGCGCGCCGAGGACGAGGTACCGGGCCGCGCCCTCGGCCGCCTCCGTCCCGGCGTGGCACACCGGCAGCACCCGGTAGACGATCTTCCGGGCGCGGCCCGAGCGGTCGCGCAGCACGGTCTCGCCGGACCAGGGCACGCCGCGGTCCCGCGGCACGGCGGGCCGGCCGTCCGGGTCGTGCAGCAGATCCCACACGGGCCGGCCGCACACCTCCTCGGCACGGTAGGCCAGCAACCGCTCGGCCGCCGCCGTCCACGCGACGACGACGCCCAGCCCGTCCAGGGCGATGCCGGCCATGCTCTCGGCGTAGGGAAACAGATGGCGCTCCATACCTCCACCTCGGAGATCTCCAGTCCCTCCCATCGTCTGCCGAATCCCGCCACCGCGCACCGGCAGAGTCACCGGCGCGGATCGCGGGAACTCCGGACGGGTGCACCGTACGGCCTCACCGCTCAGGGAAGGACGAACATGTCCACGCAGCACAAGAAGGTCGACCCGTCCGCCGTCGAAGGCGACTTCTTCCGCGTCAAGGACATCCTCTCCGCGCAGGAGCGGCAGACGCTGGAGAGGATCCGCTCCTTCCTCGCGGAGAAGGTGGAGCCGCGCGCCACAGAGCTGTGGGCCCGGGCCGAGTCACCGCTCGATCTGGTGGACGCGATCCGCGACCTGGGCATCACCGGCATCCCCGGCGACGCCCCCGGCACCACCGCCCGCAGCCCGCTGCTCAGCGGCCTGATCAGCATGGAGATGTCCCGCGTCGATCCCTCGTTCGCCACCTTCTTCGGCGTCCACAACGGTCTGGGCATGGGCTCCATCCGCGAGTGCGGCTCCGCCGAGCAGCGGGAGCGGTGGCTGCCGCAGATGGTCCAGTGGCGCAAGATCGGCGCGTTCGGCCTGACCGAACCGCTGGTCGGATCGGGCACGGCCGGCGGACTGCTGACCACCGCCCGCCGCGACGGCGACCACTGGGTGCTCAACGGCGAGAAGAAGTGGATCGGCAACGCCACGTTCGCCGACCTGGTGGTGATCTGGGCGCGCGACGCGGCGGACGGGCAGGTCAAGGGCTTCGTGGTGGAGAAGGGCACCGCCGGCTTCACCGCCGACAAGCTGGAGGGCAAGATCTCGCTGCGGGGCGTGCAGAACGCCCACATCATCCTGGACGGCGTACGCGTCCCCGAGGACAACCGCCTCCAGCGGGCCGACTCCTTCCGTGACACCGCACGCGTCCTCAAAGTCACCCGCGGCGGCGTGGCCTGGCAGGCCATCGGCTGCTCGATCGGCGCCTACGAGGCCGCCCGCGCCTACGCGGTGGAGCGCGAGCAGTTCGGCAAGCCGATCGCGAGCTTCCAGCTCATCCAGGACCTGCTGTCGCGCATGCTCGGCAACATCACCGCCTCGCAGGCCATGGCGGTGCGGATGGCCCAGTTGCACGCCGAGGACACGCTGAGCGACGCCCAGGCGGCCATGGCCAAGATGTTCTGCACCACCAGGATGCGGGAGACCGTCGCATGGGCCCGTGAGGTCTTCGGCGGCAACGGCATCCTGCTGGAGTACAAGGCCGCGCGATTCTTCGCCGACGCCGAGGCCCTCTACTCCTACGAGGGAACCCGCGACATGAACTCCCTCATCGTCGGCCGCGCCGCCACCGGCATCAGCGCCTTCGTCTGAGCCCCGGCACCGCGCCACCGCGCCCGCCCCGCGTTCCGTACAGCGCCGCACAGGGATGAGACCACTCATGACCGAACCCACCACGCCCACGCCCGGCACCGGAACCGGTGCCACGCCCGGCACCGCCGCCGCCACGTCCGGCGCCCGCCCCCTGGAAGGGCTGCGCGTCATCGATCTGGCGAGCGTCATCATGGGCCCGTACGCCTGCCAGATCCTCGGCGACCTCGGCGCCGACGTCATCAAGATCGAGTCGCCGACCGGTGACGTGATGCGCCACGTGCACAAGCGGGACGCCGACACCATCGGAGCGCTGGCGCTGAACATCAACCGCAACAAGCGCGGCGTCCGGCTGGACCTGAAGCGCCCCGAGGGCAGGCGGGCCGCCCTCGACCTCATCGCCACGGCCGACGCGCTGATCACCAACATGCGTCCGCGCGCCCTGCGCAAGCTGGGCCTCACCTACGAGGACCTCGCCGCGGACAACCCGCGCCTGGTGTACTGCAACGCCCAGGGCTTCCGCTCCGACTCCCCGGCCGCCGACTACGCCGCCTACGACGAGGTCATCCAGGCGTCCTCCGGCATGGTCGACCTGATGCGGCGCGTCACCGGCAAGCCGTACTACATCCCCACGACCATGGCGGACAAGGTGTGCGGTCTGACCATCGCCTACGCCGTGCTCGCCGCCCTGCTGGGACGCGAGCGCACCGGCGGCGGACAGCACGTCGAGGTGCCGATGGCGGACACGATGTTCGCCTTCACCCTCGTCGAGCACATCGGCGGCCAGGCCTACGAACCGCCCGCCGGGCCGGTCGGCTTCCCCCGCTCCCTGGAACCCGGGCACGCCGCCTTCCGGACCAAGGACGGCTACGCCTGCATCCTGCCGTACAACTACCGTGACGCCGAAGCCTTCTTCGCCTTCGTCGGCCATCCCGAGGAGATCGAGGGTTTCACCCCGGAGAACTTCCAGTCAAAGATCGGCGAGCTGTACGAACTGCTCGCCCCGCACACCGACGGGCACACCACCGCCGAGTGGGAGGCGTTCTGCTCCCAGCACTCCATTCCGTTCGCCCCGGTCATGAACCTGGACCACGCGGGCGAACACCCCTACTGGTCCGGCGGACACATGCTCGACGTCCAGCAGCACCCGCACGTCGGCGCCTACCGGGTGATCGGCGAGCCGGTCCGCTTCTCGGACTCCTCCTTCGCGGTACGCCGGCCCTGCCCCGAACTCGGCGAGGACACCGAATCCGTGCTGACGGAGATCGGTTACACCCCCGAGCAGGTGAACGCCGCGACCCAGGACACCGACGACGACGGCCGGGACCGGAAAGGCAGGTGACCTCTCCCCGCGACGCCCGCCGCATTCCCGGCCGGAATACCGCGACATGCGCGATGCCGAAAAACGCGGCGGTGCGCAGCCGGTGGAGCAATGGGGAGTGAAGAGGATTGAAGGGGAGTGAAAGGGAATGAAGACGAGCGAAGGGCAGTAATTGCGGAGAGGGGAATGAGGGGAGCACATCACCCTAGCACTGCTCCCGGTGTGTTCAACTGCCGCAACGGCCCGGTTGGACACGGGAATTGACGCGGAAGGCCATGGCGGAATGGTCACGGGAGAGGTCGGGCGACGGCATGCCCGGTCGTTCAACTGCGGCACCGAAGCAGTTGAACGAAACACCGCGGGAACTGTGGGACGTTGATGGACCGCGCCGGCCCGCATAGCTTGAGTACGCGTTCTTCGCGTGACCGAAGCGGCGGGCGCCGCGCCCGCACCCTCTCCCGTTCGGTTATTCCAAGAGATGGGAATTTCATGGCTGACCAGCAGCTGTTCCTGCGTTCGAAGGTCATCGTCGAGCCACTGATCGACAGATTCTTCGCGTGGCCGTACACGACGGCGCCGGTGCAGTCCGCGATGAACCTCGCGTTCCTCCAGGTACCGCTGCTGGAGTCCTACCTTCAGTCGCCCCAGGTGCACGTGGCGGCCAGCAACAACCCCGACCTGCGCGGCGGCTACTTCATCAACGTCCCCGAGGAGCGCGCCGACGAACTCCGCGACCTGCTCGCCGAGATCAAGCGGGAACGCGCGCACATCCTGCGCTTCGCCGACGCGATCGTCGCCGGACAGGAACTGCTGCGCGCCAACGCCACCGGCTTCGACCTCACCCCGCTGTACCCGAAGCTGCCGGAGGAACTCGCCGGCCTGATCGAGCTCGCCTACGACACCGACAACCAGGCGCAGATGCGGTTCCTGGAGCCGGTCGTCTACAAGAGCGACATCTACCAGGAGTCGCGCCAGTCGGTGCAGCTGTCCTTCGAGACCGGCATCGAGCGCCCCTTCGTCCTCAGCACCCCGCGACTGACCTCCCCGGACGTCCTGGAACTCGACATCCCCTTCCGCCACGAGGGCCTGGCGGAGCTGTTCAAGACCCGGGTGCGGCCCACCACGCTCGGCCACCTGCGGGAGGCCCTCGGCCTCGACGACGCCCAGGCCGGACAGCTGTCGCACATGCTCACCGACGAGCCGGCCCTCTCCGAGGACCGCCACATCGAGTCCGGCGGCCGCATCCGCTACTTCGGCCACGCCTGTCTGGTGCTCCAGACCCCGCAGGCGGCCATCGTCACCGACCCCTTCATCAGCGCCGACAGCACCGCCGGCGACCGCTACACCCTGGATGACCTGCCCGACTTCATCGACCTCGTGCTCATCACCCACGGGCACCAGGACCACATCGTGCTGGAGACCCTGCTGCAACTGCGCGGCCGGGTCGGGGCGATCGTGGTGCCGCGCTCCTCGCGCGGCAACCTCGCCGACCCGAACATGGCGCTGATGCTCAAGAGCCAGGGCTTCCCCGTCATCGAGGTCGACGACTTCGACGAGGTCGAGTTCCCCGGCGGCAAGGTCACCGCCACACCGTTCCTCGGCGAGCACTGCGACCTCGACATCCGCGCGAAGTCCACGTACTGGGTGCGACTGGCCGGCAAGAACGTCTTCGCCGGCGCGGACTCCTCCGGCATCGCCCCCGCCCTGTACCGCTACATCAAGCAGGAACTGGGCACCGCCGACTACGCCTTCCTCGGCATGGAGTGCGACGGCGCCCCCCTCACCTGGCTCTACCAGGCGCTGCTCACCATCCCGATCACCAAGAAGATGAGCAACTCGCGCAAGCTGTCCGGCTCCAACGCCGAGCAGGCCGGCGCGATCATGACCGAGCTGGGCGCCAAGGAGGCGTACGTGTACGCCATGGGCGAGGAGCCCTGGCTCGGCCACGTCATGGCGACGACGTACACCCCCGACACTTACCAGATCAAGCAGATCGAGGAGTTCCTGACCTGGTGCGCGGACCGCGGCATCAAGGCCGGCCACCTCTACGGCCAGCAGGAATGGCGTTGGTAGACATGGCGCCCGCCACCCTGCGGAAAGCGGAGCTGCACGCCAGCGTCGGCGACCCGGTGCTCGACACCATGAACTTCCTGAACGAGATCACCCACCGCTACCCCCGGGCGGTCTCGTTCGCACCGGGCCGGCCGTACGACGGCTTCTTCGACGTCGAGGACATCTTCCGGCACGTCCGCCGCTACCTGGACCACCTGGCGGAGCGCGGCGCCACACCGGCCGAGATCCGCGACACGCTGTTCCAGTACGGGCCCACCGGCGGACAGATCCGCGAACTCATCGCCGCGTCGCTGCGCGAGGACGAGGACACCGACGTGCGGCCCGGGGCCGTGGTGGTGACCGTGGGCTGTCAGGAAGCCATCTTCCTCACCCTGCGCGCGCTGCTGGCGGGCCCGCAGGACGCCCTGCTGGTCTCCAGCCCCTGCTACGTGGGCATCACCGGGGCCGCCCGGCTGCTCGGCGTCGAGCCGACCGCCGTGCCGGAGGGCCGGGACGGCTTCCGCTGCGCCGACCTGGAGGCCGCACTCGCCGCCGAGAAGGCGCGCGGCCGCCGGCCCCGCGCCTTCTACGTGGTGCCCGACCACTCCAACCCGTCGGGCGCCACGATGTCGACGGCGGAGCGGCACGCCCTGCTCGACCTGGCGGACCGCGAGGACTTCCTCGTCCTGGAGGACAGCCCCTACCGGCTGGTGAGCCCCGGCCGCCGGCTGCCCACCCTGAAGTCCCTGGACCGCGACCGGCGGGTCGTCCACCTCGGCTCCTACTCCAAGACCCTGTTCCCCGGCGCCCGCGTCGGGTTCGCCGTCGCCGACCAGATCGTCGTGGCCGAGGACGGCCGCCAGGGCCTGCTGGCCGACGAACTCGTCAAGATCAAGAGCATGGTCACGGTGAACACCTCACCGCTGAGCCAGGCAGCGGTGGCGGGCATGCTGCTCGCCGCCGACGGACGCGCCTCGGAGTGGAACACCGAGACCGCGGCGTACTACGGCGAGGCGATGCGGGCCACCCTGAAGCGGCTCGACGAATGCTTCCCGCAACCCGGGCGCGAGGCACTCGGCGTCCGCTGGAACGAGCCGGCCGGAGGGTTCTTCCTCACCCTGGACGTCCCCTTCCCCGCCGACAACGCCGCCCTGGCGCGCTCGGCGGAGGACCACGGAGTGATCTGGACGCCCATGTCCTACTTCTACCCCCAGGGCGGCGGCGAGCACAGCATCCGCCTGTCCGTCAGCTACCTGACGCAGGCCGACATCACCGAAGGCATCGCCCGCCTCGCCCGGTTCATCACGGCGGAGGCGGCCCGGTCCCGCTGACCCGCCGCGACTCCTTCCCTTCCCGTCCCGCCACACACAGAAAGCGAACCCGCGTGTCCACAGCACGACGTCTCATCCGCAGCAAGCCACGAATGTGGGGGTGGACCTTCCGATGACCGCCAGCGCGCGACCGCACGGCACCGCTCTCCTCGACGCCTCGCCCACCGCACCGGCCAAGGGCTTCGGCGTCCCCCGGATCATGAGTGTCGGCACCGCCGTCACCGAGCACTCCTACTCCCAGCGCGAGGTCCTCGACCTCTTCGGCATCACCGACCCCAAGGTCCGCTCCGTCTTCCTCAACAGCGCCATCGAACGCCGCCACCTCGTGCTCCCGCCGAGGGACGCCGACGGCGCCGTCCTCGCCGAGCCCCAGGGCGAACTCCTCGCCAAGCACAAGCGCAACGCCCTCGACATGGGCGCCCGAGCCGTACGCGCCTGCCTGGACGACGCCGGACTCGACCTCGCCGACGTCGACTACCTCTGCTGCACCACCACCACCGGCTTCCTCACCCCCGGCCTCAGCGCCCACCTCATCAAGGAGATGGGCCTGCTGCCCCGCACCAGCCGCGTCGACGTCGTCGGCATGGGCTGCAACGCCGGCCTCAACGCCCTCAACGCCACCGCCGGCTGGGTCACGGCCAACCCCGGCAAGGTCGCCGTGATGCTGTGCGCCGAAGCCTGCTCCGCCGCCTACGTCATCGACGGCAGCATGCGCACCGCCGTCGTCAACAGCCTGTTCGGGGACGGCGCCGCGGCCGTCGCGCTCACCACCGACCCACCCGACGCCGCCTACGGCCCGCCCGGCCCCCCGCCGGTGCACGACGGACCACGCATCCTCGCCTTCGCGAGCCACCTGATCACCGACGCCATCGACGCGATGCGCTACGACTGGGACGACGACCAGGGCAAGTTCAGCTTCTACCTCGACCCGCTCGTCCCCTACGTCGTCGGCGCCAACGCCGAACAGGTCGTCGACCGGCTGCTCACCGGCGCCGGCCTGCGCCGCAGCGACATCGCCCACTGGCTCGTCCACTCCGGCGGCAAGAAGGTGATCGACGCCGTACGCGTCAACCTCGGGCTCACCCGCCACGACGTACGGCACACCACCGGCGTACTGCGGGACTACGGCAACCTGTCCAGCGGCTCCTTCCTGTTCTCCTACGAGCGCCTGCTCCAGGAGGAAGCCGCCCACGCCGGTGACTACGGCGTCCTCATGACGATGGGTCCCGGCTCGACCATCGAGACCGCACTGGTGCAGTGGTGACCACGGAACAGGTGAGAGAAGCGATGAACAGCACACCGACGGACACGGCCCACCCCGCGTCCGAGGAGATCCCCCTGCGGATCGACGGACAACAGCCCCTGTCGGCCCAGACGGTGGCGGCCGTCGCCGCGGTCTGCGACGCCGCCGAGGATCTCGACGGACGGGCCAGCGTCGTCGTACGGGTCTCCGGAGTCCCCCGCGGACCGTGGCCCGGCGACCTGACCGTGTCCCTGGTGAGCAAATGGGAACGCGTCCTGCGCCGCCTGGAACGGCTCCCCGCCCCCACCGTCGCCGTCGCCGACGGCGACTGCGGCGGCCCCGCCCTGGACGTCCTGCTGGCCACCGACCACCGCATCGCCACCGGCTCCATGCGCCTGGTGCTCCCGCTCGAAGGCGGCGCGACCTGGCCCGGCATGGCCCTGTACCGGCTGGCCGGACACGGCGCGAACGCGGCGCCCATCCGCCGCGCGGTCCTCTACGGCACCCCGGTCGAGGCGACCGACGCCCTGGCCCTGCACCTGATCGACCAGCTCACGGACGACGTACCCGACGCCCTCCGGCTCGCCGCCGAACGTGCCGCGGCCGTCTCCGGCACCGAACTCGCCATCCGGCGCCAACTCCTGCACGACGCCGCCGCCACCAGCTTCGAGGAAGCGCTGGGCGTCCACCTCGCCGCCTGCGACCGGGCCCTGCGCCGCGCCACGACGGGAGCGCGCGCATGAGCGCCGACGACGAACCCACCGCCCCGCACCCGGACGACGTCCGCACCCCCCTGCCCCAGGCCAGGGAAACCCTCAAGCAGGCCGCACGACGGCACGCGCACCTGCTGGCCGCCCTGCCCCCGCACGGCGAGCGCACCGTACGGCAACAGGCCGACGCCGAAACGGCCGCCTACACCGTACGCACCCTGCGCGCCACGTTCATGGACACCCACACCGACGCCGTCTACGACGAACTCACCGACCGGCTCACCCGCCCACTGCGCGTCGACGAACTCGCCGGAGCCGCGGCGACCGCCTTCCCCGGCCTCGTCCCCACCGGCGAACAACTCGCCGCGGAACGCGCCAGGCCACAGGCCCGCAAAGAGGGCCACGAGATCGACCAGGGCATCTTCTTCAGCAGAGTGCTGCGCTCGCCCCGGGCCGGCGCCCACCTGCTCGACACGATGCTCCTGCCGACACCGCGCGCCACCGCACTGCTGCCCGAGTTCACCCGCACGGGCAGCGTCGACCTCGGATCCGTCCGCCTCGAACGCGCCGGCGCGGTGGCCCGCCTCACCATGTGCCGCGACGACGCCCTCAACGCCGAGGACAACACCCAGGTCGACGACATGGAGACCGCCGTCGACCTCGCCCTGCTCGACCCGGCCGTCGAGGTCGGACTCCTGCGCGGCGGCGAGATGACCCACCCCCGGTACCGGGGACGACGGGTGTTCAGCGCCGGCATCAACCTCAAGGCACTGCACAGCGGAGACATCTCCCTGGTCGACTTCCTGCTCCGCCGCGAACTGGGCTACATCCACAAACTGCTGCGCGGCGTCCGCACCGACCGGCCCGGCTGGCGGCCACGGACCACCGACAAACCCTGGGTCGCCGTCGTCGACTCCTTCGCGATCGGCGGCGGCGCCCAACTGCTGCTCGTCTTCGACCACGTCATCGCCGCCGCGGACGCCTACGTCAGCCTCCCCGCCGCACAGGAGGGCATCGTCCCGGGCGCCGCCAACTTCCGGCTGACCCGCTCCGCGGGCCCCCGCCTGGCGCGGCAGGTGATCCTCGAAGGACGGCGGATCTTCGCCACCGAACCCGAGGCCCGCTTCCTGATCGACGAGGTGCACGACCGGACCGACCTGGACCTCGCCGTGGAGCGCAGCGTGGAACGCCTGCGCGGCAGCGCCGTCCTCGCCAACCGGCGGATGCTCAACCTGGCCGAGGAGTCACCGGACGACTTCCGCCGCTACATGGCGGAGTTCGCCCTGCAGCAGGCCATCCGCCTCTACAGCTCCGACGTCATCGACAAGGTCGGCCGCTTCAGCGGCGCCCCCGCACCGGAACCCGGACGCACACCGTGATCGGCGGCGGCGACAGCGGCATACGGTACGAGAAGGACGGCCAGGTCGCCCGCATCACCCTCGACCGGCCCGACGTGCTCAACGCCATGAACCGGCGCATGCACCAGGAACTGGCCCTGGTCTGGGACGACGTCGAGGCCGACGACGACATCCGGGTGGCGGTGCTCACCGGCGCCGGCGAACGCTCCTTCACCGTCGGACAGGACCTGCGCGAACGCGCCCGGCTCGACCAGGAGGGCACCGCCCCGACCAGCTTCGGCAGCCGCGGCCAGCCCGGCTCGCCCCGGCTGACCGACCGGTTCGACCTGTCCAAACCGGTGCTCGCCCGCGTCAACGGCTACGCCCTGGGCGGCGGATTCGAACTCGTCCTCGCCTGCGACCTCGTCGTCGCCGCCGACCACGCGGTGTTCGCACTGCCGGAGGCCACCCTCGGACTGATCCCCGGCGCCGGCGGCGCCTTCCGCCTCGCCCGGCAGATGCCCCTGAAGACCGCGATGGGATACCTGCTCACCGGACGCCGCATGAGCGCCGCCGACGCACTGCGCCACGGCCTCGTCAACGAGGTCGTCCCCCTGGAGGACCTGGACGACGCCGTGGACGCCTGGACCGACGCCCTGCGACGCAGCGCCCCGCTCTCCGTACGGGCCCTCAAGGAAGCGGTGCTGCGGTCAGTGGACATGCCGCTGGAAGAGGCCTTCACGGCGACCTACGCCTGGGAGGAGAAACGACGGCGCAGCCAGGACGCCGTCGAGGGCCCACGCGCCTTCGCCGAGAAACGCGCCCCCGTCTGGCGCGGCGCCTGACGGGGGCGGCCGGTGCGGTGTCCAACCGCGCGCACGTGGCGGTTGAACACCCCACCGGCCCCCGGCCGTGAAACCCCGGCAACGCTTGATCGCCACCGAGGTGCGATGCGATCGTAAGCCGTGACGGAGCCCGAGCGGCTCCATCGAGCGCGACACCCGGCCCACGCGCCGGGACCGACGGGGGCCGGCGGTGGGGCGGCCACCCGCGACTCTCCGCGACGACCCGACGGAGAGGGCCAGTTGCCCCCAACGAGGACGGGCTCGACATGCCATTCGTGAACACCAACGGTGTCCGGCTCTCCTACCAGAGGTCGGGCAGCGGCACGCCCGTCCTGCTGATCATGGGATCCTCCGCGTCGGGCCGCGTCTGGACGATGCACCAGACACCAGCGCTCAACCGCGCCGGCTACGAGACCATCACCTTCGACAACCGGGGCATCGCCCCCTCGGACGCCCCCGACGGCGACTACACCCTCACCGACCTGGTCGCCGACACCCGCGGCCTCATCCAGCAACTCGGCCTCGGCCCCTGCCACCTCGTGGGAACCTCGCTCGGCGCGATGATCGCCCAGGAACTCGCCCTCGCCTCCCCCGAACTGGTCCGCTCGGCACTCCTGTTGGCGACCCGGGCCCGCTCGGACGCCTTCCGGCGCGCCCAGAGCGCCGCCGACCGCGTGCTGCGCGACAGCGGCGTACGACTGCCGCCCGGCTACAGCGCGGCGAAGACGGTCATGGAGATGTTCTCCCCGGCGACCCTCAACAACGACACCGCCGTCACCACCATGCTGGAACTCTTCGAACTCACCGGCGGCGGCGACTCCGTGCCGGGACAGGCCGGGGCCGCCGACAGCCTCGGCGACCGGCGCGCCGCACTGCGCGGCGTCACCGTGCCCTGCCGGGCCGTCGCCTTCAGCGACGACCTCATCTGCCCGCCCCACCTGGTCGCCGAGGTGGCCGACGCCATCCCCGACTGCGACCTCGTCGAGATCGCCGACTGCGGCCACCTCGGCTACCTGGAACGCCCCGACGAGATCAACTCGGCCCTGGTCGAGTTCCTCGGCAAGTACTGACCACCCGGCGGCGTCCGCGACACGCGGTCACGCGAGAGCCGGCACGGAACCCGTCGGCGCGAGCCCGATCCCGTGCCCCCTCCTGCCGCCGCGCGCACGCAGTCGCGCACCACGGCCACCGGACCACCTCGCGCAGGAAGGAACACCCATGGCAGGGCACGACATCGCGTATGTCGAGGTGTACGCCAAGGACAAGCAGCGGACCGCCCAGTACCTCGTCTCGGCCATGGGATTCGCCTGCCTGGCGGACTCCGTCGGCTCCGACCGCAGCTCCCTGCTGCTGCGCCGGGCGACGACCCACCTCGTCGTCACCTCCGGACCCGCCACCTGGAAGTTCCTGGACGCGCACGGCGACGGCGTCGCCGACATCGCCCTGCTCTGCACCGACGTCGACGCCACGGCGGAGGAGGCGCTGCGCGCGGGCGCCCGGGAAGTCGGCTCCGTACGGGGCAACCCGATCCTCACCGGCGCCGGCGGCGTGACGCACACCCTGCTGCCCGCCGAGCGCACCCCGGGGGACTGGCCGGCCGGCCACCGCTGGGCGGCACTGCCGCAGCACCCCGCCCCCACGGGACACGTACGGCGGCTCGGAGGCGTCGCGATCGACATCGGGGCGACGGACCTGGAGGAGGCCGTCCGCCTCTACCGGGACGGCTTCGGACTGGCCCACCGCCGGTCGCGCGCCAGCGGGCCGCACCCGCACCGCACCGCGGACCTGGGCGGACTCCAGGGCGGCCCGACGCTCACCCTCCTGTCCGCGGGGCCCGCGACCGGCTTCGGCCCCACGGCCGCCCCGCACCCGTCGCCCGCCGACCGCGCCGTGCAGCGGCTCTCCTTCGAGGTGGACGACATCGCCCGCACCACCCGCGAACTCCTCGACTCCGGAGCCGAGTTCGACACTCCGGTCCTGTGGGAGGAGCCCGGCGGACACCGCGGGCGGCTGTCCCTCGTGGGCCGCTCGCCCCACCTCGGCGCGACCCTCCTCCTCGAACTCGTCCAGCACGGCGACCCCGCAGACCTCGGGGCCGGCCTCCGCGACCTGTACCAGGCGGTGGACCGCCGCCGGCTCGCCGCCCGATGAACCGTGGCCGCACGCCCGCCCGCCGCGGTGCGCACGCCCGCGGCGTCCGGCACCGCCGCGCGGCGGGCTCAGCCCGGAGGCGTACGCCCAGGGGATGACACCCCCAGAGGCGTACGCCTTCCGGAGGCGACGACCGGGGAACGTGCCCTCCGCAGAGGACACCGGCTTGTCACCGGGGAGGACGCGGCACGGCGGGCGAGGGCCTAGCCTCATACCGTCAGCGTGCCGTCCGCCCGACAACGGCGACGGCGCGGCCGTCCACCCGGAAGGACCGATGCGCAGTGGTAGACCACGGAGGGCCGGGGCGCGGGAGCGCCGGCGGACCGCCGACCGAGGCGCCCGTGAGCCGCACGGCGGGCGGCCCCCGCGGTCCCGTCGTCGTGTTTCCGGGACTCCGGTTCTCCCGGCAGCCCCGAGCCGCCCACCCGGTCGTCCAGGACCGGCCGCACCGGCCGGTGCCGCACCCGGAGGCCGCGGGACTGGACCAGCTGGTCTCGCCCGGAGCCGTCTGTCTCGACGTGGGAGCCGGCTGCACGCGGTGCACCGAGGCGCTGCGGAACCTCGCCGGCCCGGACGGGCAGGTGCACCGTCTGGCGCCGGGCCGTCCGGGCCGCGCCCGCCGGGCGGACACCGTGGACGACCTCTGCCGACGCGAGAACCTGGACCGGGTCGACTTCATGCGGGTCCAGTTCGGCGGAGACGAACGCGACGTGCTGCTCGGGGCGTTCACCACCCTGCTGCGCGATCAGCCCACCCTGCTGCTGCGGTGGGGGCGCAGACGCCCGGACCGGCTGCGGACGGCCGAGACCGTCCGCAGCCTCACCGTGTCCCTGTCGTACACGATGCACGGATGGCAGGAGGGGAACTGGCGGCCGGTGACGGACTCCGTACGCGGCTGGGGCGGCTTCCTGTTCAGACCCCAGCCGCTGCCCCGCCGATTACCGTGACGGCGGCCGCCCGTTCCCGGTGGGCGGCGGGGGAGATCACCCGCTGGCGAGGAGACCGGCCTGCAGCCGCTCGTCCAGCTCCTTCGCGAAGCCGAGCCACGTCTTGGCGTACTCCCGGGCCAGACTCGCCACCGTCTCCCGGGAATCGGCGGACAGGGCGGTGCTCAGCGCGGGCCACTCCTGGGTGGCGATGGCGTGCTGCTGGAGCAGACGCAACAGACGTCGGCCTTCCTCCCGGTGCCGCAGCGACGGGTCGCGCGCCAGCTTGTCGATCACGACCGCCGGCTCCTGCACCACCAGACGTATCCTGCGGTGCGGCTTGCGCCCGGCCGGCTGGGGGCGCGCGGCGGGCCGATCGGCGACCGGGCCCTTGTCCGTCCGGCTCCTGGCGCCGGAGCGCGCCGGCGCGGGGGGCTCGCCGGAAGCGAGCCGTCTGCGGACGTCGCTGACGGTCGCCGGTGAGACGCAGGCGAGCCGCGCCAGTTCGCGCAGCGAGGCGTCCGGGCGCTCGGCCAGCAGCTCGGCGACACGGTGCCGGGCCTCCGAGCTGTCCAGCGGACGGACCTTGCCGTCCTGGCCGACGCGCGCGTTGAGCTGGGGAGTCTCGTCCATCCGACGGCGGATGGCGGCGACGGCCTTGGCGCCCAGCCCCGCCGCCTTGGCTATCGCACGGTCGGACATGTGGGGGAGGGACGCGATGATCCTGGCGGCCGCGGCCTTGCGTTCGGCGGGCGAGAGCGGGAGTCCGTGGACCGAGTTGGCCTGCACGGCCCGGAGATACGCCTCTTCGGGGGTTCCGTCGAAGAATTCGACCTCGATCGTCTTCCGCCCGTTGGAGAGCGCCGCCAGATAGCGGTGCATTCCGTCGATGACCTGCATCGTCCGCCGGTCGACCAGCACGGCGGGCAGGGGCCCCTCGATTTCGGCGAGCCGGGCGATGTGCTGGGCGTTCACGCCTTCGGAGCGCGGGGAGTCGCCCGGCAGCAGTGAGGCGGTGGGGACGGTGGTGATCTGGCTTCTGGAAGTCTTGGTGCAGTGTTCCGGTGAAGGAGTGACCCTTTCACTTCCGGATTGCATCAAGATAACCCCCAATTTAATCAGTATCTCGGATCTGCTGTGCGTGGGTCGTGCCGTGCATAGGGCCGGGTCGTGCCACGTAGTTCTACGAGTACTTGAAGCAGCGGGGTGAGTCGGGCCGGTATCCGTACGGACGTCAACGGCCACTGGGCGACCATCACGCGACCGTACGGCGATTGCCAGACGCTCTCCTGGCTCCACCCTACATTCACATCTCCACCGCGGCAGGTGAGTTTTTCCGGAACCGGCGGCTCCGATTCCCTGTCCTCACCTGGGGTGAGCACGGCCGCTGCCTGCGGAGAAGCCGAGGGGGCGAGCGACTCGAAACGGGTGTTTCCGGTGCTAAGCAGAAGATCCAGCTATGTCCGGCGCACGTCCCCTGAAAAAGCGGGAAACTCCTGACAAGGACGCTCGCCGGCCGGAGGGCAATGCCCCCGGGAGGCCGGCCGTCCCTGTTCAAGTGCGGTTGGGACACAGTTGAACGGCCGGCGGTTTTGATCGCCGGGATTGATCAGGCATGCGGCCTGGCTCATAGTGAACTGGCTCGGCCAAGGCTGCCCGTGGACGCGTCTCGTAAGGGATGACCTGATGACCGACACTCCCGGCGAGAATTCGTAAAAATCGAAACAACTACTGCACCCGACGAAACCGACAGTTGACTGACGAGCCGCCGCCGTCGCGGAGGCCGCGAAGGCGTGCCCCTCGGGATGCGACACCTTCGAACCGGGAGCAAGCTCCCCGCCGCGGTTATGCGTAAACAGGAGGAATCCCGATGATCCCGTTGTCGTACGCGCAGCGCCGGCTGTGGTTCCTGACGCAGTTGGAGGGGCCGAGCGCGACGTACAACATCCCGATGGCCCTGCGGTTGTCGGGTGCGCTGAACCGGGACGCGCTGGAAGACGCGCTGCGGGACGTGGTGGAACGCCATGAGGTGCTGCGGACGGTGATCGCGGTGGCCGACGGGGAGCCGCACCAGCGGATCCTGCCGGTCGAGGAGACGGGCTTCGCCCTGACCGTCGCCGAGGTGAGCGCGGCGGACCTGGACGGCGCGGTGGCGGAGGCGGCACGCCACGTCTTCCCGCTGGACTCGGAGATCCCGCTGCGGGCCCGGCTGTTCGCCGTAGGCCCGGATGAGCACGTGCTGATGCTGGTGGTGCATCACATCGCGGGTGACGGCTGGTCGATGGGACCGCTGGCCCGGGACCTCTCCCTGGCGTACGCGGCGCGGTGTGCGGGCCGAGAGCCGGCGTGGGCGGAGCTGCCGGTGCAGTACGCGGACTATGTGCTGTGGCAGCAGGAGGTGTTCGGGTCGGAGGACGATCCGGAGAGTGTGCTGTCGCGGCAGGTGGGGTTCTGGCGTGAGGCGCTGGCGGACGCTCCGGAGGAACTGGCGCTGCCCTACGACCGGACGCGTCCGGCGGTGGCCTCGCACGAGGGTCATGCGGTGGCGCTGGAGCTGTCGGCGGATGTGCATGCGCGGTTGCGTGAGGTGGCGCGTGAGCGTGGCGTGACGGTGTTCATGGTGTTGCAGGCGGCGCTGGCGGTGACGTTGTCGCGGGTGGGTGCGGGGACGGACATCCCGATCGGTTCGGCGGTCGCGGGCCGGACCGACGAGGCGCTGGACGATCTGGTCGGGTTCTTCGTGAACACGCTGGTGATGCGGACGGATCTGTCGGGTGATCCGACGTTCGGGCAGGTGCTGGAGCGGGTCCGGGAGACGAGTCTCGCCGCGTTCGCGCACCAGGACGTGCCCTTCGAGCGGCTGGTGGAGGAGCTGGCGCCGGTGCGTTCCCTGGCGCGGCACCCGCTGTTCCAGGTCATGCTGACCCTCCAGAACAACGCCCAGGCCAGCGTCGACCTGCCGGGACTGCGGGTCGAAGGGATGGTCACCCAGCAGCTGACGGGCGCTCGGAATACCAAGTTCGACCTGGACGTCATGGCGACCGAGGTCTTCGACGCGGACGGCGCCCCGGCCGGCCTGACCGGCCGCATCGTTGTGTCCGCTGACGTGTTCGAGGCGGGGGCGGCTGGTCGGTTCGCGGAGTGGCTGACGCGGGTGGTCGAGGTGGCGGTGGGCGACCCGGGCGTTCGGGTGCGTGGAATCGACGTGGTGGGTTCGGTGGAGCGGTCGTTGGTGTTGGAGGGGTGGAACGGTGTGGGTGTGGGTGTGGGTGTGGTGGGTGGGTTGGTTCCGGAGCGGATTGCGGAGTGGGCGGTGGTGGATCCGGGTGCGGTGGCGGTGGTGTGTGAGGGGGTGGAGTTGTCGTATGGGGAGTTGGATGTGTGGGCGAATCGGTTTGCGTGGTTGTTGAGGGGTCGGGGTGTGGGTGTGGAGTCGGTGGTGGGTTTGTGTTTGCCGCGGGGTGTGGAGATGGTGGCTGCGGTGGTGGGTGTGTGGCGTGCGGGTGGGGCGTATGTGCCGTTGGATCCGGAGTATCCGGTGGAGCGGTTGGAGTTCATGGTGGGGGACAGTGGGGTTGGGGTTGTGGTGGGTCGGGGTGGTCGGTTGGGGGAGTTGTCGGTGGCGGGGGTGGGTGTGGTGGATTTGGGTGATGGTGGTGTGGTGGAGGAGTTGGCTGGTTTGTCGGGGGGTGTGGGTCCTGGGGTGGGGGTGTTGCCGGGGTCTGCGGCGTATGTGGTGTATACGTCGGGTTCGACGGGGCGGCCGAAGGGTGTGGTGGCGACGCATGGGGGGTTGCGGAATTTGGTGGGTGCGTTGGGTCCGGTGATGGGGGTGGGTCCGGGGGTTGGGGTGTTGCAGTTCGCGTCGTTCAGTTTTGATGCGTCGGTGTTGGATGTGGCGGTGACGTTGGCGTCGGGTGGGACGTTGGTGGTGGCGTCGGGGGCGGAGCGGGCGGATGTGTCGTTGTTGGCGGGGTTGGTTCGGGGGCGTGGTGTGGTGTCGGCGAGTGTGGTGCCGTCGTTGTTGGGGGTGTTGGATCCGGGTGAGTTGGGTGGTTTGTCGACGGTTGTGGTGGGTGCGGAGCCGATTGGTGTGGCGCAGGCGGGTGTGTGG
>NZ_BAABKC010000001.1:0-134064 GCF_039543625.1 Streptomyces similanensis | reverse complement strand
GATGGGGGTGGAGCGGGACGACTGGGTGTTGCGGTGTGTGGTGTTCGGTGGTGAGGCGTTGGATGTGGGCCGTCTGGAGGGGTGGTTCGAGCGGCATGGTGATGGGGGGCCGCGGTTGGTGAACATGTACGGGATCACGGAGACGACGGTGCATGTCTCGTACTTCCCGCTGGAGGGTGCGGGTGTGCGGGGTGGGCGTGATGCTGGTGTGGTGGGTGTGGGTCTTCCGGATCTGCGGGTGTTCGTGCTGGATGAGTGGTTGCGTCCGGTGCCGGTGGGTGTTGCGGGTGAGGTGTATGTGGCGGGTGCGGGTCTGGCGCGGGGGTATGTGCGGCGTGCGGGGTTGACGTCGGAGCGGTTCGTGGCGTGTCCGTTCGGTGCGGCCGGTGAGCGGATGTACCGGACGGGGGACCGCGCGCACTGGAGGGCCGATGGCCGGCTGGCGTTCGCCGGCCGTGCGGATGAGCAGGTGCAGTTGCGTGGGTTCCGGGTCGAGCCGGGCGAGATCGAGACGGTGGTGGCCGCGCATCCCCAGGTGGAGCGCGCGGCGGTGGTCGTGCGGGAGGACAATCCCGGCGATGTCCGCCTGGTCGCCTACCTCGTGCCGACCGACGATGACCGTCCCGAGGCCGAACTCGCCGCCGAGGTGCGGGCGTTCGCGGCCGACCGGCTGCCGGAGTACATGGTGCCCTCGGCCCTGGTGGTATTGGATGTGCTGCCGCTGACGGTGAACGGCAAGCTGGACCGCAAGGCGCTGCCGGCCCCCGTGTTCACAGCCGGCGGCGGTCGTGGTCCGGCGACCGTGCAGGAGGAGATCCTGTGCCAGGTGTTCGCGCAGGTGCTGGGTCTGCCCGCGGTCGGTGTGGACGACGACTTCTTCGCGCTCGGCGGCCACTCGCTGCTCGCGGTGTCGCTGGTGGAGCAGTTGCGTGCTCGGGGCGTCGCTGTCTCGGTGCGGGCGTTGTTCCAGACGCCGACGCCGGCGGGTCTGGCCGCGGTGGCGGCTCCGGACACGGTCGAGGTGCCGGAGAACCGGATCCCGGACGGCGCCGAGCGGATCACTCCGGACATGCTGCCGCTGGTGGATCTGTCGGAGGAGGAGGTCGGGCGGATCGTCGCGGCCGTCGAGGGGGGCGCGGCGAACATCGCCGACGTGTATCCCCTGGCGCCCCTGCAGGAGGGTCTGTTCTTCCACCACCTGTTGCAGGCGGACGGCGGCGTGGACGCGTATGTGGTGCCGCGGGTGCTGCGGTTCGACTCGCGCGAGCGGCTGGACGCGTTCCTCGTGGCGTTGCAGCGGGTGGTGGACCGGCATGACATCTACCGCACCGCGATCCTGTGGGAGCAGCTGCGCGAGCCGGTCCAGGTCGTCGTACGCCGGGCCGTACTGCCGGTCACGCCCGTGGAGCTGACCGTTGACGGATCCGCTGCCGTGGAGCAGCTGATCGCGACGGCGGGCTCGGGGATGGACATCGGTCGTGCGCCGTTGATCGATGTGCACACGGCCGCTGAGCCGGGTGAGGGCGGTGGCTGGCTGGCGCTGCTGCGGATGCATCACCTGGTCCAGGACCACACCACGCAGGACGTGCTGCTGGCCGAGATGGGTGCCTTCCTGTCGGGGCGGGAGGACTCGCTGCCGGAGCCGCTGCCGTTCCGCAACTTCGTGGCGCAGGCGCGGCTGGGCATCACGCGTGAGGAGCACGAGCGGTACTTCGCCGGTCTCCTGGCCGATGTGGAGGAGACGACCGCGCCGTACGGTCTGCTGGACGTGCACGGTGACGGCACGGGTGTGGTCCGCTCCCATCTGGGCGTGGATGAGGAGGTGGGGCAGCGGGTGCGCGAGGTGGCGCGGTCGCTGGGCGTGAGTCCGGCGTCGGTGTTCCACCTGGCGTGGGCGCGGGTGCTGGCGACGGTCAGCGGCCGTGACGACGTCGTCTTCGGGACGGTGCTGTTCGGGCGGATGAACGCCGGTGCGGGCGCCGACCGGGTGCCTGGCCTGTTCATCAACACACTGCCGGTCAGGGTGCGGGTCGACGCGGTGGGCGTGGGCCGGGCGCTGGAGGGGGTGCGTGATCAGCTGGCGGAGCTGCTGGTGCACGAACACGCGCCGCTGACGCTGGCGCAGCAGGCCAGTGGTGTGCCGAACGGCAGTCCGCTGTTCACCTCGCTGTTCAACTACCGGCACGGCAAGCTGCGGCAGCCGGAGCCGCGGCCGGAGGCGGGCGCGGAGTCCCGCGGCATCATCACGGTGGCGATGCGCGAGGCGACGAACTATCCGGTGACCGTGGCGGTCGATGACCTGGAGACCCGGTTCGGGCTGACCGTGGACGCGGTGGGCCCGGTCGACGGGGAAGCGCTCTGCCGGCTGCTGCACACCTGCCTCGACCACCTGGTGACCACGCTGGAGGACGACCCCGCCGGCCTCCTGTCGACGGTGGACGTCCTCGACACCACCGAACAGAACCGACTCCTTGAGGAGTGGAACGACACCACCACGGAACTGCCGGACCAGGGTGTTCACGCCCTGGTCGCCGGACAGGCGCGGCTGCGCCCGGACGCCGTGGCGCTGGAGTTCGGTGACGTGCGGCTCTCCTACCGCGAACTGAACGCCCGGGCCAACCGGATCGCGCATGCGCTCATGGCGGCCGGTGTGAGCAGGGGTTCGCTGGTGGGCGTGTGCCTTGAGCGCGGCCCCGAAGCGGTAGCCGCACTGTTGGGCGTGTGGAAGGCCGGCGCGGGCTATGTGCCGCTGGACACCGACTACCCCTCCGCCCGACTGGCGTCCATGATGCGCGACGCGGACGTACAGGTCGTCGTCACGCAGGGCGGACTGGGCGAGCTGCTGCCGGACTTCGGCGGCGTGCTCGTACCGGTCGAGAGCGTGGATGATTCCCGCTCGGCCGAGGACCCGGCAGTGGAGGTCGCGCCGGATGACGCGGCCTACGTGATGTTCACCTCCGGATCGGCGGGGCTGCCCAAGGGCGTGATGGTGGAACACCGCGCCGTGGCACGGCTGGTGTGGGGGCAGCGGTACGCCGAGTTCAGCGAGCGCAATGTGCACCTTCTGCTGGCGCCGCTGGCGTTCGACGCCTCCACGTTCGAGTTGTGGGGTGCGCTGGTGCACGGCGGCCGCCTGGTGATCGCACCCCCGGGGACAGTCGGCCTGCCGGAACTGCGGTCGCTGATCTCGGGCAAGGGCATCAGCGACCTGTGGCTGACCGCCGCACTGTTCAACGCGGTGGTCGATGAGGACCCGGGCATCCTGACGGGACTGGAACGGGTGCTGGTCGGCGGCGAGGCCCTGTCGGTGCGGCACGTACGGGACGCGCAGTCGGCACTGCCCGGACTCCAGGTGCTGAACGGGTATGGACCGACCGAGACCACCACGTTCGCCTGCACGTACGCCGTCCCGCGGATGGCCGCAGACGCGCAGTCCGTGCCGATCGGCTCACCCATCGCGAACACGCGGGTGTATGTGCTGGACGGTGCGTTGCGTCCGGTGCCGGTGGGGGTCGCGGGTGAGCTGTATGTGGCGGGTGCGGGTCTGGCGCGTGGGTACGTGGGGCGCTCGGCTCTGACGGGTGAGCGGTTCGTGGCGTGCCCGTTCGGTGGTGCGGGTGAGCGGATGTATCGGACGGGGGATGTGGCGCGGTGGTCGGTGGAAGGCCGGCTGGAGTATCTGGGGCGTGCGGATGAGCAGGTGAAGATCCGTGGGTTCCGGATCGAGCCGGGTGAGGTCGAGGCGGTGTTGTCGGCGCATCCGGGGGTGGGTCAGGCGGCGGTCGTCGTGCGTGAGGACGTGGCCGGGGACAAGCGTCTGGTCGCCTATGTGGTCGGTGATGCGGGTGAGGCGGAGCTGCGTGGCTTTGTGGCCGAGAGGCTGCCGCAGTACATGGTGCCGTCGGCGGTGGTGGTGCTGGAGGCGCTGCCGCTGACGGTGAACGGGAAGCTGGATCGTAGGGCGCTGCCGGCTCCGGAGTACGTGAGCGGCGGAGGCCGTGGTCCGGTGACGGTGCAGGAGGAGATCCTGTGCCAGGCGTTCGCCCAGGTCCTCGGTCGGGAGCGGGTCGGGGTCGACGACGACTTCTTCGCGCTGGGTGGGCATTCGCTGTTGGCGACGCGGTTGGTGAGCCGGGTGCGCGCGGTGCTGGGGGTGGAGGTGGCGCTGCGGACGTTGTTCGAGACGCCGACTCCGGCCGGTCTCGCGACCAGGCTGGGGCAGGCGGGTGCGGCGCGTCCGGCGCTGGTGGCGGGGGAGCGGCCGCAGCGGGTGCCGCTGTCGTACGCCCAGCGCCGACTGTGGTTCATCGGGCAGCTGGAAGGACCGAGCGCGACGTACAACATCCCTCTCGGGATGCGGCTGACCGGCGCATTGGACCGGCAGGCGCTGGAAGCGGCCCTGCGGGATGTGATCGGGCGGCATGAGGTGCTGCGGACGGTGTTCGCGGTGGCCGACGGCGAGCCGTACCAGCGGATCCTGCCGGTCGAGGAGACCGGATTCGCCCTGTCCGTCACCGACGTGAGCGCGGACGACCTGGGCGAGGCGGTCGCGGAAGCGGCCGGCTATGCCTTCGACCTCGCCGAGGAGATCCCTGTCCAGGCGCGGCTGTTCACGGTCGGTCCGGATGAGCATGTGCTGACGGTGGTGGTGCATCACATCGCGAGTGATGGGTGGTCGTCTGCTCCGTTCGAGCGGGATCTGACGTCCGCGTATGCGGCGCGGGTGGAGGGGCGGGTGCCGGTGTGGGCGCCGTTGCCGGTGCAGTACGCGGATTACGCGTTGTGGCAGCGGGAGTTGCTGGGTGAGGAGGGTGATCCGGAGAGTGTGCTGTCGCGGCAGGTGGGGTTCTGGCGTGAGGCGTTGGCGGGGGCGCCGGAGGAGCTGGCGTTGCCGTATGACCGGTCGCGTCCGGCGGTGGCCTCGCACGAGGGGCATGCGGTGCCGGTGGATGTGCCGGCCGCGGTGCACGCACGGTTGCGTGAGGTGGCGCGTGAGCGTGGCGTGACGGTGTTCATGGTGTTGCAGGCGGTGCTGGCGGTGACGTTGTCGCGGTTGGGTGCGGGGACGGACATCCCGATCGGTTCGGCGATCGCGGGCCGTACGGATGAGGCGTTGGACGAGTTGGTGGGGTGCTTCGTCAACTCGCTGGTGGTGCGGACGGATCTGTCGGGTGATCCGTCGTTCGGGCAGGTGCTGGAGCGGGTCCGGGAGACGAGTCTTGCCGCGTTCGGGCATCAGGACGTGCCCTTCGAGCGGCTGGTGGAGGAACTGGCGCCCTCGCGGTCGGCGGCGCGGCATCCGTTGTTCCAGGTCATTTTGACCATGCAGGACACGGTGTCGGTGGCGGGCGTGGGCGGTGCGGCCGAGACGGTGTCGGGTCTGCGGGGCAGCGCGCTGCCGTTGGGCCGGGTCGGGGCGAAGTTCGATGTGTCCGTGCTGGTGGGCGAGCGATTCGGCGCGGACGGCGCGCCGGCGGGGATCGGCGGGGTGGTGACGGGGGCTGCTGACCTGTTCGACCCGGCGACGGTGGCCCGGCTGGCCGAGGGTCTGTCGCTGCTGCTGGCGCAGGTGGTCGGGGACCCGTCGACGCGGGTGAGCGCGGCTGATGTGCTGGGGGCGGAGGAGCGGGATCGGGTGGTGGTGGAGTGGAACGCCACGGAGGTGCCGGTGGCGGCTTCCACGGTGTTGGGGCTGTTCGAGGAGCGGGTGGTGCGGTCGCCGGGTGCGGTGGCGGTGGTGGACGTGGATGGGCCGGTGTCGTTCGGGGAGTTGGATGCGCGGGCGAATCGGCTGGCGCATTATCTGCGGGCGCAGGGTGTGGGCGGGGAGTCGGTGGTGGGGTTGTGTCTGCCGCGGGGTGTGGAGATGGTGGTGGGGATGCTCGCGGTGTGGAAGGCGGGCGCGGGGTATGTGCCGGTGGACGCGGGGTTGCCGGCGGAGCGGGTGGCGTTGGTGCTGCGGGACAGCGGTGCGGTGCTGACCCTGACCACGGAGGAGATCCTGGACGATCTCCCGGCGGGACGGCACCGTCTCGTCGCGGTGGACGATCCGCTGACTGCGATGCAGCTCGGGGCCGCCTCTGAGACGGCGCCGGGGGTGGAGATCCGGCCGGGGCAGGTGGCGTATGTGGTGTTCACGTCTGGTTCGACCGGGCGGCCGAAGGGCGTCGCGGTCACGCATGGTGGGCTGGCGAACTATGTGGCGTCGGTGCCGGAGCGGGTCGGGTTCGATGGCGGTGGCCGGTTTGCTGTGTTGCAGGGTCAGGCGACGGACCTGGCGAATACGACGGTGTTCGCGAGTCTGACGGGCGGGGGTGAGTTGCACTTCCTGGACGAGGAGCTGGTCACGGACCCGGCCGCCGTAGCGCAGTACCTGACCGAGCACCGGATTGACTGCTTGAAGGCGGTGCCGTCGCATGTGGCGGCGCTGGGCGTCGAGTCGGTGGGGTCGGTGGGGTCGTTGGTTCTGGGTGGTGAGGCGGCTTCGCCGGAGTTGGTGAACGGCTTGCTGGACGCGGTCGGTGAGGGTTCGGCGGTGTTCAATCATTACGGGCCGACGGAGACGACGGTCGGTGTGGCGACGGTGCGTCTGTCGCGGGAGTTGGTGGCTGGTGGGGTGGTGCCGGTGGGTGCTCCGGTGGCGAATACGCGGGTGTATGTGCTGGATGAGTGGTTGCGTCCGGTGCCGGTGGGTGTGGTGGGGGAGTTGTATGTGGCGGGTGCGCAGGTGGCGCGTGGTTATGTGGGTCGGGCTGGGCTGACGGGTGAGCGGTTTGTTGCGTGTCCGTTCGGTGGTGTGGGTGAGCGGATGTATCGGACGGGGGACCGTGCCCGGTGGTCGGGTGAGGGGAACTTGGTGTTCGCGGGGCGTGCGGATGAGCAGGTGAAGATTCGTGGGTTCCGGGTGGAGCCGGGTGAGGTGCAGGCGGTCGTGGCCGCGCATCCGCTGGCCGAGGGGGCCGCGGTGGTCGCCCGGGAGGATGTTCCGGGGGATGTCCGCCTGGTCGCCTATGTGGTCACCGAAGAGGTGGACGACGAGGTGGAGGCGGCCGAGTTCGCGGCGGCCGTGCGGGAGTTCGTGGCGGGCCGGTTGCCGGAGTACATGGTGCCGTCCGCGGTGGTTGTGCTGCCGGAGCTGCCGTTGACCAGCAATGGGAAGCTGGATCGTAGGGGGTTGCCGGCGCCTGATTATGGTGCGGCTGCGACGGCGGACAGTGGGCGTGGTCCGGCGACGGTGCAGGAGGAGATTCTGTGCCAGGCGTTCGCGCAGGTGCTGGGTCTGTCGGCGGTGGGTGTGGACGACGACTTCTTCACGCTGGGCGGTCATTCGCTGCTGGCGGTGGCTCTGGTGGAGCAGTTGCGGGGTCAGGGTGTGTCGGTGTCGGTGCGGGCGTTGTTCCAGACGCCGACGCCGGCGGGTCTGGCCGCGGTGGCGGCTCCGGACGCGGTCGAGGTGCCGGAGAACCGGATACCTGAGGGCGCCGAGCACCTCACGCCGCAGATGCTGCCGTTGGTGGACCTGGACGAGGCCGAGGTGGCGCACATCGTCGGACGGATCCCGGGCGGCGCGGCCAACATCGCCGACGTCTACGCGCTCGCCCCCCTCCAGGAAGGCATCCTCTTCCACCACCTGTTGCAGGCGGACGGTGGCGCGGACGTGTACGCGGCGCCGCGGGTCATCCGCTTCGACTCGCGGGAGCGGCTGGACGCGTTCCTCGGAGCGTTGCAGCGCGTGGTGGACCGGCACGACATCTACCGCACCGCGATCCTCTGGAAGGACCTGCGCGAGCCGGTCCAGGTCGTGGCCCGCCGGGCCGTACTGCCGGTGACGCCGGTGGAGCTGACCGCTGACGGACCCGACGCGGTGCGGCAGTTGATCGCGGCGGCCGGTCCGAGCATGGACACCGGCCGTGCGCCGCTGATCGACGTGCACACCGCCGCGGAGCCCGGCGAGGGCGGTGGCTGGCTGGCGCTGCTGCGGATGCATCACCTCATCCAGGACCACACCACGCAGGACGTGCTGCTGGCCGAGATGAGCGCGTTCATGTCCGGGCGGGAGGACTCGCTGCCGGAGCCGCTGCCGTTCCGCAACTTCGTGGCGCAGGCGCGGCTGGGCGTGGCCCGTGAGGAGCACGAGCGGTACTTCGCCGGCCTGCTGGGCGACGTGGAGGAGACCACCGCGCCGTACGGTCTGCTCGACGTGCACGGTGACGGCAGTGGTGTGACGCGCTCCCACCAGGACGTCGAGGACGAGGTGGGGCAGCGGGTGCGGGAGGTCGCCCGGTCGCTGGGGGTGAGCCCGGCCACCGTGTTCCACCTGGCCTGGGCGCGGGTCCTTGCGACGGTCAGCGGCCGCGACGACGTCGTCTTCGGCACGGTGCTGTTCGGGCGGATGAACGCCGGAACGGGCGCCGACCGGGTGCCGGGCCTGTTCCTGAACACCCTGCCCGTGCGGGTCCGTGTCGGCGCCACCGGCGTCGGACAGGCGCTGGAAGGACTGCGCAACCAGCTGGCGGAACTCCTGGTGCACGAGCACGCGCCGCTGACCCTGGCGCAACAGGTCAGTGGGGTGCCCGGCGGCAGTCCGCTGTTCACCTCGATCTTCAACTTCCGGCACAGCCAGCGTCCGGACGCGGAGTCCCGCAAGGAGGCGGACCGCACCGCGCCCAGGAGCATCCAGATGGTGTTCACCCGGGAGGCCACCAACTACCCGGTCGCCGTTTCGGTGGACGATCTGGGCGCCGGGTTCGGGCTGACCGTGGACGCGGTGAACTCGGTGGACGGGCAGGCGCTGTGCCGGCTGCTGCACACCTGCCTGGACAGCCTGGTGACCGCGCTGGAGGACAGCCCGGAGCGCGGGCTCGCCGCGGTGACGGTCCTCGACGAGGCCGAGCAGCGGCGCATGCTGACGGAGTGGAGCGGCACCGACACATCCGTCGGGGCGGCCACGGTGCCGGAGCTGTTCGCGGCCCAACTGGCGCGTGATCCCGGAGCGGTGGCGGTCGTCTCGGACGGTACGGAGATCTCGTACGCCGAACTGGACGCCCGTGCCAACCGGCTCGCCCGCTACCTGACCGGTCTGGGCATCGGCCCCGAGGCGTGCGTCGGCGTGTGCCTCGACCGCGGTGCCGGCCTGCAGACGGCGCTGCTGGCGATCCTGAAGGCCGGTGGAGCGTATGTGCCGCTGGATCCCGACCACCCCGCCGAACGGATCGCCTACGTGGTGCGGGACGCCGGGATGGAGGTCGTGCTGACCTCCGCGGCGCTGGCCGGGATCCTGCCCGGCGACGTGCGGTCACTGGTGCTGGACGACCCGGCCGTGGCGACCGAGTTGGCCGCCCTCGACGGCTCGGCCACGTCGTGCGCCGAGCTGCGGCCCGAGCACCCCGCGTACGTGATCTACACGTCCGGATCGACCGGCCGGCCGAAGGGTGTGCTGGTCTCGCACGTGGGCGTGGCGAGTCTGGTGGCGGGACACGTCCAGCGTCTGGCCGTGGGGCCGGGGGCACGGGTGGCGCAGTTCGCGTCGGCCGCCTTCGACACCTTCGGCTGGGAGTGGATGATGGCCCTGCTGTCGGGAGCGGCCCTGGTGACGGTGCCGGCCGAACGGCGGCTGGGCACCGCGCTGCCGGAGTTCCTGACCGAGACCCGGGTCACGCACGCGACGCTGCCGCCGGCCGTGCTGGCCACCCTCGACGAGCGGTCGATCAGTGCGGACACCGTGCTGGTGGTGGCGGGCGAGGCCTGCCCGCCCGACGTGATGGCGCGCTGGGCGCGCGGGCGTGCCATGTTCAACTCGTACGGTCCGACGGAGACCACGGTGGACGCGACGCTGTGGCGGTGCGACGAGGAGGCCGCGACCGTCGCGATCGGTTCCCCGGTGGTGAACACCCGGGTGTACGTGCTGGACGAGCGGATGGCGCCGGTTCCGGTGGGCGTCGCGGGTGAGCTGTACGTGGCCGGCGCCGGGCTGGCACGCGGCTATGTGGGGCGCGCGGGGCTCACCGCGGAACGCTTCGTGGCCAATCCGTTCGCCGGCGGCGGGGCGCGGCTGTACCGCACCGGGGACCGGGCGCGGTGGACGCCGGACGGCCGACTCGTGTTCGCGGGCCGTACGGACGACCAGGTCAAGGTCCGCGGCTTCAGGATCGAGCCGGGCGAGATCGAGAAGGTGCTCGACCGGCATCCGCGACTGAGCCAGGTGGCCGTGGTCGTGCACGAGGACCCCCGCGGCGGCAAGCGTCTGGTCGCCTACGTCGTCCCCGACGCCGGCGACGCCGATCCGGGTGCGCTGGCCGGGTCGGTGCGGGAGTTCGCGGCCGAGTGGCTGCCGAACTACATGGTGCCGTCCTCGGTGACCGTCCTGGACGCCCTGCCGCTGACGGTGAACGGCAAGGTGGACCGCAGGGCCCTGCCCGCCCCGGACTTCGCGGCCGCGGCGGGCGGCGCCGGGGACCCGACGGCGGGCCGGGGCGCCGCAGGTGTGCTCGAAGCGGCGGTGTGCGAGACGTTCGCCGAGGTCCTGGGCGTGCCGGCGGTCGGGGTGGACGACGACTTCTTCGCGCTCGGCGGCCACTCGCTGATGGCGGTCACCCTGGTGGAGCGGTTGCGGGGCAGGGGCGTCACCGTGTCGCTGCGCACCCTGATCACCAACCCGACGCCGGCGCGGCTGATGCAGACGTTCAGCCTGACGTCGGTGCAGGACGCCCTCGGCGGAGTGCTGACGATCCGGTCCGGCGGAACCGAGCCGGCGTTCTTCTTCATCCACCCCGCGGGCGGACTGAGCTGGTGCTACATGCCGTTCGCCCGCTTCATCCCCGAGGAGTACCCGCTGTACGGCCTCCAGGCCCAGGGGCTCGAGGGCTCCGGGGAGCTGTCGGGCTCGGTCGCCGACATGGCCGCCGAGTACGTGCAGCGGATACGCGCGGTGCAGGCGTCGGGCCCCTACCACCTGGTGGGCTGGTCCTTCGGCGGAACTCCCGCACACGAGGTCGCGGTGCGGCTGGAGGCCGAGGGCGAGGAGGTGTCGCTGATCCTCATGGACGCGTACCCGCCGATCCCGGCGCCCGACGCCGCGGCTGCCCGGAACGAAGGAGCCGACGGGCCGCGCGCGGCCGGCTCCGAGCGGCGTGCCGACGGCGCGCGCACCGCACCGGCCGACGGGCCGGCCGACGGCCCGGCGCGCCTGGCGCAGCGCGTGCGCGCCGAACTCGGCCCGGTGCTCGGTGGCGTCGACGACGACGAAGTCGCCCTGCTGGTCCGGGTGTTCGACAACAATGCGACGCTGAGGGACCGGCACGCCTACGGCACCTTCGGCGGGGACACGCTGATCCTCGTCGCGGAAGAAGGGAAACGGGCGGACTTCTCGCCCGAGGCGCTGTGGGAGCCGCACCTCACCCGGCGGGCCGCGACCGTCCGCATTCCCTGCGGGCACTCCGACATGGTGAGGCCCGAGATGCTGGGCCTGGCCTGGGACGCCGTCTCGCAGTGGCTGGCCGCACGGTCGGAGCGGGAGGAGTGAGCCGTCCCGCGTCGGTCTGACGCCGCTGTACCGCACGGTGCCCGGGCCCGGTTCGTCGACGACGAGCCGGGCCCGGGCACCGTTCATGTGCGGTCCGGACGTCCGGAGGCCGCGAGGCCGGTCACTTCCGCCGGCTCTGCGGGCACCGCGCCACACCACGGTGCACCGCGCGGCACGGCAACCGGCCCGGCAGGCGGGCGGGTGTGCTCCTCCGGGCAAGTGCCGTGCCGGGTATCGGCGTCCACGGCCGGGGAGGCTCCCGGCCGCTCGCGGAGGGTGCGTCGGAGCGGGTGCGCGGCCGTGCACCGGCGTACGGCAACGTGGCGCCGCCGTATGGCACCGTGGCACCGCCGTACGGCAGCGTGGCGGAGGCGTGCGGCAGCAGCGCGAAGGCCGGTCCGGTCACCGCGTGCGGTGGCCGGACCGGCCTTCGGTCGGACGGAGTCGGTCAGGAGCCGGGTCGTGCGCCCCCCGCGATCACCGCGGACGGCGCCGGACCGGGCCCGGCGGGCTTCCGTACCGTCGCCTGGTGGGAGAACTGGGTGTGGTAGAGATCGGCGTAGAGTCCTGCCGCCGCGAGCAGTTCCTCGTGGGTCCCGCTCTCGCGGATCCGGCCGTTCTCGACCACCAGGATCTGATCGGCTTCGCGGATGGTGGACAGCCGGTGGGCGATCACCAACGAGGTGCGGCCGGCGAGGGCGGTCTTGAGCGCCTGCTGGATCGCGGCCTCCGACTCCGAGTCCAGGTGTGCGGTCGCCTCGTCGAGCACGACGATCGGCGGAGCCTTGAGCAGCAGGCGGGCCAGGGCGATCCGCTGCTTCTCACCGCCGGAGAGCCGGTAGCCGCGGTCGCCCACGACGGTGTCGAGACCCTCGGGGAGGGCGGCGATGGTGTCCCACATCAAGGCCGCCCTGCACGCCTCGATCAGCTCCTGCTCGTCGGCGCCGGGACGGGCGTACGACAGGTTGGCGCGCAGGGTGTCGTGGAAGAGGTGGGACTCCTGGGTGACGACACCGACGTTCTCGCGCAGGGAGGCGAGGGTCAGGTCACGGATGTCGTGCCCGCCGATGCGCACGGTGCCCGTGTTCGGATCGTACATACGGGGCACCAGCTGGGTGATGGTGGTCTTGCCGGCGCCCGACGGCCCGACCAGCGCGGTGAGTTTGCCGGCCGGAGCGCGGAAACTCAGCTCGTGGAGGACGTCCTGGGCGGGGGCGTCGGACCGCTCGCGCTTGCGGCTGGGGATCGCCTCCAGCGATGCCATCGAGACCTCGTCGGCGCCGGGGTACCGGAAGGTGACCCCCGCGAACTCGATGTCCGGGGCGGCCGCGGCCGCACCCGCCGCGGGCAGCAGTTCCTTGGCGTCGGGGCGCTCGGTGATCAGGGGCTTGAGGTCGAGCACCTCGAAGACCCGGTCGAAGCTGACCAGGGCGACCGTGGCGGTGGCCTGCATGGTCGACAGTTCGTTGACGGGCCCGTACAGCCGCATCAGCAGGGCCACCATGGCCACCAGCGTGCCGAACTCGATGGTGCCGTCGATGGTGAGCGCGCCGCCCAGGCCGTACACCAGGGCGGTGGTGAAGGTCGTGAGGACGGTGACGACGATGGGCAGCAACCGGCCCCAGACGACCAACTTGATCGCCAGGTCGCGGACTTGGGCGGCCTTACCGGCGAACAGCTCCTCCTCGTCCTGCGGGCGGCCGTAGAGCTTGGCCAGCAGGGCGCCCGAGACGTTGAACCGCTCGGTCATCATGGAGCTCATCTCGGCGTCCTGCTCCATGAGCGATCTGGTCATGCGCTGCATGCGGCGCGTCAGCAGACGCGCCGGGATCAGGAACAGCGGGATCATCACCAGGGCCGCGACGGTGATCTGCCACGAGAGGTAGAACATCGCGCCGAGGACCAGCACCAGGGTCAGGACCGTGGAGACGGCCTGGGTGAGCAGGGTGGTCACGGCCTGGCGGGCTCCGGCGACATCCGTGTTGAGCCGGCTGATCAGTTTGCCGGTCTGGGTACGGGTGAAGAACGCCACCGGCTGCTGCTGCACATGCGCGAACACCTGGGTGCGCAGTTCGTAGACGACCCCTTCGCCGACCCGGCCCGAGCACCAGCTCTGGAGGTAGACGACCCCGGCGTTCACCACGGCCAGTCCTGCCAGCGCCAGACTGAGCCACACGACGACGCGGAGATGCCCGGGCAGAATGCCGTGATCGATGATGAACTTGAGGATCAGCGGGCTGGCGGCCGCGATACAGGCGTCCGCGGCGGTCACCGTCAGCAGCAGCACGACCTGCCAGCGGTACGGCCGGGCGTACGGCAGGATCCGCCGCACCGTTCCCGGTCTGACCTGCTGGCGCTGGAGCGACTCGTCGCCCGGTCGCAGCCGTATCGGGCCCATGGACGGGCGGTTTAGCACGGTCACGGAAACTGCCTCGCTCTCTGTTCTTCTCACATCCGGTGAGAGCCGGTGAGAGGAGAAATCGGGTCAAAATCCGGTGACCAGGACCGGGATTCTGCGGCTTTTCGGCGTGCTGTCCTGAGAGGGGAGCTGCGGCACTCGGCCAGCGGCGGAGAAAACCGTGGCGCACCCACGATGCATCGCGCGATCGCCCCCGATCAATATCGGCCGGACCATTCATCCGGCCATCTTCCGTTGTTCAACCGGCGTCCGGCCGGGAAGGGAACTCCGAGGCAGGGATCGCGGTAGTGCGCGGCATTGCGGAGTATTGTCCGCCGGGGGGAGGGACACAGCCGGAATTCCGCGACGCGCCCGCACGGTCACGCCGCACGGTCACGCCGGACGGCCCGCCCACCGGTGCGCGGGCCGGTGCGAGGCTGCCGGAACGCGGATCACGGGTGGGCGGGCCGCCGCGGGGGGAGGGGGAGCCGCGGCTCCCCCTCCGGGCCGGTCAGCCCTCGGTCCAGCCGTGGTTCTTCGCGTTCTGCGCCAGACTCGCCCTGATCAGCACGATCTGATCCGCCGTCAGCGAGGGCGCGGCCGACAGGAGCAGCTCGGTCACCTCGTGCAGGTACTCGCTCGCGGCGAGCACGTCGCACAGGCTGTCGTCGCCGTCCGCCTGCCTGGCCGGAGCGGGGACCGGGGACGGGATCCGGACGGCGGCGGTGGCGGGCGTCTGGAAGGCCGGCGGCTTGACCTCGGCCCCCTCCGCCAGCCGGACCGCCGAGGCCTTGAGCCCGCGATCGCCCTCCTCCACCTCGAACTGCACCGCGAGCCCCGAGCGCAGGTAGCTCTCGGGGATCAGGAGATCGTTCACGTGCAGGAAGACGTCGTCCCCACCGTGATCGGGAGCGATGAACCCGAAACCCCGCACGCTGTCGAACCGCACCACACGACCGGTAACCATGCCATCAACCCCTTGCCACCATGCCCCTTGCCAACCGGGCCCCTTGCCCGGATGAGCGTCATGATTCAGAAGATAGGACAGGGCCGTCCGTCCAGGCGAGCGCGCCGCCGGGATGCGCCGCCGATGCCGGTGTCCAACCGCTGCGGCGCCGCACTTGAACGCCTTTCCCGGGGCGGCGGGCACAGGGCGGCGGGCAGCGGACTCGGGCGGTTGCCTGAACCGCATACTGGAGGTAAGTTCGAATGTGATTTCGGGCATTCTGAAGGAGTGGCGGTGAGTTGATGAAGCCACTACCGCTGTACTGGTTGCGAGTTCGGCGCCATTGATGCCGCATTTCCCTCATTGCCCGGCGACCGCAGATTTATCTGCTGGAAGTCGTCGTACCGGAATTGAGACGTTTCGTCACTGGGGGAGCGGAAAATGAAGCGTGGCGCTGTCGACTTGAGGCATCCAGCGGCTCCTGACGAGGGCGGCTGTTCGCCCTGGCCGGCCGCGGTTCCCGCGCCGGCCGTGCGCGGGGTCGTCTCCGTTCCGATCGCCTCGCTCCTGCCCGCCGACTCGCCCCGGTTGGAGGGCCAGGCCCCCGAGCACGTCGCCCGGCTGACGGCGGTCGAGACCCCCCTTCCGCCGATTCTCGTGGACCGGCGCAGCATGCGGGTGATCGACGGGATGCACCGGCTGGCGGCCGCCTTCCGCAAGGGCGAGGCGACCATCCTGGTCGAGTTCTTCGACGGCACCGCCGACGAGGCGTTCCTGCGGGCCGTGGAAGCGAACGTGACCCATGGCCTTCCGCTGTCCAGGGAGGACCGGCGGGCCGCGACCGAGCGCATCATCGCCTCGCACCCCGAGATGTCGGACCGGGCGATCGCCCGGGTCGCCGGTCTGGGGGCCAAGACGGTGGCCGCGATCCGGCGCGGACTCGCGGGCGAGGCGACCCGGTTGAACGCGCGCGTCGGCAGGGACGGCAAGGTGCGCCCCCTCAACGGCGCGGAGGGCCGGGAGCGGGCCGCCGCACTGATCGCCGAGCGGCCGCGGGCGTCGCTGCGCGAGGTGGCGAGGCTCGCCGGGGTCTCGCCCGCGACCGTGAGCGACGTCCGCAGACGACTGCTGTCCGGCGAGCCGCCGGTGGCGGAGCAGACGCCCCGGCCGCAGACGTGCGCGAGCGGGCCCGCGGAGCCCGGCGCGGTGGCGGTGGAACGGACCTCACCGGAGCCCGGCGCGGTGGCGGTGGAACGGACCTCACCGGAGCCCGTGCGGGCGGTGGAACCGCGGGCCTCCGTGCGGGACGGCCGGCTCCTGGAACCCGACCCCGTCACCCTGCTCGACAGGCTGCTCAACGATCCCTCGCTGCGGCACCGGGAAGAGGAACGGCGCCTGTTCCGGGTGCTCCAGCGCAACGCCATCGAGGAGCGGTGCTGGTCCAAGCTGGTCGCCGCGGTGCCCTCGCACTGCGGCGACCTGGTCGTGGACCTCGCCCGGCGCTACGCCGAGACGTGGCTGGAGGTCGCGCAGGAACTCGACGAGGCCGCCGAGTGAGGGTCGCCGCGAAGGGCTGACGCGCACCACTCGGCGACGGGGTTCCGGTTCGCCCTCCTCAGCGGGGCGAACCGGACGGCAGTGCTCGCTCACCCCCTCCCGCGAGCCCGGCGTGATCCGTACGGAAGACTGTGGGTCCTCGGGCCCGCTCAGGCGCGCCCGAGGACGACGACGGCGTTGTGGCCGCCGAAGCCGAACGAGTTGCTCACCGCCACGGGGACCGGAGCGGACCTGACGGCGCCGTGGACGATGTCGATGTCGGCGATGTCGGCCCCCGGTTCCTCGAAGTTCGCGGTGGGCGGGATGACGCCCTGGTCGATGGACAGGGCCGTGAACGCCGCCTCGGCGGCGCCGGCCGCGCCCAGCATGTGCCCCGTGACCCCCTTGGTGGAGGTGACCGCGGTGTGCGGGCCGAAGGCGCTGTGGATGAGGCGCGCTTCGACGGCGTCGCCCTGGGGGGTGCCCGTCGCGTGGGCGTTGACCAGCGCCACGTCCGACGCGGCCACCCCGGCGTCCGCCAGCGCCCTGCGCAGCGCGAGCCGCGCGCCGTTGCCTTCGGGGTCGGGCGAGGTGAGGTGGTACGCGTCGGAGGACTCGCCGTAGCCCAGGAGCGAGGCGTAGGGGCGCCGGCCGCGTGCCCGCGCGTCCGCCGCGCGCTCCAGTACGAGCACCGCCGCGCCCTCCGCCAGCACGAAGCCGTCGCGCTGCCGGTCGAACGGCCGGGACGCCGCCGACGGATCGGCACGGCGCCGGGACAGCGCCTTGAGCCGGTCGAAGGCGCCGGACAGGAGCGGGGTGACCGCGGCGTCGGCGCCACCGGCCAGCACGATGTCGCAGCGGCCGGCGCGCAACAGGTCGAGGGCGAGCCCCAGGGCCGTGGTGCCGGACGCGCACGCGGTGGAGACGGCGAGCGCGGGTCCGTTCAGACCGAGGTCCAGGGCGACCGTGGCCGCGGCCATGTTGCCGATGGCCTTCGGGACGGTCAGGGGATTGACGGCGCGCGCCCCGGTGTCCCGGAGCCGCCCCGCCTGTTCGAGCCAGGTTTCCAGGCCGCCGACGGCGGTGCCGATCAGCACCCCGACCCGGGCCGGGTCCCACGGCCCGCCGGCCGCCCCCGCGTCGGCCACGGCTTCGCGGGCCGCGGCGACGGCGTACTGCGTGAAGGGGTCCATCCGGCGCGCGTCGCTGCCCAGAACGCGGTGCGCGTCGAACGCCGAGGCGGCACACGTGAAGTCCACGGCCATGCCGTCGAGGCGGGCGTCGGGCGCCGCCGTGGGCAGCCCGGCGCAGGTCGCCTTCCACGCCGTGGCCGTGTCCGTGCCGGCCGGCGTCACCATGCCGATACCCGTGATCACCACATCCGGGTACTGCTGTCTGCGTCTGTTCATGCTGGTATGTCCGCCCCACGTGACTGCAGCAGTCCGGCCAGCTCGGTCACCGTGGTCAGGCCGGTCAGCTCGTCCTCGTCGACCGCGATGCCGAACTCGTCCTCCAGCTGCGCGCCCAGCTCCGCCAGGGAGAGCGAGTCGACCTCCAGTTCGGTGAACGACTTGTCCGGGTCGATGACTCCGGGCACCTTGTAGACGGTGCTCAGGAGAGTGGTGAGGTATTCGACGAACACAGGTGGGCTCCTTCTTTCAGACCTCTGAGGTGACGGCGGCCAGCTGCGGCCAGATCAGTCCCGTCGACGCCCAGCTGAGACCGCCGCCGAAGGCGGTCAGCACGGTTCGGGCTCCGGGTGTCAGGCGACGGGTCGTCACCGCGCCGGCCAGCGCCAGAGGAATGGAGGCGGCCGCCGTGTTGCCGATCCGCGCGAGTTCGCAGACCGCTCGTTCGGGTGGGAGACCCAGCCGTTTGGCCAGGGCCTCGATGATGCGTGCGTTCGCTTGGTGCGGTACGAGCATGTCGAGCGTCTCGATGCTCCAGTCGCAGTCCTTCACGACCCGTCTGACCGAGTCCGCCATGCGGTCGACGGCCCGCAGGTACACCTTGCGTCCGGACATCGTGAACCAGCGCTCTCCTGACGGCTGTTCGCGGACGCCGGGGACGCGGATCAGGTCCGCGCCCGAGCCGTCGCTGCCCAGGTCGTGGGCGAGGAGCGCGCCGGGTTCGTCGGCCGGCCCCGCACGCAGCACCACCGCTCCCGCTCCGTCGCCGAACAGGACGGCCGTGGACCGGTCCCGCGGGTCGACGATGCGCGAGTAGGTCTCCGCCGCGACGACCAGGACACTGTCCGCGGTGCCGGCCGTGATCAGCGCGCCGGCCGTGGCCAGCGCGTACAGGAAGCCGCTGCAGACGGCCGATATGTCGAACGCGAGGATGTTTCCCTGGCCCGTTCGGTACGCGATCTCGGGCGCCGCGGCGGGACAGGGGCGCTCCGGTGTGGTGGTCGCGAAGACGAGGCCGTCGACCGTGTCGATCCCCGCGGACCGCAAGGCGTTCCGGGCGGCTTCGCAGGCCAGGTCGAGCGTCGAGGTCTCGGGGGTCACCCGTCGACGCGATTCGATTCCGGTACGGGTGCGAATCCATTCGTCACTGGTGTCCAGCACTTCCACCAGCGCGGCGTTGTCGACGCTGTGCGAGGGAAGACAGGTACCCAGTCCCGCGATGACGGCCGAGGCCCGTTCTCCCGAATTACTCCGGGCACTTTTGCCGAGGCATGACGCGCTCATACAGCCGCCTCCCGAAGTGCGTGCGTGATCCGCACAGCAGACCCGTGGCATGAGGTGATGCGATGGTGCGGCGACCGTACCCATTCCCGGATCAGGGCACAACCGTCCGGAGGCGACATCCCGGCAGCACCGGAACAGAATTGCCGTGCCGTCTTCCACGACCCCTCCTGAGCCGTGTCGCCGCAGGTCAGGGAGCGGAGTTGTTCAACTGGTGCGACGACGCAGTTGAACGAAGGGTGTGGTGAGCGCCGCTGATTGATTAGCCTCCGATGACGTCGCTGATCGGGGGATGGCCCTGACCGACCGCCTGCTTTGACTACTTCGGAAGGGACCGCGTGGTGACGAATCCATTCGACGACCCCGATGCCAACTACTATGTATTGGTCAATGAGGAGGGGCAGCACTCTCTCTGGCCGGTCTTCGTGGACGCGCCGGACGGCTGGAAGACCGTGTTCGGCGAGGCGGGCCGCACGGAGTGCCTCGACTACATCGAGAGGTCCTGGACCGACATGCGACCCAAGAGCCTGATCGAGGCCATGGAGAGCAGCAAGTAGGAATACGGAAAACCTGTGCCCGGTCCGACGGCGACGTCGGACCGGGCACAGGTCTTTTCCCGCCCGGGACGAGACGGTGCGGTGCGGTGCGCGGTGCGCGGAGGGGGCAGCGGCGGCGCGGCAGGCCGCGCCGCCGCTGCCCCGGGGGCCTCAGCCCGCCGGGCTGGGTGCGGGCACCTCCGCGCCGGCCTGCCGCGGCAGGCCGGGCAGGGCGTCCGCCAGCCGCTCCATCGTCTGGTCCAGGATGAAGTGGCCGGCCTCGATGTGGTGGACCGTGAACGCGGTGCTCGTCTCCTCGCGCCAAGCCGCCAGTCCCTCGAAGTCCACGAAGGGATCGTGCCGGCCGCCCACGGCGGTGATCGAAACGTCCAGCGGCGCCGCGCCCCGGGGCGCGCCCTCCTCCGCGATGCGGAAGTCGGCGCGCAGGGTGGGCTCGAAGACGTCCATGATCTCGGGGTCGGCGAGCACGGACTCGTCGATCCCGCCGTACAGCGCGACCCGTTCGAAGAACGCCTCGCGCGGCAGCAGATGGATGCCGTCCGAGGAGTGCCGGGCGGGCCCCACGATGGAGGAGACGAACAGCGCGGCGGGAAGCCTGCCCCCTCGGTCACGGATCCGGCGCGCCAGCTCCAGCGCGATCAGACTGCCCGAGCAGTGCCCGAGGAAGACGAACGGCCGGTCGGTCAGCGGCGCGATCACCGGTTCGAGGGCGTCCACCATCAGGCGCAGCTCCTCGAAGGGCCGCTCGTCGATCCGGTTCTCCCGCCCCGGGTAGCGGACGGCGCACAGCTCGGCCTCGGGGGGCAGACGCCTGGCCCACGGCGCGAACACGGCCGCCCCGGCGCCCGCGTGCGGGAAGCAGAACACTCTGATCCCCGGGTCGGCGACCCGTCGGGGACGTACGATCCAGCGCTTGGCGGACAGGAGCGCCCGCGGGTCCGGGGCCGGGGAGACGCCCGTCATGTCACACCACCCGCCAGGCGAAGACGGTGTGCAGATCGGTGGTGCGGTACTCCGCGGCCTGGCGGACGGAGGTGGTCAAGCCCTGGCTCTCCAGGAGGGAGACCACCGCGTCGAGTGCCCCGCCGCGATCGGCGACCTCGACGGCGGCGTTCGCGATCCCCGGCCACAGCCGGTCGCCGACGCCCTGGAGGACCCGCAGCTCGAATCCCTCCACGTCCACCTTGAGCAGGTCGACGCGGTCGATGCCGGCCCGCCCGGCGAACGTCTCCACCCGCTGCACGTCGCAGCGCACCAGCCGCCGTTCGCCGAGGCTGTCGTCCACGAGGTCCTCGGCCTCCTGGATGAACTCGTCCCGGAACTCCTCGTCGAGCGCGTCCGCGGCACTGGTGATGAACGCCGACGCGAGCACCTTGTCGACCGCCGGGTCGGCGTCGAAGCCCGACATCATCGTGTAGTGCGGGTAATAGGTCAGCTCGCGCGACTGGTCCTCGTCGCCCAGGGCCAGGTTGTGGACATGAACGCCGGGCAGGTGCCCGGCGTTGCGCCGGAGGGCGTCGAAGACGTCGGGCGCCGGTTCGAAGGAGAACACCCGCGCCCCGGGCCACCGTTGCGTCGCGAAGAGAGTGAACAACCCGATGTTCGCCCCGACGTCCAGAATCACCGGCTTCTCGGGTATGCGCCAACCCTGCGGCGGGATGTAGGACTCGTCGTCGAAGATCTCGCCGTACAGGTAGTCCGTCTCGTTCCCGTTGAGGCTGAAGACGTGCATCCCGTTCGGGAGCCTTCTCCTGTCCAGAGCTGTGGGAGTTCCTCCACCTGGTGTCATCGCACCGAGATTAGGGTGCCGCCGACTCCGGCACCGGCAGTACGGGAGGCGATCCCGAGGCGGTTTCGCCGGTCGCCCGGCCGGGGCCCGGGCCGGGGCGGTACGCGCCGCGCGCCCTGCCGACGAGTCGCCGCCGGAACTGCCGATCACGGCACACGCGGCCTCGTACCGTACTCGGGTGATTCGGCGACGTGGAGGAGCGCACATATGGCTGGGACACAGGATCACGCCGTCCGGCCGCGGCCGATGACGCCCACGGCCCGGATCGTCGCCCCGCCGGACTGGGGGATGGGCGACGGCGACGGCGACCGGTCCGCCACGGCCTGGGCGGCCCTGCCGTCCGACGCGCCCGCCGACGAACGGAGCCTGCGGGCGGCGCTGGCCGTGACGCTGCGGCGCTACGAGGGCGAGGACGACCGGGAGGTCGTCGTCGGGTCCGTCGAAGGCGCCGTGGCGGTCCGGGTGAGCGGCGCCCTCGGCGAGCTGCGCGACCGCCGGCACCCCTCCTCGGAGCAGCCGGTGGTGGCCGGCACGCTGCCCGAGTGCGACGAGGAACCGCCGTACGCCGACGAGGCGCACCCGGCCGCACGTGTGCCGGTCTTCCCGCTGACGTTCTCCCCGGTGCGCCGGGCGGACGGCCGGCTGTGGCTGCGCTGCGACCATCTGCTCAGCCACGCCGGCCGTGCCACCGCCGAGCAGCTGACCCGGCATGTCGCCCACGTCTACGGGCAGGTGACGAACGCGCCGGAGACACCCGCCGCCGACGTGGAGCTGTTCGACGACGACGAACGGCGCCGCATCGTGCGCCTGGGGGCTTCCGCGCCCGCGCCGCCCCACCCGGCGCGGACCGTGCACGAGACCTTCGCCCTGGTCGCGGCCTCCGCCCCCGACGCCCTCGCGGTGACCGACGAACACGTCGAGCTCACCTATGAGCAACTCGACGGGCTCGCCGACGTGTTCGCGGCCGCGCTGCGCACCCGGGGGGTCAGCCCCGGCGACCGGGTCGGCGTGTGCCTGGACCGCTCGGCGGAACTGGTCGCGGTGCTGCTGGGTGTGCTCAAGGCCGGCGCGGCCTACGTCCCGATCGACCCCGCCTACCCGGCGGAACGCGCCATCCACATGCTGGACAACGCGGCGGCGCGGCTGCTGGTGACCCGGTCCGGCGAACTGCCGCGGCAGGGCGAGCACCACCAGGTCACGCCCGACGGGCTGCTCGAGGACGACGTCACCGACGCGCCGGACGGCCAGGGGGACGCCGACGGCACGACCACGGCCTACGTGATCCACACCTCCGGCTCCACCGGGCGGCCCAAGGGCGTCGCCGTGCCGCACGCCAACGTCCTGAGTCTCGTCGAGGCGACCCGCACCGACCTGGGTCTGGGCGCGGCGGACGTCTGGACGTTCTTCCATTCGAGCGCCTTCGACTTCTCGGTGTGGGAGATGTGGGGCTGTCTGCTGACCGGCGGCCGCCTCGTGGTCGTGCCCCACCTCACCTCCCGCGATCCGGAACAGTTCCGCGCACTCGTGGCCGCGCACGGGGTCACCGTCCTGAACCAGACGCCCTCGGCGCTCGCCAACCTGCTCACCGTCGACTACGCGGACCTTCCCGTACGGCTGGTGATCCTGGGCGGGGAACCGCTGGACGCCAGGATGCTCCTGCCCTGGTTCGACGCGTACCCCGACGGCCGGTGCCGGGTGGTGAACATGTTCGGCATCACCGAGACCACCGTCCACGTCACCGCGCAGACGGTCACCCGTGACCTGGCGCTGGGCGCGACGCGCTCGGTGGGCGCGCCGCTGTCCGGATGGCACGTGTACGTCCTGGACCCCGCGGGGCGGCTGCTCCCGCCCGGTGCCGCGGGCGAGATATGCGTCGGCGGCGCCGGTGTCGCCCAGGGCTACGTCGGCCGGCCCGGCCTGACCGAGGAACGGTTCCGGCCCGACCCGTACACCGACGGCCGGATGTACCGCAGCGGCGACCGGGGCCGGCTGCGTCCGGACGGGTCCCTGGAACACCTCGGGCGCCTCGACAACCAGGTGAAGATACGGGGCTTCCGGATCGAACTGGACGAGATCCGCACGGTGTTGCTGGAGGACGCGGCGGTGCGGGCCGCGGCGGTCGTCGTGGGCTCCGCGGACGGCGGCGGCTCCTCCGGCAAGCGCCTGGACGCCTACGTGGTGCTGGACGGCGGTGATGTGCGGGCGGTGCGCGAGCACGCCGCCGCCGTCCTGCCCGACTACATGGTCCCGGCGACGGTGACCGCGGTGGACGCGCTGCCCCTGACCACGAGCGGCAAGGTCGACGTGGCGCGGCTGCCGCGTCCCGAGATCACCACGAGGGCCGCCGAGGACCACACCCCGACGGCCGACGACGCCCTGGCCTCCTGGCTGCAGGAGCTGTGGGCCGGCCTGCTGGGCTTCCCGATCGGGCTCGACGACGACTTCTTCGAGGCCGGCGGGAACTCGATGATCGCGGTGAAGACCTCGGCGGCGATGCGCGCCGAGGGCATGCCCACCCTGCGGCTGCGCGAGTTCTACCGCCATCCCACCGTGCGCCAGGTGGTGGCGGCCCTCAGGACGGCGCAAGCGTGACCGGCCCCGCGCACCGGCGGCGCACCACCTCGGCGACCCCCGTCCGGGGCGCCGGGGCCGGCGGGGCCGGCGGGACCGGAGAGAGATGGACCGGCCGCGGGTGGCCGGGCCCGGCGTTCGCCGCCCCGTCCGGCCGCGGGTGGCCGGGCCCGGCCTTCGCTGCCCCGTCCGGCCGCTACGGCACGTGGGGCACGTGGGGCACGTCCGGCGGCGCCGCGCTCACGACGTCAGCGGCTGGACGTCGCGCAGCGGGGACCACGAGAGCGGCACACCGTAGGACGGCGGCTGCGGACCGGACTCGCCGCGAAGGAGGTGACGTATCAGGTTGAGGACCACGAACCGCTGCGCCTCCCCCGGAGCGGACTTGACGCGGCGCACCAGCCCGCGTGCCCGCAGGTCGTGAACGGCGCTCGCCGCGTCCGCGCCGGAGCCGGCGAGGAGTGCGACGGCGTCGCTCACCGACCAGGGCCCCGAGCCGGCCAGATCGCGCAGGGCGGCCAGCTGGAACGACGGGAGCGAGGCGAGGGCCTGACGCAGCCAGGCGACGAGCGGGGAACCGTTCCCGGACGGAGGTGTCACCAGTCGCGCCGGTGACACCTGGGCCATGCGCAGGAGTTCGGCGGGTTCGTAGATGAGCAGCCAGGAGACGGCCGATTCGAGCGCCGCCGGAATTCCGTCCAGGAGCCAGCAGACGCCGGCGACCGCGGCCACCGTCTCCGGCGACGACGCCTTCTCCGGGTACAGCAGGGCGCAGTGCGAGAGCACGTACCGCAGCACGGGGGAGTCGGCGGCGAGCGCCGCACCCGCCGCCGGGCGGTCCCACTCCGGAACGTCGAGGGGAAAGAGCGTGAAGGTGATCTCCCCGGCGCGCCCGGCTGCGAGGTCGCGGGATTCGATCAGCACCCGAAGGCCCCGGCAGAGCCGCACGAGCGCCCGCAGGTCCCGCTGGTCCCGCTCGTCGAGGTCACGGCCGTCCACGACGAGGAGGACGTCGTCCGCGGCCAGGCGTCCCGCCACGTCGTCCAGCGCGGCGCCGCACCCGATCACCTCCGCGACCCGGCTCACGAGCCGGCGCGGCGCACCGTGCCCGGACCCGGGCGCGCCCCCCGCGCGGTCGAGGAAGACCACCGGGACGAGTCCGGTCCGGTGCAGCTCGCCCGCGACGTTCTGGAGGAGCGTCGTCTTGCCCATGCCCGGGGCGCCCGTCACCCTGACCAGCTGATGGCCGGTGGACCGCAGCAGCCCGATCAGCGAGGCCGTCTCCTCCGCCCTGGCGATGGACGAGGCGAGGGTGGCCGGCGGCGCCGGCAGGTCGTCGTAGAGCGACCGGACCTCCCTCGGACCGGCGACGGCCTCCAGCTCCGCCCGCCGCACTCCGTCCAGCCGCAGGGCGTCGGCGAGCAGCCGGACCGTCTGCACGCGCGGACTGCCGGTGCGCTCGAGTTCGAGGTCGCGAATGGCCCGAATGCTCACCGTCGATATCTCGGCGAGCTGGCTCTGTGTCATTCCTGCGCGTTTCCGCGCGTTGCGCAGCATGGAACCGAACTGCGTCGTCGACATGCGATCGGCGGCCAATGCTCCCCGCTCTCTCTCCCCTTGGACACGGCTCATCCCGCCATACCGTACGCAGGCCCGACTTGTGGTGTCAGCGGCTTGACGCGGGCGTCGCGCCCGAGCGTCCCGGCGGTTTCGGCGGCACACGATCGGGGCCTCTGTTCAAGTGAGTCGCCGCCTCAGTTGAACACGTCGCCCGACCACCTGGATCGTCGTCGCGAGCCCATGCCGCCCGCCGCCCGACGGTATTGATCAGGCACCTGATGTCGCGCATAGTGAACCGCGGCGGTCGTGGCTCCTGCCCGGGTGAACTGTGTCGGTACGAGCGCACCGTAGGGCGCGCGCGGCAGCCGGGCAGCCGGTCACCGGTCAGCAGGCGGGTGACCGCCGGCCGGGGATTCCACAACGCGCTACCGGGGATGTCGGAACATCTCTTCGCAGCTTTGTCATTGAGGACTGGACGGTAATTCAGCATGCCTCGACGGCTGCTGCTCTCCGCTGCTCCAGTCGATGAGTCGGATCGGTTGGGGTGTGCAGGGATGGCTGCATCTGAAGGCGAATACCAGGAACTCATGGCCGGCCAGCTCGCTGTCTGGTACGCACAACAACTCGACCCCGAGAACCCGGTCTACAACATCGCCGAATACGTGGAGATACGCGGCGACCTCGACGCCGGCCTCCTCGTACGAGCCCTGCGCCACACGGTGCACGAGGCCGAGACGGCCCGGCTGCGCTTCCGCGTCGAGGACGACGTTCCGCGGCAGTACCTGGGCGACGCGGACGAGCATCCCGTCGAACTCGTGGACCTCACCGCCGAACCCGACCCGCACGCGGCCGCCGAGACGTGGATGCGGGCCCGACTGCGCCGCCCGGTGGACCTCACCGGCGGCCCCCTGACCGGCTACGCCGTGATCAAGGCCGGCCCGGACCGGCACTACTGGCTGCACTGCGCGCACCACCTCGTCATGGACGGACACAGCGGCCGGCTGTTCGCCGACCGGCTGGCGCGCGTCTACACGGCCCTCGCGGAAGGCCGCGACCCCGGGCAGGACCACCCCCTGGAGCCGATCACGGTGCTCCTGGACGAGGACCGCGCCTACCGGTCCTCCACCACCCTGTCCGAGGACCGGGAGTACTGGCTCGACGCGTTGTCGGACACCGCCCGCGCGGGGCGCGCCGACGGGCACGGGCCGCGTACGCTGCCGCAGGCGCCGGTACGGCACTGGGGCGAGGTCGGCTCCGACGAGGCCGCCGGCCTCAAGCGGGGCGCGCGCAGGCTGCGGACCACCCTGGCCGGCCTGACCATCGCCGCCGCCTGCCTCTACCACCACCGCACCACGGGCGCGCGGGACATCGTCGTCGGCGTCCCGGTGGTGGGCCGCGTCGGACGCCGGGCCCTCGCGGTTCCCGGCATGACGTCGAACATCCTGCCGATCCGGGTCTCCGTCGGCCGGACGACGACGGTGGCGGACCTCCTGGGGCAGATCGCGGCACGGATGCGCACCGCGACCCGGCACCAGCGCTACCGGTACGAGGACATGCTCCGCGACCTCAAGCTCCTCGGCGGCGCCCCGCTGTGCGACCTGGTCGTCAACGTCATGTCGTTCGACTACCGGCTCCGCTTCGGCGACTGCACGGGCACGGCCCGCAACCTCGCCAACGGCCCCATCGACGCGCTCAGCATCGACGTCTACGACCGGCTGGACGGCGCCGGCCTCCAGGTCGACGTCGACGTGCACCGCGGCGCGCGCGACCTGGAGCCGGAGGAGGAGATCTGCCCGCGCTTCCTGCGCATCCTGCGCAGCCTCGCCGGGGCCCAGCCGGGCGACCCGGTCGGCCGGATCGACGTCCTGTCGGCGCGGGAGCGGACGCGCGTCCTCGCCGACTGGAACGACACCGCGGCCGGCGCGGCGCCCCCGCCGTCGGTGGTGGAGCTGTTCGAGACGCGGGCGGCGCGGACGCCGGACACGGCCGTCGGCGGCCCCGGCGGCTCCCACGGCGACGGGATGTCCTTCGCCGAGCTGGACGCGCGGGCCAACCGGCTGGCGCGGTACCTGACCGCTCAGGGCGTGGGCCCGGAATCCGTGGTCGGTCTGCGCACGGCGCGGGACGCCGACGCGGTCGTGGCGACGCTGGCGGTGTGGAAGGCCGGCGCCGCCTGTCTGCCGATCGACCCGGAACTGACGGCCGAGGAGACCACCCGTCTGCTCGCCGACAGCGGGGCGGAACTCGTCGTCGGCGGCCCCGGCGGCGTACCGGACCCGCTGCCGGCGGGCCGGTTCGGGGTCGTGGACCTGGACGATCCGTCGGTGGCGGAGCGGGTGAACGGCCTGGACGCCGGTCCGTCGGCCGTCCGTGTGCCGGGCCAGGCCCTGGCCCAGGTGATCGCCGTGCCGGACCCGACGGGGCGGTCCGTCCCCGTCGGGCTCACCCACGGCGCGCTGGCCAACTACGTCGCCTGGGCGGCGGACGCGTACGCGACGGAGCACGGGACCCGGGTGCCGCCGTACGCGACCCCGCCGGTGCGCCCGAGCGTGCTGCACGCGCTGCTGCCGCAGGCCGCGACCGACGAGAGCGGCCGCGCCGGGAGCACCGTCCACGACGGCCCTCAAGCGCTGCTGGGCTGCTGCGTCCACGCGACGGGGACCGGCGCCGGGCAGGACGGCCCGGACGCGCTCCGGCGCCCGCTGGCGAACAACCGGGCGTACGTGCTGGACGCCGCGCTGCGGCCGGTCGCGCCGGGCGTGCCGGGCGAGCTGTACGTGGCCGGCGCGGGAGTGGCGCGCGGATTCCCGGGCCGGGCCGGGGCGACGGCGCGCCGGTTCGTCGCCGATCCGTTCGCGGCGGACGGCTCCCGGATGTACCGGGCCGGGGTCCGGGTGCGCTGGACCACCGCCGGCGAACTGGAGTTCCCGGCCGACGCGGAGCCGGACCGGCCGGGTGAGCCGGCGGCGGAGCGGCCCACGGGCGCGGACGCGGGCCACGGCCCGGCCGACGCCCGCACGGAGCTGCTGTCCGCGCTGTTCGCCGAGGTCCTGGACCTGGACAGCGTCGACGTCGACGACGACTTCTTCGACCTGGGCGGGCACTCGCTGCTGGCGACGCAGCTGGTGAGCCGCATCCGCAGCACCCTGAACGTCGAACTGCCCATGCGGGCCGTGTTCGAGACGCCGACGATCGCGGGCCTCGCGGGCAGACTGGCGGGCGCGGACGAGGCACGGGTGGTGCTGGTGGGACGTGAGCGCCCCGAGCGGGTGCCGCTGTCGTTCGCGCAGCGCCGACTGTGGTTCCTGAGCCGCCTCGAAGGCCCCAGCGCCACCTACAACACGCCGATCGTGCTGAAGCTGTCCGGCCGGCTGGACGCCGCGGCCCTGAAGAGCGCGATGCGTGACGTGCTCGGCCGCCACGAGGCGCTGCGCACCATCCTGCCCTCCGACGACGGTGAGCCGTACCAGGAGGTCCTCGGCCCGGACGAACTCGACTGGGAGCTGGAGGAGATCACCGTCCACGACTCCGGCCGGGCCTACGAGCAGCTCTCCCGGATGACCGACCTGCCCGAACTGGCCGCGTCCGCCGAGGAGACGCTGTCGGAGCTGGCGAGCGCCGTGGTGGACGCGGCCGGCCACGTCTTCGACCTGGCGGCCGAAGTCCCGGTGCGCGCCTGGCTGTTCCGGACCGGCCGCGAGGACGAACACGTGCTGGTGGTGCTGGTGCACCACATCGCGGGCGACGGCTGGTCCATGGGACCGCTGGCGCGGGACATCTCGACGGCGTACACCGCGCGGTGCGCGGGCCGGGCGCCCGGCTGGGACCCGCTGCCGGTGCAGTACGCGGACTACACCCTGTGGCAGCGGGAGCTGCTGGGCTCGGACGACGACCCGGGAAGCCTGCTGTCGCGGCAGGTGGCGTACTGGCGTGACGCGCTGGCCGGGACACCGGAGGAGCTGGACCTGCCGACGGACCGGCCGCGCCCGGCGGTGGCCGGCCATCGCGGCCGCACCGCCACCTTCAGCGTGCCGGGCGAGGTGCACGCGCGGCTGCTGGAGCTGGCACGGGCCGAGGGCGTGACACCCTTCATGGTGCTGCACGGTGCGCTGGCGGCGCTGCTGTCCCGCCTGGGCGCGGGAGCGGACGTGCCCATCGGGTCGGCGGTGGCCGGCCGCATGGACGAGGCGCTGGACGACCTGGTCGGCTGCTTCGTCAACACCCTCGTCATCCGCACCGACCTGTCCGGCGATCCGACGTTCACCGAGGTGCTCGGCCGGGTGCGCGAGGCCGGCCTCGGCGCCTTCGAGCACCAGGACGTCCCCTTCGAGCGCCTGGTGGAGGAACTGGCCCCGCAGCGCTCCCTCGCCCGCCACCCCCTCTTCCAAGTCGTCCTCACCATGAACGACATCGCCGACGGGCTGATCGAACTCCCCGGGCTGCGCGCGGAGATGATCTCCACCGCGCGCCCCGCGGCCAAGTTCGACCTGGACGTGATGGTGGGCGAGGCGTTCGACGCCGACGGCGCGCCCGCGGGCATCCGGGGCGCGCTGACCGCGGCCGCGGACCTCTTCGGCGAGGGCGCCGCCCAGCGGATCGCGGCCTGGTTCGTCCGGACGCTGACAGAACTGGTGACGGCTCCCGCGACCCGGCTGAGCCGGGTCGCGGTGCTCTCGCCGGACGAGCGGGAACGCGTCCTGACCGGATGGAACGACACCGCCTCCCAGCCGGCGGACGTGCTGCTGCCCGCGCGGTTCGAGGCCCAGGCGGCGCGGACGGCCGACGCGGTGGCCGTGGTGTCGCCCGGCGGTTCGGCGTCGTTCGGGGAACTGGACGGGCGGGCCAACCGGCTGGCGCACTACCTGCGGGCACAGGGCGTGGGCGCGGACTCGGTGGTGGGTCTGTGCCTGCCGCGCGGCGTGGAGACCCTCACCGGCATGCTCGCGGTGTGGAAGGCGGGCGCGGCCTACCTGCCGCTCGACCCGGGCCAGCCGGCGGAACGCATCGCGTTCATGCTGCGCGACAGCCGGGCCGTGCTGACGCTGACCACGGAGGAGATCCTCGACGAACTCCCCGCCGGCCGGCAGCGGCTGGTGGCGATCGACGGCATGATGGTGGCGGCGCAGCTCGCCGCCGCGCCCACGACGGCGCCGGGCGTCGAACCGCTGGCGCGGCAGCTGGCGTACGTGATGTACACCTCCGGTTCGACCGGGCGCCCCAAGGGCGTGGCGGTCACGCACGGGGCCCTGGCCAACTACGTCGCCTCGGTGCCGGCCCGAGTGGGACTCGGCGCGCCGGGCGGCCGGTACGCGGTGCTCCAGGCGCAGGCCACGGACCTCGGGAACACGGTGGTGTTCGCGTCCCTGACCACGGGCGGCGAACTCCACGTACTCGACGCGCGGACGGTCACCGACCCGACCGCGGTCGCCGCCTACCTGGCCGAGCACCGGATCGACTTCCTGAAGGCGGTGCCCTCGCACGTCGCCGCGCTCGGCCCCGACGGCGCGCTGCCCGCCCGGACGCTGGTCCTCGGCGGTGAGGCGGCCTCGCCCGACCTGGTGCGCGCACTCCTCGCGGCCGCCGGGGAGCGGGCGGTCTTCAACCACTACGGGCCCACCGAGACGACGATCGGCGTCGCCACCACACGTCTGACCCCGGAGCACGCCGCCTCCGGAGTGATCCCGGTCGGCACCCCGGCCGCCAACACCCGGCTCTACGTCCTGGACGCCGCACTGGAACCGGTGGCGCCGGGCGTGGTGGGCGAGCTGTACGCCGCGGGCGCGCAGCTGGCGCGCGGCTACCTGGGGCAGCCGGCGCTGACCGCCGAACGCTTCGTGGCGTGCCCGTTCGCCGCCGGCGAGCGCATGTACCGCACGGGTGACCGGGCCCGCTGGACCGCCGACGGGCAGCTCGTGTTCGTCGGTCGGGTCGACGAGCAGACCAAGATCCGCGGGTTCCGGATCGAGCCGGGCGAGGTGCGCGCGGTGCTGGCCGGCCACCCCCAGGTCGCCCGGGCCGCGGTGGTCGCCCGGGAGGACGTCCCCGGCGAGGTGCGCCTGGTCGCCTACGTCGTCGCCGACGACGAGGACACCGACCACGCCGCGCTCGCGGCCGCGCTGCGGGCCTTCGCCGGTGAGCGCCTGCCGGAGCACATGGTGCCGTCGGCGGTGGTGGTCCTGGAGACGCTGCCCCTGACCGGCAACGGCAAGCTCGACCGCGCCGCCCTGCCGGCCCCCGACTACGCGGCGGCCGCCGCGCGCTCCCGCCGGGGCCCGGCCGATCTCCGCGAGGAGATCCTGTGCGGTGCGTTCGCCGAGGTCCTGGGCCTGGAGAGCGTCGGCGTCGACGACGACTTCTTCGAACTGGGCGGGCATTCGCTGCTGGCCACCCGGCTGGTCAGCCGCATCCGCACGGTACTCGGCGTGGAGATGGAGATCAGGACGCTCTTCGACGCCCCGACCCCGGCCGGTGTGGCCGCGGGCCTGGCCGGAGCGGAAGTGGCCCGCGCCGCGCTGGCGGCGCGGCAGCGGCCGGAGCGGACACCGCTGTCGTACGGGCAGCGCAGGCTGTGGTTCATCGGCCAGCTGGAGGGCCCGAGCCAGACCTACAACAGCCCGGTGGTGGTGCGCCTCACCGGGCAGCTGGACCGGCAGGCCCTCGGGCAGGCGCTGACGGACGTCATCGGGCGGCACGAGGTGCTGCGCACGGTGTTCCCCGTCGCGGACGGCGAGCCCTACCAGCGGGTCGTGCCCGTCGGCGCGCTCGACTGGGACCTCACGGTGGTCGAGGTCGGCCAGGGCGGGCAGCCGCAGCGGGACGACCGCCTGCTGGACCTGGACGCCCTGTCGTGGACCGAGTCGGTGATCGACCTGCCGACGATCGAGCCGTCCCCCGAACTGCCGTCCGGACAGGTCGCCCCCGGCGATCTGGCGGCGGCGATGGCCCGGGCCGCCGGTTACGCGTTCGACCTGTCGGTCGAGACGCCCGTGCGGGCGTGGCTGTTCGCGGTGGGCCCGGACGAACACGTACTGGTGCTGGTGGTGCATCACATCGCGGGCGACGGCTGGTCGATGGGACCGCTGGCGCGCGACGTGTCGGTGGCCTACGGGGCGCGGTGCGAGGGTCGGGAGCCCGGGTGGGACGCGTTGCCGGTGCAGTACGCGGATTACGCGTTGTGGCAGCGTGAGCTGCTCGGCTCCGAGCAGGACGCGGACAGCTTGATGTCGCGTCAGGTGGCATACTGGCGTGAGGCGTTGGCGGGGGCTCCGGAGGAGTTGGGTCTTCCGTTCGACCGGCCTCGTCCGGTGGCGGCGTCGCATCAGGGGCATACGGCGGTGTTCGAGATGCCGTCGGAGTTGCACGCGCGGATGGTCGAGGTGGCCCGTGCCGAGGGTGTGACGGTGTTCATGGTGTTGCAGGCGGCGTTGGCGGTGACGTTGTCGCGGTTGGGCGCGGGGACGGACATTCCGATCGGTTCGGCGATCGCGGGGCGTACGGACGAGGCGCTGGACGAGTTGGTCGGCTGCTTCGTGAACACGTTGGTGCTGCGGACGGATCTGTCGGGTGATCCGTCGTTCGGGCAGGTGCTGGAGCGGGTCCGGGAGACGAGTCTTGCCGCGTTCGGGCATCAGGACGTGCCCTTCGAGCGGCTGGTGGAGGAACTGGCGCCGGCCCGGTCGCTGGCCCGGCACCCCCTCTTCCAGGTCGTCCTCACCAAACTGAACGCCTCGTCCGGGTGGGAGTCGGACGCGGCCACACTGACGCTGCCCGGAATCCGGTCCACACCGCTCTTCCTCGGCAAGCCCTCCGCGAAGTTCGACCTGGACGTGATGGTCGAGGAGGAGTTCGACGCACAGGGCGAGCCCGCAGGCGTGCGAGGAGCGGTGACCGTCGCCGCGGACCTGTTCGACGCCGCCGCGGCCGGACGACTGGCGGAGCGGTTCCTCCGTGTCTCGTCCGAGCTGACGGAGGACCCGTCGACGCGCGTGAGCGCGGCCGATGTGCTGGGGGCGGAGGAGCGGGATCGGGTGGTGGTGGAGTGGAACACCACGGAGGTGCCGGTGGCGGCTTCCACGGTGTTGGGGCTGTTCGAGGAGCGGGTGGTGCGGTCGCCGGGTGCGGTGGCGGTGGTGGACGGGGACGGGGTGGTGTCGTTCGGGGAGTTGGATGCGCGGGCGAATCGGCTGGCGCATTATCTGCGGGCGCAGGGTGTGGGTGCGGAGTCGGTGGTGGGGTTGTGTCTGCCGCGGGGTGTGGAGATGGTGGTGGGGATGCTCGCGGTGTGGAAGGCGGGCGCGGGCTATGTGCCGGTGGACGCGGGACTGCCAGCGGAGCGGGTGGCGTTGGTCCTGCGGGACAGCGGCGCGGTGCTCACCCTGACCACGGAAGAGATCCTGGACGATCTCCCGGCGGGACGGCACCGTCTGGTCGCGGTGGACAGTCCGCTGACCGCGATGCAGCTCGCGGCCGCCTCTGAGGCGGCGCCGGGGGTGGAGATACGTCCGGGGCAGGTGGCGTATGTGGTGTTCACGTCTGGCTCGACCGGGCGGCCGAAGGGTGTGGCCGTTACGCATGGCGGGCTGGCGAATTACGTCGCGTCGGTGCCGGAGCGGGTCGGGTTCGATGGCGGTGGCCGGTTCGCGGTGTTGCAGGGTCAGGCGACGGACCTGGCGAACACGACGGTGTTCGCGAGCCTGACGGGCGGGGGTGAGCTGCACTTCCTGGACGAGGAACTCGTCACGGACCCGGCCGCGGTGGCCGCGTATCTGGCGGAACACGACATCGACTGCTTGAAGGCGGTGCCGTCGCATGTGGCGGCGCTGGGCGCTGAGTCGGTGGGGTCGGTGGGGTCGTTGGTTCTGGGTGGTGAGGCGGCTTCGCCGGAGTTGGTGAACGGCCTGTTGGACGCGGTCGGTGAGGGTTCGGCGGTGTTCAATCATTACGGGCCGACGGAGACGACGGTCGGTGTGGCGACGGTGCGTCTGTCGCGGGAGTTGGTGGCCAGTGGGGTGGTGCCGGTGGGTGCTCCGGTGGCGAATACGCGGGTGTATGTGCTGGATGAGCGGTTGCGTCCGGTGCCGGTGGGTGTGGTGGGGGAGTTGTATGTGGCGGGTGCGCAGGTGGCGCGTGGTTATGTGGGTCGGGCTGGGCTGACGGGTGAGCGGTTCGTTGCGTGTCCGTTCGGTGGTGCGGGTGAGCGGATGTATCGGACGGGGGACCGTGCCCGGTGGTCGGGTGAGGGCAATCTGGTGTTCGCGGGGCGTGCGGATGAGCAGGTGAAGATTCGTGGGTTCCGGGTGGAGCCGGGTGAGGTGCAGGCGGTCGTGGCCGCGCATCCGCTGGCCGAGGGGGCCGCGGTGGTCGCCCGGGAGGATGTTCCGGGGGATGTCCGCCTGGTCGCCTACGTCGTCACCGACGAGGTGGACGAGACGGATGCCGCTGAACTGTCCGCCTCGGTGCGGGAGTTCGTGGCGGGTCGGTTGCCGGAGTACATGGTGCCGTCCGCGGTGGTCGTACTCCCGGAGCTGCCGTTGACCAGCAACGGAAAGCTCGACCGCAAGGCGCTTCCCAGCCCCGAGTACGCGGCTGCGGCGTCCGATTCGAGTCGGGCCCCCGTGTCGCTGGAGGAGGAGCTCCTGTGCCAGGCGTTCGCGCAGGTGCTGGGACTGCCCGCGGTGGGTGTGGAGGACGACTTCTTCTCTCTGGGCGGGCACTCCCTGCTCGCGACCCGGCTGGTGAGCCGGATACGGACGCTGCTCGGCGTAGAAGTGGGCATCCGTGAGCTGTTCGAGGCTCCCACGGTGGCGGGACTGGCCGCACAGCTGGCGGAGGCCGGCGAGGCGCGTGCCGCCTTGGTGCCGCTGGGGCGCCCGGAGCGGGTGCCGCTGTCGTACGGGCAGCGTCGGCTCTGGTTCATCGGCCAGTTGGAGGGTCCGAGCCAGACCTACAACAGCCCGGTGGCGCTGAAGCTCACCGGACGGCTGAACCGGCAGGCGCTGGCCGACGCGCTGCGTGACCTGATCGTGCGCCACGAGTCCCTTCGGACGGTCTTCCGCGTGGTGGACGGCGAGCCGTACCAGCACGTCCTGGACGAGGACGAGATCGCCTGGGAGCTGCCGGCGGCCCCGATCACCTCCGCCGAACTGCCCGACGCGCTCGCTCGGATCTCTTCGCACGCCTTCGACCTCGCCACCGAGGCGCCGCTGAAGGCGTGGCTCTTCGAGGTCGCTCCCGAGGAACACGTGCTGGCCCTGGTGGTGCATCACATCGCGGGCGACGGCTGGTCGACCCGGCCGCTGGCGCGCGACGTGTCGATGGCCTACGCGGCGCGGTGCGAGGATCGGGAGCCCGGGTGGGACACGTTGCCGGTGCAGTACGCGGATTACGCGTTGTGGCAGCGGGAACTGCTGGGCTCCGACGACGACGCGGACAGCTTGATGTCACGCCAGGTGGCGTACTGGCGTGCGGCGTTGGCGGGGGCTCCGGAGGAGTTGGGTCTTCCGTTCGACCGGCCTCGTCCGGTGGCGGCGTCGCATCAGGGGCATACGGCGGTGTTCGAGATGCCGTCGGAGTTGCACGCGCGGATGGTCGAGGTGGCCCGTGCCGAGGGTGTGACGGTGTTCATGGTGTTGCAGGCGGCGTTGGCGGTGACGTTGTCGCGGTTGGGCGCGGGGACGGACATTCCGATCGGTTCGGCGATCGCGGGGCGTACGGACGAGGCGCTGGACGAGTTGGTCGGCTGCTTCGTGAACACGTTGGTGCTGCGGACGGATCTGTCGGGTGATCCGACGTTCGGGCAGGTGCTGGAGCGGGTCCGGGAGACGAGTCTTGCCGCGTTCGGGCATCAGGACGTGCCCTTCGAGCGGCTGGTGGAAGAACTCGCGCCGGCCCGGTCGCTGGCCCGGCACCCCCTCTTCCAGGTCGTCCTCACGATGCACAACACCGCGGAAGCGACCGTGTCGCTGCCCGGTCTCGACGTCGAGGTCCTGCCGACCGCTCGTCCGGCGGCCAAGTTCGACCTGGACGTGATGGTCGGTGAGTCGTACGACGCCGACGGGGCGCCGATGGGCGTGCACGGAGCGGTGACGGTCGCGACCGATCTCTTCGACCCGGAGACCGCCCGGACGCTGGCCGACCGCTGGGTCGGAGTGCTGGACCGGTTGCTGGCCGAGCCCGAGTCGCGACTGTCGACGGTGGACGTCGTGGACGAGGCCGAGCGAGATCGTGTGGTGGTGGAGTGGAACGACACGGCGGTGGAGTTGCCGCAGGTGTCGGTGTTGGGGCTGTTCGAGGAGCGGGTGGTGCGGTCGCCGGGTGCGGTGGCGGTGGTCGACGGGGACGGGCGGGTGTCGTTCGGGGAGTTGGATACGCGGGCGAATCGGCTGGCGCATTATCTGCGGGCGCAGGGTGTGGGCGGGGAGTCGGTGGTGGGGTTGTGTCTGCCGCGGGGTGTGGAGATGGTGGTGGGGATGCTCGCGGTGTGGAAGGCGGGCGCGGGCTATGTGCCGGTGGACGCGGGACTGCCGGCGGAGCGGGTGGCGTTGGTCCTGCGCGACAGCGGCGCGGTGCTCACCTTGACCACGGAGGAGATCCTGGACGATCTCCCGGCGGGGCGGCACCGTCTCGTCGCGGTGGACAGTCCGCTGACTGCGATGCAGCTCGCGGCGGCTGCGGAGACGGCGCCGGGGGTGGAGATACGTCCGGGGCAGGTGGCGTATGTGGTGTTCACGTCCGGGTCGACCGGGCGGCCGAAGGGTGTCGCGGTCACGCACGGCGGGCTGGCGAACTATGTGGCGTCGGTGCCGGAGCGGGTCGGGTTCGGTGGGGGTGGCCGGTTCGCGGTGTTGCAGGGTCAGGCGACGGACCTGGCGAACACGACGGTGTTCGCGAGCCTGACGGGCGGGGGTGAGCTGCACTTCCTGGACGAGGAGCTGGTCACGGACCCGGCCGCCGTAGCCCAGTACCTGACCGAGCACCGGATTGACTGCTTGAAGGCGGTGCCGTCGCATGTGGCGGCGCTGGGTGCCGAGTCGGTGGGGTCGGTGCGGTCGTTGGTTCTGGGTGGTGAGGCGGCTTCGCCGGAGTTGGTGAACGGCTTGCTGGACGCGGTCGGTGAGGGTTCGGCGGTGTTCAATCATTACGGGCCGACGGAGACGACGGTCGGTGTGGCGACGGTGCGTCTGTCGCGGGAGTTGGTGGCTGGTGGGGTGGTGCCGGTGGGTGCTCCGGTGGCGAATACGCGGGTGTATGTGCTGGATGAGTGGCTGCGCCCGGTGCCGGTGGGTGTGGTGGGGGAGTTGTATGTGGCGGGTGCGCAGGTGGCGCGTGGTTATGTGGGTCGGCCTGGGCTGACGTCGGAGCGGTTCGTTGCGTGTCCGTTCGGTGGTGCGGGTGAGCGGATGTATCGGACGGGGGACCGTGCCCGGTGGTCGGGTGAGGGCAATCTGGTGTTCGCGGGGCGTGCGGATGAGCAGGTGAAGATTCGTGGGTTCCGGGTGGAGCCGGGTGAGGTGCAGGCGGTCGTGGCCGCGCATCCGCTGGCCGAGGGGGCCGCGGTGGTCGCCCGGGAGGATGTGCCCGGGGATGTCCGCCTGGTCGCCTACGTCGTCACCGATGAGGTGGACGAGACGGATGGCGCTGAACTGTCCGCCTCGGTGCGGGAGTTCGTGGCGGCCCGGTTGCCGGAGTACATGGTGCCGTCCGCGGTGGTCGTGCTGCCGGAGCTGCCGTTGACCAGTAATGGGAAGCTGGATCGTAGGGGGTTGCCGGCGCCTGATTATGGTGCGGCTGCGACGGCGGACAGTGGGCGTGGTCCGGCGACGGTGCAGGAGGAGATTCTGTGCCAGGCGTTCGCAACGGTGCTGGGTCTGTCGGCGGTGGGTGTGGACGACGACTTCTTCACGCTGGGCGGTCATTCGCTGCTGGCGGTGGCCCTGGTGGAGCAGTTGCGGGGGCAGGGTGTGTCGGTGTCGGTGCGGGCGTTGTTCCAGACGCCGACGCCGGCGGGTCTGGCCGCGGTGGCGGCTCCGGACGCGGTCGAGGTGCCGGAGAACCGGATACCTGAGGGCGCCGAGCACCTCACACCGCAGATGCTGCCGTTGGTGGACCTGGACGAGGCCGAGGTGGCGCACATCGTCGGGCGGATCCCGGGCGGCGCGGCCAACATCGCCGACGTCTACCCGCTCGCCCCCCTCCAGGAAGGCATCCTCTTCCACCACCTGGTCGCCGACCAGGAGAACCGCGACGTCTATGTGCTGCCGATCGTGCTCGAACTCGACTCGCGGGAGCGGCTGGACACGTTCCTCGGGGCGTTGCAGCGCGTGGTGGACCGGCACGACATCTACCGCACCGCGATCCTCTGGGAGGACTTGCGCGAGCCGGTCCAGGTGGTGCTGCGCGAGGTGGAGCTGCCCGTCGAGGAGTTCGTGCCCGATCCCGAAAGCGGCGACTCCGTACGGCAGTTGCTGGCGCACGCCGGAGGGTGGATGGACCTGCGCAGCGCTCCGCTGATCCGGGCGCACATCGCCGCCGAGCCGGGCAGCGGGCGGTGGGTGTGTCTGGTCCGCATCCACCAGACGGTGCGCGACCACACGAGTCAGGAAGCCCTGCTGCGTGAGCTGGGCGCGTTCCTGTCCGGGCGGGGCGACGCGCTGCCGGCGGCCCTTCCGTTCCGGGACTTCGTGGCCCAGGCCCGGTTGGGTGTGCCGAGGGAGGAGCACGAGCGGTACTTCGCCGAGCTGCTCGGGGACGTGCACGAGACCACGGCTCCGTACGGGCTGCTCGACGTGCACGGCGACGGCGCCGACGCGGACCGCGCGCGGTGGTCCGTCGAGGAGGAGCTGGCCGGCCGGGTGCGCAGGACGGCGCGGTCGCTGGGCGTGAGCCCGGCCACTCTGTTCCATCTGGCCTGGGCGCGGGTCCTGGCGACGGTCAGCGGCCGCGACGACGTCGTGTTCGGCACGGTGCTGTTCGGGCGGATGAACGCCGGCGCCGGAGCCGATCGTGTGCAGGGGCCCTTCATCAACACGCTCCCCGTACGAGTGCGGGTGGGATCGGCCGAGGTGCGCGACGTCCTGCTCGGCCTGCGCGACCAGCTGGCGGAGCTGCTGGCGCACGAGCACGCGCCGCTGGCTCTGGCGCAGCGGGCCAGCGGTGTGCCGGGCGGCAGCCCGCTGTTCACCTCGATCTTCAACTACCGGCACCATCAGACCGCCGACCAGGCGCCGAAGCCGGGCGGCGGCGCCCTGCTCGAAGGCGTGAACCCGCTGCTGACCCGCGAACGGACCAACTACCCGGTCGCGGTGGCCGTCGACGATCTCGGTTCGGGCTTCGCCCTCACCGTCGACGCGGTGGCTCCCGTGGACGCCGAGTCCGTCTGCGCCATGCTGCACACCGTGGTGGACAACCTGGTGGCGGCGTTGGAGGACGCGCCCGAGACGCGGTTGGCGGCCATCGAGTCGATGCCGGCGCACGAACTGCGGCGGGTGCTGCGGGAATGGACCGGCGGGCAAGCGCCGGTCGCCGCCGAGACGGCGTCGGAGCTGTTCGAGGCGCAGGCGGCCAGGACTCCCGACGCGGTGGCGGTCGCGTCCGGTACGACCGAGGTGTCGTACGCGGAACTCGACGCGCGGGCCAACCGCCTGGCGCACCGGCTGAGGGCGCACGGGGTGGGCGCGGAGTCTGTCGTGGGCCTGTGCCTGCCGCGCGGCGTCGAGGCGATCGCCGCGATCCTGGCCGTGTGGAAGGCGGGGGCGGCGTATCTGCCGCTGGACCCGGAGTACCCGGCCGAGCGGCTGGCGTTCATGCTCTCGGACAGCGGAGCCGAAGTCGTCGTCGGACGCAGTGGTCTGACGCGGCGGTTCTCCGCACCCGGGCCGCGGGCGCTGAACCTGGACGACCCCGAGGTGGCCGCAGCCCTGGAGACCGCGCCGGTGACACCTCCCCGGGTGAGCACGGTGCCCGACCAGATGGCGTACGTGATCTACACGTCCGGTTCCACGGGGCGGCCCAAGGGGGTGGCGGTGTCGCACGCCGGGCTCGCGAACCTGGCCGCCGCACAGACGGACCGGTTCGCCGTGCACGGGTCGAGCAGGCTGCTCCAGTTCGCGTCGATGAGCTTCGACGCGGCGGTCTCGGACGTGGTGGTGGCCTTGTCGTCCGGCGCCTGCCTGGTGGTGGCCGACGCGGAGGAACTCCTGCCCGGCCCCGGGCTGGCGGGAGTCCTGTCCCGGCACGCGGTGACGCACGTGACCCTGCCGCCGGCGGTGCTGGCCGAGATGTCGCCCGAGGACCTGGCGCCGGTGTCGACGCTGGTCTCGGCCGGTGAGGCGCTGGACCGGGAGCTGGTGGCGCGCTGGGCGCCGGGACGGCGGCTGGTCAACGCCTACGGGCCGACGGAGACGACGGTCTGCGCGACGATGTCCCAGGTGCTGGCGCAGGGCGACGTCCCGGACATCGGCGGTCCGATCCGCGGCGTGCGGGCGTTCGTCCTGGACGAGCGCCTGGCCCCCGTGCCGGTCGGGGTGGCGGGCGATCTGTACGTCGCCGGCTCCAGCCTGGCCCGCGGGTACGTGGGACGGCCGGAGCTGACGGCCGAGCGGTTCGTCGCGTGCCCGTACACGCCGGCCGGAGAGCGGATGTACCGGACGGGCGACCGGGTGCGGTGGACGGCCGACGGCCGGCTGGTGTTCGCCGGCCGGGCGGACACCCAGGTGAAGGTCCGCGGCTTCCGCGTGGAGCCCGAGGAGATCGCGGCCGTGCTGACCGGGCACCCCGCGCTGGCCCGGGCCGCCGTCACCGTGCGCGCGGATGCCGCGGGAGACGGCCGGCTGGTGGCCTACGTCGTCCCCGCGGGCGACCGGGCCGACGTCGACGACCGCGCGCTGGGCCGGACGGTGCGTGACCATGTCGCGGGGAAACTGCCGCAGTACATGGTGCCGTCGGCGGTTGTGGTCCTCGACGCGTTGCCGCTGACGGTCAACGGCAAGCTGGACCGTGCGGCGCTGCCGGAGCCGGAGGTCTCCTCGTCGGCGGGGACGGGCCGGGAACCGGCCACGGACGAGGAGCGGATCCTGTGCGAGACCTTCGCACGGGTGCTGAACGTGCCCGTGGTGGGTGTGGACGACGACTTCTTCGCGCTCGGCGGTCACTCGCTGCTGGCCACCCGCCTGGTCAGCCGGGTGCGCACGGTGCTGGGCGAGGAACTGCCGATCCGTACGGTCTTCACCTCGCCCACGCCGGCCGGGCTCGCGGGCTGGCTCGCCGGCCGGGGGAGCCACCGGCCGAAGGCCAGGCCCGCGCTGCGCCGTATGCGTGGGCGGGAGAACGAGTGAGGGAGCTGTCGCGCGGCGACTGACCGCGCCGGGACGGCCGTAGGCCGGTGAGCCCGTCCCGCCCGACCGGGCGGGGCGGGCTCCCGCCCGTGCGGATGGCCCCCGTCCGGCCTTCCGGGTCTCCACGAGGAGGCCGGAAACCCGGGCGGGGGCCACGTGTGTTGGGCCCTGCCGGGGGTGTCGCCCGGCGTACCAGGACCAACGCCCCGGCCCGAGGACGGACGTGCCACCCCGGGTCCCGGAACGCATGAACCGCACGGACCGGGGCCGGGCGGTTCACGTGAGGTGGCGGGTGTTCCGCCGGGTGCTACTCGGTGCGCAGCGCGGTGGCCGTACGGGTCCTGGCCGCCCAGCTGGCCGGGACCAGCGCGCCCAGCATCGCGAGCACGACGCCGCCCAGCCCCAGCAGGAGCAGCTGGCCCGGACCGTACACGTCGATGACCGACGCCGGCATGCTGGTGCCCACGGCACGTCCCATCACGGGCATGACCAGGCGGTGCAGCAGGTATCCCACCGGCACGCCCAGCAGTCCGCCGATCACGCCGATCGCGGCCACCGAGGCGAGCACGAGACTCACCGTCTGCCGCGGCGACATGCCGATCGCCTTGCACACACCCAGGTCGTGGACGCGTTCGCGGGTGTCCAGCACGACGGAGTTGAGCACGCCGAGGCCGGCCACGGAGACCAGCATCAGGGTGAGCAGCACCGCCATCGCGTCCATGATGAGGATGACGCCCTTCTGGTCGGCGGGCGGCACGGTCGTGGCGTCGCCGCCCAGCGGCTGCACCAGCGCCGCCACCTTCTGGGCGTACTCGTCGGCCGAGACGCCGGAGTCGACGTCGACGAGGAACGTGTCGGGCCGGGCCGACGGGAAGTCGGCCATGTCCGCGTGGATCTCCAGCTCGTTGCCCGAGGTGTCGAAGGTCTCGCCCACGATCCGCAGGTCGGCGCTCTCCTTCTCGTAGGTCAACCGCACCGTGTCGCCGACCTTGGTGCTGGTCCGCTCCAGGAAGCGGGACGGCACCACGACCTGCCCCCGGCCGGTGATCCAGTGCCCGGAGAGCATGTCGTAGCTGCCGGCGCGCGAGTCGCCCTCGTAGAGGCTGGCCTGGACCGAGCCGGAGACCCCGGCCACGGCGACGTCGGTCTGGAGCTTGCCGTAGTAGGACTTCAGCCCGGCCACCGACTTGATGGCGGCGCGCACCTTCGCCGGGTCGGCGACCTTGGGCCGGGACGTGGTGGCGGTGCTGCTGGCGGGGGACGGGCTCGGGGCCTCGCCTGCCACGGGAGGCGGCGGCGGGGGAGCCATGCTGTTCAGCCTGACCGTCGTGACCGTGACCGCGGCGCGGCTCTCGGGGTCCTGCGAGGAGCCGACCGCGCTCAGGGACGAGGTCAGTCCGACCGCGAAGGTCGCCGCGACCGTGCCGAACGCCACCGCGAGCAGCATCGCGAGGGCCCGCACCGGATGGGTGAAGGGGGTGGCGAGGCCGTAGGTCACCGGCCGGGGCAGCGGCAGCCGTCCCAGCGCCCGGTGCGCCCACTGCCCGCGTCCGGTGCGCGGCGCCCGGCCGACCGCGATGGCCTCGACCGTGTGCAGCCGTCCGGCCCGCAGCGCGGGAACCAGCGCCGCGAGCGCCACGACGAGCAGTGCGGCGGCCGGCACCGCGATGTCCACCCACCAGGCCACCGACAGCGACACGGTGCCGTACACCGACTCGGTGTCCGACAGCAGCGGCACCGCCAGGACGTTGCCCAGCACCACTCCCACGGCGATGCCGGCGCCGGCCGGGATCAACGCCTGGGCCACGTAGGCGCGGACGACCTCGCGCGGGGTGAAGCCGATGGCCTTGAGGATGCCGATCCTGCGCAGACTGGTGCCGACCGCGCCGCTGATCACACTGCTGACGATGATCACCGACATGACGATGCCGAGCACGCCGAACGCCATCACGAACGGGACGGTCGCCGCCGCGCCCTGGTCCGCCGCGCGCTTGGTGTCCAGCCAGGACTGCGTACCCAGCATCGCGCCGGGCCCCACGGCGGCGGCGAGCTTCGCCCGGTCGGCGAGGATCTGCCGCGCCGTGCCCGCGGAGTCGAAGCGGTAGAGCATCTGGCTCGTCACCGGGCTGCCCTGCGCCGCCAGCGCGTCGACCTGCTCCGGAACCGCCCAGGCGTCGGCGGTCCTGCTGGCCGACACGGCGAAGCCGACGATGGACAGGGTCGGGGCGTTCGCGGTGTCCGACGTCCTCAACGAGGAGCCGATCTCGAACGAGGGTCCCTCGAACGAAGCGCCGAGCACGATCTCGCCCGGCTTCTGCGCCCAGCGGCCCGACTTGAGTTCCACCCGGTCCACGTCACCGTCCGGGCCGGACCGCCCGACCAGGGTCAGCGTGGGCATCTGGAAGCCCGTCCGGTCCACCGGCCGGAACGCCGTGGACGGGTACGGTCCCGCGCTCGCGGTGACGCCGTCCAGGTTCCCGGTCCCCGCCAGCTGCGCCGCGCTCGCCTTGGCCGGATCGAACTGCGCGGTGATGTGCGCGCCCCGCTGCCGGCCGAAGGCGTGGTCGAAGGGCGCGGCCGCGGCGACCATCAGCGACCCGGCGACCACGGCCGAGGCGACGGCCATCATGGTGGCCACGGCGATCACCAGCGTCTGCACTCTGCGCCGGCCCACTCCGGAGCGTACGACCCGGCCCAGTGCGCCGTTCCCGAATACGCTCATCGGACGGCCCGCGCGTACGTGTCGAGGGCGAGGTGACCGTCGACCAGGTGGATCGTGCGGCTCGCGCACGCCTCCGCCAGCGCCAGGTCGTGCGTCACCAGCACGATGCTCTGGCCGCCGCGGTGCAGGTCCACCAAGAGGTCGCGGACGTCGTGACCCGAGGCGGTGTCCAGCGCGCCGGTGGGCTCGTCGGCGAGCAGCAGCGCGGGGCGGTTGATCAACGCCCGCGCCACACCGACCCGTTGGCGCTCGCCTCCGGACAGCCGGCCCGGGTAGGCGCGGGCGTGCTTCTGGATGCCCAGCATCTCCATCAGCTCGTGCGCGCGGGCCGCGGCCGCGCGCCGGCTCGTCCCGGTCAGCTGGGCCGGGAGCTGGATGTTGTCGATGACGGTGAGGTCGTCGAGCAGGTTGAAGAACTGGAAGGCCATGCCGATGTACTCGCGACGGAACTTGGCGAGGGCGTGCTCGCTCAGCTGGTCGATCCGCCGGCCGGCCACGATGACGGCGCCGTCGGTCGGCTTGTCCAGGCCGGCGATGAGGTTCAGCAGCGTGGACTTGCCGCTGCCCGAGGGGCCTGTCACGGCGAGGGCCTCACCCTGGCCGATGCTGAGCGTGAGCGGTCCGAGCGCCGGCGTGCCGGCGCTGTCGTAGCGCTTCGACACACCCTCCAGTTCGATCACTTGATTCATCGGGTTGTCCGTCCTTACGGTCGCGAGAGACACATGCCGTTGCCGACCCTGTGAACCTAGAGGCTGTCAGCTGTGGGGCGCGTCGGCCGCGGAACCCACATCAAGCCCTTCCAGCGGATGATCCAGTCGCGGACTCCTACCTGAGGAGTAGACCTCAGGGCCGATGCCCTGGTCGAACAGGCGGACGCCGACCGGGCGCCGGGCGCAGCACAATGTGGGGATGGAGACGGAAGACCGGCGCAGCCGACGTCAGCGGCTCGTCGACGCGCTGCGCCCCGAGGTGAAGCCCGGCCGACGCCAGCAGCTCCTCGACGCGCTGCGCCCCGAGGCGAAGGCCGCCCCGCTGTCCAGGCGAGCGGTGCGCGTCGACGTGGTGCTGGCGGTCGCGCTGACCGCCCTCGCCCTGTTCGTCGCGGTGCGCTACCCCGGCAACGGGCCCGCGAACATCAACCCCCCCAAGGTGGACATCGGCACCGGGGTCCCGGCCCCGCCCGCGCCGCCCGGCCCCGGCCCCGGTCAGGCGCCCGTGGACGAGCATCCTCCGCCCGTGCCCTGGACCCTGGTCGTCCTGTCGACGCTACCGCTGGCGCTCCGGCGCCGCTACCCGCTGGCCATCTTCGCCGCGGTGCTGGGCGCGGCCCTCGCCATCGGCGCCTCCGCCTCCTGGATCACCGTCCTGGCGTGCGTCGTCGGCGCCTACAGCGCCATCGTGTACAGCCGTTACCGGATCATGGCGATCGCCGTGCTGGTGATCGCCGCCGCGCTGTCCGGCTTCGCCTTCCGGCACGCGGACCCGGTGCTCCCGGGCTGGTCCAGTCCGGGATTCGTGCTGCTGGTGGCCGGGATGCTGGCCAGCCTCGTCCGTTTCCTGCAACTGCGGCTGGCCACCAGCCGGGACCGGGTCACCGAACTGCAGCAGGCCCAGGAGGAGGCCATGCGCCGGGCCGTGGAGGAGGAGCGCGCCCGCATCGCCGCCGAACTGCACGACGTCGTGACCCACAATGTGAGCGTGATGGTGATCCAGGCGGGCGCGGCCCGAAAAGTGATGGACGTGGTGCCCGAGCAGTCCAAGGAGGCGTTGCTGGCGGTCGAGGCGGGCGGCCGCGCCGCGATGGCCGAACTGCGCCATGTGATGGGCCTGTTGGCGGCTCCTGACCACGAGAGGCCGGACGGCCTGGAGCCCCAGCCCGGGCTCGCGCAGCTCGACGGGCTGGTGCAGCGGGTGCGCGCCGCCGGAACGCCCGTGAGCGTCGGCGTGTCGCTGCCGCCGGAGCCGCTGCCACCGGGGGTGGACCTCGCGGCGTACCGCGTCGTGCAGGAGGCGCTGACCAACACGATCAAGCACGCGCGCGGCGCGCGGGCGTCCGTCGCCGTCGGGTACACCGACGACTGCCTGGAGATCGAGGTCACGGACACCGGCGGCGCGAAGGACTCCCCGCCGGTGGAGAGCAACGGCCGGGGCCACATGGGCCTGCGGGAGCGGCTGGCCGTCTACAAGGGCGAGCTGACGGCCGGCCCGACCCGCACCGGCGGCTACCGGGTCGCCGCCCGTATCCCGAGGAGCGCCGAATGACCGAGGAGCGGGCGCCGCTGCGCGCCGTCATCGCCGACGACCAGGCCCTGGTGCGCACCGGTTTCAAGATGATCCTGGCCGCGGACGGCATCGAGGTGACGGCGGAGGCCGCCGACGGGGCGGAGGCCGTGGCCGCGGTCCGCCGCACCCGGCCCGACGTGGTCCTCATGGACATCCGGATGCCGGAGATGGACGGCATCGAGGCCACCCGGCGCATCCTCGGCGGCGACGGCGCGCAGGAGACCCGGGTCATCATCCTCACCACGTACGACCTCGACCACTACGTCTACGCCGCGCTCACGGCCGGCGCCAGCGGCTTCCTGCTCAAGGACGTCACCCCCGAACGCCTGGTCTCCGCCCTGCGGTTGGTGCGCTCCGGCGACGCCCTCCTCGCGCCCACGATCACCCGGCGGCTGATCGAGCGCTTCGCCCAGCACGACGAACCGCAGACCCTCGCCCCGCACCGCGACCTGTCCGGGCTGACCCCGCGCGAACTCGAGGTGCTCCGCCTGCTCGCGACGGGCCTGAGCAACGCCGAACTCGCCGCCCGGCTGTTCCTGAGCCCGACCACGGTCAAGAGCCACGTCGGCCGCATCCTGTCCAAGCTCGACCTGCGCGACCGCGTCCAGGCCGTCGTCTTCGCCTACGAGACGGGCCTGATCGCCCCGGGCGGCGGCGCCTGAGACCACGTCAGCAGTGCGTGCGGCGCCCGGTGGAGGGCGCCCGGCCGGCAGGGCGTTCCGCATTCCGGGTCACGCCCGGCCGGCCCACACGCGCACGCGACTGCCCCGGCTCGATGACGACCGTCAGGGAACGTCGAGGACAGGACTAGACCTGTCCCCGTATATCACGTTCCTCTATCGATCGAATATCACGTTCCTCTACCTGAGGGCTCGACAACCACTGGAGTTGAGCCTGATCCTTGGTGGTAACGCGTGGGCAACATCGCGGAACGGGGTGGAAGGCGATGGTCGAGGTGACGCGGCTGCCATGGGCAGGACGCGGTTCGGGCGGGGACGGCGCGTGCGCCGCACCGGGCCCTTCACCGTTGCGGTCCGAGGATTCCGCTTCGCAGACTCCGCCGAGCTGATCACAGCTCTCGATCCCGTCGGGTGGTGCGCCCGGTGCGTGTGCCGGGACGCCGGCGCGCCCGGTGGTGCTCAACCTTCCGGTTGTCGCGTGCGTCATGTCCTGTGAGCTGTCAATCAACGGGGTAGCAGAATGAATCAGCAGGTCGACGTCCCTCCAGGATCCGCGGGTTCGGTCTTAGTCGGAGCAGCCGCCACCGGAGTCGACGCCCCCCGCGGCGCCGGCCCGACGGAACCCATGATGCCCACGCAGAGGAACGGGCCGGCGGGGGAAGAAGTACCCATATCATCGATCATGCCGGGCGTCTCCTTGCGGTCGCAGGGCCCGGACCGGGAACACGTGGCGCGCCTCGCCGAGGTGGAAGGCCCCCTCCCGCCCATTCTCGTCGACCGCCGCACGCTGCACGTCATCGACGGAATGCACCGTCTGATGGCCGCCTTCGTCCGGGGCGAGCGGGTCATCCGGGTCGAGTACTTCGAGGGCAGCACCGAGGACGCGTTCCTGCGGGCCGTGCAGGCGAACGTGACGCACGGCCTGCCGCTCTCGCAGGCCGACCGACGGGCGGCGGCGGCGAGGATCGTCAAGTCGCACCCCCATCTGTCGGACCGGGCGATCGCGCGCGCGTCCGGCCTCGGGGCCAAGTCGGTGGCCGCCATCCGCCGGCAGTCCGACGGGGTGGTGCGACTGCACGCCAGAATGGGCAGGGACGGCAAGGTCCGCCCGCTCAGCAGCGACGAGGGGCGCAGGCGGGCGGCGGAGCTGATCGCCGAGCGTCCGGACGCCTCGCTGCGTGAGATCGCGCGTCTGGCGGGGCTCTCCCCGGCGACCGTGAGCGATGTGCGCAGACGGCTGCGGGTCGGCGAGGCCCCGGTGATCGCGCCCGACCGCGGAGCGGGTCAGGACGCGCCGGAGTCGTCCGTCCCGCAGGTGCGCGGGCTGCCCACCGCGCACCGGCAGGAGCCGCACGACACCGACCCCCACCACATGCTGGAGAAGCTGCTGCGCGACCCGGCCCTGCGCCACAAGGAGGAGGGCCGGAACCTGCTGCGCCTGCTGCACCAGAACGCCGTCGGGATGCGGCAGCGGTCCGAGCTCACCGCGGCGGTCCCGCCGCACTGCGGCGCCCTGGTGGTGAACCTGGCGCGGCAGTACGCGGAGACCTGGCGGGAGTTCGCCCGCAGCCTCGACGAACAGATCCAGTCGTCGAGTCCGCCGGCGGTGGGCGAGTGAGCGACGCCTGACGGCGCGGCCGCCGCCGTACGGACCAGGTGTGCCGGCCGACGCCGCGATCAGCCGATCGCGGCGTCGGCCGGCCGCGCCAGGAACGCGTCGAGGGCGGCGAACACCGCCGACGGCTCCTCGCGGAGGGGCAGGTGTCCCGCGCCCCGGACGAGCTCGAACCGCGCGTCCGGGAACGCGGCCGCGTAGGCACGGCCGTAGGCGGGGGTCGCCACCCGGTCGTTCTCGCCCCAGATCACCTGGACCGGGCAGGCCACGGCGGACAGCCGGGGCAGCAGACCGGGGTCGCCCAGGTGCGGACCCGCGTAGGCGTGCAGGGCGGCCGGCTGCCGCGCGGCGGGGCCGCCGCGCGGCGCGGGCGCACCGGCCGCGGGTACGGGTCCGGCCGCGGGCGGCGGTCCGCCGGGCGGCGTGATCGGATGGCCGGGCACCTGCGGCCCGATGGCGTCCATGAGCACCAGTCGGCCGATCCTGCCGTCGCGATCGCCGAGGGCGCTCTCGACGGCGACCCACCCGCCGAAGGACGTACCGACGACCGTGACGTCGCGCACGTCGAGCAGTTCGAGCAGGTCGAGGTGGAGTGCGGCCAGGGCGGCCACGGAGTCCAGCGCGTCGGGCCGCGGGGTGTCGTCCCAGCCCGGGTGGGTGGGCGCCAGCACCCGGTGGGCGGCGGAGAGGTGGTCGATCAGGGGCGCGACGCTGTCGGGGCCGGGACCGCCGTGCAGCACGAGCACCGCACCGCCGGTGCCGGCCTCCCGCAGCACGAGGTCGAGGCCGGGACGGGGCCGGACGATACGCGGCAGCGGCGTGGTCATGGTCTCCTCCCGTGGGGCGCGGTCGTCGGGGCGGTGCGGGCGGCGGTCACCGGTCGGCCGGGCCGCTGGTGAAGAAGCCGATCATCTTCTCCAGGCCGTCCTGGCCGAACATCGTGTCCAGGCTGCCGGCGGACTCGGCGGCGGACGCCTCGCCGCGCGGGAAGAGCGCCTCCTCGTACGCGGTCAGGGCGGCCTCCCGGTCGCCGGGGTGCGCGGCGATCGCCCCGGCGAGTTCGGCGCCGTCGAACATGGCCAGGTTGGCGCCCTCGCCGGCGAAGGGCGACATCAGATGCGCGGCGTCGCCCAGCAGCGTCACCCCCGGGGTGCGCGCCCAGCGGTGCCCGACCGGCAGGGCGTGGATGCGGCGCGGCACCAGCGGGCCGTCGGCGTCGGCGACGAGGGCGCGCAGACCGTCGTCCCAGCCCTCGAAGTGGGCCAGGACGGCGGCCTTGGCGGCAGCGCTGTCGCCGAAGTCGATCGTGTCCACCCAGTCCTCGCCGGTCTTGAGCGCGGTGTACACGTGGAGGCTGCCGTCGGTCTCCCGGTGGGCGAGGAACCCGCGCTCGTTCCCGAGGCAGATGAAGAATCCGCCGCCGACGACGGCGGCGCTGCGCGGATGGCGGGTGTCGGCGTCGAGGAGGTCGGTCTCGACGAAGGAGACGCCGGTGTAGGCGGGCCGGGCCGCGGAGACCAGCGGCCGGACGCGGGACCAGGCGCCGTCGGCCCCGATCAGCAGGTCGGTGGTGATCGTGGAGCCGTCGGCGAAGGTCACCGCGTGGCGTCCGCCGTCCAGCGGGCGGGCGCCCGTCACCTTGCTGCCCCAGCGGATCGTGCCGTCCGGGAGGGAGTTGAGGAGCAGGTCCCGCAGGGCGCCGCGGTCCACTTCGGGGCGGGTGCCGCTGTCGTCGTCCGCCGTGGAGACGTGGACGGTGCCGTCCGGTCCGAGCAGCCGCATCGCCTGACCGCCCTCGTGGATCAGCGCGCGGAACTCCTCGTGCAGACCGGCGGCGCGCAGCGCCTTCTGCCCGTTCTCCTCGTGGATGTCGAGCATGCCGCCCTGGACCCGGGCCCGGGCCGACGCCTCCCGTTCGAAGACGGTGGCCTCGATGCCGTGGGTGTGCAGGACCCGGGCCGCGGTCAGGCCGCCGAGGCCGCCGCCGACGACGGCGATGGGGTGGTGGGTGCTCATCTGGCTCCTCCTGGAGTGGTGCGTACGCCGAGGACGACCGCGGCGGCCGGGAGATCCGGCGCGGCGGTCCGTCCGGACGCCTCCGACCGTAGCGAACATGTTCGTGACGAACAAGTTCGTACCAGGGTGTGCGCGTGCCCGGCGCTCCGGAAGCGCGACGGCGCCCGGGCCGCGCGGAGGCTCAGTCCGCCCCGGGCAGCGGGGTCCCCAGGATGCCGTTGATCAGCGCGTCGAAGCCCCAGGACAGCCGGTCCTCGACGGGTCCGGTGAGCAGCTCGGGCAGATGGGCCCTGATCATGGGATGGGAGGTCTCGTCCACGGTGTGCACGGCCTCGGCGAGGGCGTTCCAGTCGTCCGCCACGGCCGGGTCGTGCGCCTGGGTGCCGTGTTCGGCGGCGGTGGCCGTGGCGTACTGCAGCAGCTTGTCGACCCCCCAGGCGGCCTGCCCCCGGCCGGCGCCGCCGCGGGAGAGCAGGCCGAGGACGCGTTCGACCAGGTCGAGGTAGTGCGCGCCGCTGGGGCGGGCCACCAGCGCGGAGCGGGCCAGCTGCGGGTGCGCGAACAGGAGGCGGGTGTAGGAGGTGAGCACCGCGACGAGCTGGTCGCGCCACGCCGGCCCGGCGTCGTCGACGGCGAGGTCGACCTCCCCCAGCAGGGCGTCCAGCACCGCCGCGTGCAGTTCGGCGGTGTTGGCCACGTACACGTACAGCGACGCCGGACCGGTGTCCAGCTCCTGCGCCAGGCGGCGCATCGTCACCTTCTCCAGCCCCTCGGCCCGCATGACGCGCACGGCGGCGTCCACGATGCCGCGCCGGGTGAGGGCGGGCTTGGCGGGCCGCTCGCGGCGGCTCGCCGGTTCTCTCCTGACAGTCATGTCCTCGATCGTAACGAACATGTTCGCACTCGTTCGTCGGGCCCGCGGCGGAGCCGTACGACATGACCTGGACGCGTTCACAAGGGCATTCGTTTACGTCCTCTTTGCCGACGCATGGTGATCTGGCCCGCGTCGAACCACGCATCCGGTCATCGGACGCCCCAAGGAGTCACCTCATGCGCAGACCCACCCGCCGCCACCTCACGGTCGCGACCGCCCTCGTCGCCGCGACCACCGCCGCGGTCGCGGTCACCACGGCCGCCGGCGCCTTCGACGGCAAGGAGCAGGCGAAGCACGCGATCCAGGGCGGGAAGGCGAAGAACGTCATCCTGCTCATCGGCGACGGCATGGGCGACTCGGAGATCACCCTCGCCCGCGACTACTCCGTGGGCGCCGATGGCCGCCTGAACATGGACAAGTTCCCGCTCACCGGCGCTTACACCACGTACGCGGTGCACGCCGACGGCACGCCGGACTACGTCACCGACTCCGCCGCCAGCGGCAGCGGCTGGGCCACCGGAGTCAAGACGGTCAACGGCCGCATCTCCAAGACCCCCGGCACCGACAAGCCGGTGCGGACCCTGCTGGAGCTGGCCCAGCGCAACGGCTACGCCACCGGCAACGTCACCACCTCCGAACTCACCGACGCCACCCCGGCCGTCCTCGCCTCCCACGCCACCGACCGCTCCTGCCAGGGCCCGGCCGACATGGCCAAGTGCCCCGCCGACACGATCGCCGCCGGCGGTCCGGGCTCGATCGCCGAGCAGGAGGTCGCCCACAAGGTGGACGTCCTCTTCGGCGGCGGCAAGCAGCGCTTCGACCAGAAGGTGACCGACGGCCGGTACAAGGGGCTGACGGTCGGCCAGCAGGCGCAGCGGCTCGGCTACCAGATCGTCACCGACGACGCGTCCATGAAGGCGGCCAAGCCGGGCCGGCCGGTCCTCGGTCTCTTCGCCCCGGTCAACGTGCCCACCGAGTGGACCGGCAGGACGGCGGCGGTCGGCGGTACGGACCCGCAGCGGTGCGTCACCTCCAACCCGAACCGCCCGGCCACCACCCCCAGCCTCGCGGACTCCGCCACGAAGGCGATCCAGCTGCTGGAGGCTAAGCAGAAGGCGAACCGCTCCAAGCAGGGCTTCTTCCTCCAGATCGAGGGCGCCTCCATCGACAAGCAGGACCACGCCGCCGACCCCTGCGGCCAGATCGGTGAGACCGTGGCCTTCGACCGCGCGGTGAAGGTGGCCCGCGACTACGCGGCCAAGCACCCCGACACCCTGGTCGTCACCACCGCCGACCACGGCCACACCAGCCAGATCGTGCCCCTGGAGGCCACCCCGCCCGGCCTGTCCTCCACGTTGATCACCGACGAGGGCCAGCAGCTGAAGGTCAACTACTCGACCAACACCCCCGGCCAGTCCCAGGAGCACACCGGCACCGAGGTCCGCATCGCCGCCCAGGGCCCGCAGGCCTACCGCGTCCTCGGCGTCACCAACCAGACCGACCTGTTCACCACGGTCCGCGAGGCGCTGCGGCTGCGCTGAGCGCGGCCGAGCCGCGTGAACGGCGCGGGCGCCGGCGGCCACTGCCGGCGCCCGTACCGCGCCGCGGGTGTGTCGCGCCACGTTGTCTCACGGCGCGGTGGCGCGTTGCCGCACGGCGTGGCGGTGCGCTGCCGCGCGGTCGGGCCGGTCGGGGCGGGGTCTGCGGCCGGGGCCGCATCCTCGGGCGACCACCGGGAGTTGTCGTCCGCGCGCGTTCGTCGTCGGATCACCGGGCGGGTCCCCCCGAGTGCCGTCGCGTGCTCTTCCGGAGCGGTGCGCGATGCGGTGGGATGGGGCGCCATGAGCGCAGACGGAGCCGCACGCGCCGACGGTCACGCCGACGGCCCCGCCGACGGGAACTCCGGCGGACACCCCGGCGGAGTGAATCCCGCCGCCGGTGACCGCGTCCGCCCCCGCCCGCTCCGCCTGGCCGCGCGGGCGGTCGCGGTCGTGGTCACCCTGGTCGTGGTCGGCGCCCTCGCCGTGTTCCTTCTCAGCGTCCGGGTCGACGGGGAGAGCATGGAGCCGACGCTGAGGGACGGGGACCGGCTGCTGGCGATGCCGGGGTCGGGCGACGACGTCCACCGGTTCGACGTGGTGCTGATGCGGACACCGGGCCGGGACACCGTGCTGGTGAAGCGGGTGATCGGCCTGCCGGGCGACCGGGTGGCCATCGAGACGGCGCCGGGCGGCCGGCGGCGGGTCCTGCTCCAGGAGGGCGGTGCGGGGCCCTGGTACCGGCTGATCGGGCCGGGACCCGCGAAGACCGGCGGTGTCGACGCCTGTTGCGGTCCGGACGGCCGGCGCAGCGACCGGGCCGCCCCGCGCACCGTTCCGGCCGGACGGTTCTTCTTCCTCGGCGACCACGCCGACCGTTCCGCCGACTCCCGGACGTACGGGTGGGCCCGGCTGGCCGACGTGTCCGGGCGCGTCAGTCTGCGCGTCTGGCCGTTGGGGGCCGCGCGCGGACTCGGGCCGGGGCCGCGGCTGGAGCCCGTGCCGGACGCACCGGGCGCGGCGCCGGTTCAGCGCGCGGGGTAGCCGGCTATCCGGGCCACGCTCTCCGCGATCCGGCGGGCCGACTCGGCCGGTGACGTGTCGGACTGCATGACGTGGCTGGCGGTGAGCCGGATCGCCGCCTGCACGGCGAGCGCGCGCGAGGCGGGGTCGATCTGCGGCCAGGCACCTGCCGCGTAGGCGTCGGCGGCGGCCTCGGCGGTGGCGAAGGCGGCCTCGGGACGCGTGGTCAGGTAGCGGAGCATCCCGTGGTCGACGCTGCTGGAGAACATGGCCTGGACCAGCGGGTTGTCCGCCGCGAGCCGGAGGGCGAACTCGACGGCGGCGGCCACCGCGGCCCGCAGATCCCCCGGGTGCCGGGCGAGGCTCAGTTCGATGCCGCGCATGCAGCGTTCGACCTCGCGCTGGAAGAGCGCCTCACCCACCTCGTCCTTGGAGCCGAGTTCGCTGTAGAGGGTCTGCCGGCTGACACCCGCCGCCGTCGCGAGGTGCGACATGCGCAGCCGGTCGAATCCGTGCTCGGCGACCAGTGCGTAGGCGGTGTCGAGCAGATGCTCTCTGAGCAGTGACCGGACGGTCTCACGGAACCTCGCCATCGGACGATGGTAGAGCCTGCGGGCGGGGCGCGAACCCCTCGTCCCGGGCCGGGGCGGACTTCGCGCAGCGCTGTGACCAGCGGTGAGACTTTTCGTCAACAAGCTTTGTCTGCAGCCGTCTTGACACTTGCTGACAGGTCGTCCAATTCTCGGACAGGCAGCGCCAGAGTGTCAGGCGGCGCACCGGGGCCGGGTGCGGCGCGTGGAACGCGCACGCCCCGCCACGGCCTGGAATCCGCATCCGCGCGGGAGCGCGGCTCACGGACGGAGAGCACATGCGAGACACCTCGGGAGGCGTCACCCGCTGGCGGAGATCGGCCGTCGTCGCCGTTCCGGCCGCCCTCGCCGTGGCCGGCATGGCCGCGGCCATGCTCCAGGGCGCCCTGGCAGCCAACCTCTCCCTCACCAACGTCCCCTTCACCCTGTCCTCGAAGTCCGTCGCGGCCCCCGGCGGCATCGCCGCCGCGCTCACCACGGTGGACACCGGCAAGAACACCACCGCCGCCTCGGTCGGCATCCCCAAGGCCGGCCTCGACGGCATCTGCGTGCACGCGGCGCAGAAGATCGGGCTGCCCGTCATCGGCGACCTCGGCACCTGGTCGCTGAACATCTCCTCACCCGCGGCCGAGACCCCGCTCACCACGGAGGAACTGGCGTCGGGCAAGGGGCTCCAGGCCGACAAGCTGGTACTGGACGCCCAGGCCGTGAAGGCCGCGCGGGCCCGGCTGAACGCCTCCGAGGGCAGCCCCAACGTCATCGGCGCCGCAGCCGACGGCCCGAACATGCGCTCGGCCGGCATCAAGAACGGCGTCCCCGGCCAGTTCGGCCTGGACGCCACCGGCGGACTCACGGACATCAAGGCGCTGCACGCCGACGCCAACGGCGCCACCCTGTCCGGCGCCATCACCCTGCCCGACCTCACCATCGGTCTGGCCCACGGCGACAAGAGCTGCTGACGACCGGGGGCGCGGCACGGCCGCCGCCCCCGGCCCCGGCCCCGGGAGCCGCCCTCGGCCTCCGCCCTCCCTCCACCGTTCAGGTACCGCGAGGTCGCACCATGACGTCTCCCGCGCCGCACCCGTCCGACTCCGAGTCGCCCGCCTCCGGCCCGTCCGCCTCCGGCCCGTCCGCCTCCGGGCCGTCCGCTTCCGGGCGGTCCGCTCGGGGTGCCGTGCGCCGTGCCCGTTCGGGATTCCGGCGGTGGCGGCGGACGCGGCCGTTCTGGGCGGCGCTCTGGACCGGGCTCGGCGGCTTCGTCATCCTCTTCCTGCCGCTCGCCCCGCTCGGCCGGATCCTCCAGGTCGGCATCGGCGGCATCGCGGGCATGGCGGCCGGGGTCCTGCTCCTGGCCATGGCCCTGCTGATCCTGCTCATGCCCGGGCAGCGCTATACGGCCGGGGTGGTGGCGGTCGTGGCCGGGGTGGCCTCCTTCCCGCTCACCAATCTCGGCGGCCTGGTGGTCGGCATGTTCCTCGCCGTGCTGGGCGGTTCGATGGCCGTCGGCTGGGTGCCCGAACGCCCGCCCCGGCGCCGCCTGTTCCGCCGCCCGCGGAGCGAGAGCGCCTCCTGACCCGCACCGCCCCACCTCACCCCCACCCCGACACCGACTGGAGTAGGCCCATGCGGCTCAGTGATCCCCTGCGCGGGGCCTCGGCCCGGCTCGCGCACCTGCGCTCGGCCGGTGCCCGCCAGGCCGCGGACTGGAACGAACGGATGCTGGCGCAAGCCGGTGACGGGACCCGGCGGGGCACCCGCTGGGGGCGCAGCGCGCTGGCCGCCGTACCGGCCGCGGTGGCGGTCGGGGCCCTCGGGACGGCCCTCGCCGGGGGCGCGCTGGCCGCCGGGTTCAACATCACCCACCAGCCCTTCACCCTCACCTCCAACGGAGTCTCCGGCACCGGGTTCGGCGCGATCGTGAACACCCCGGCCGTCGGCGAGGCGGACGGCACCACCAGCACCCGTACCGGCATGACCCGGGTCGGCTTCTCCCAGGCACGCCTGGCGGGGCTGTGCGGGATCGTCCACCAGAGGTTCGCGGGGGTGCCGTACTCGCTGCTGCTCACCGCCGGGCAGAAGGTCGAGGAGGGCTCCTCGGGGAGTTTCACGCCGGACATCGAGGCGAAGAACCTCTATCTCCAGGCCACCGATCTCGGCTCGCGGGGCGCCACCCGGCTGGAGAACACTGTCATCGGCCAGTCCGCCGACCAGGTCTCGGTGGCCGGCAAGCCGCTGTCCGGAGCCCAGCCCGGAGCCTTCGGCCTGGGCTCCGCCGGAGGCGAGGGCGGGGCCTCGATCAGCCTGCGCGGGCTGGTGGCGCAGGCGCACGACGCGGAGATCGCCGGATCGATGGAGCTGCCGGGGCTCAACCTCCGGGTCGTCCCCGGCTCGGCGACGTCATGCTGAGCCCGGCCGGTCGGCACCCGGCGCGGGAGGCCGCGGACGAGGAGCGCGTGGCCGGCCGGGCCGGCCCGGCGCGCGGCGGGCGGGTGCGGGCGGCGGCGGTCCGCGCGCGCCGGTGGTTCCGGGCGTTCCGGCGGACCCGGCCGTTCTGGGGCGCCCTGTGGATGGTGGCCGGCGGCTGGACGGTGCTCAAGTTCTCGCTGGCGCCGATGCGGCTGGTGGTGAGCACCGGGTTCGACGGCATCGCCGGGTATCTGCTCGGCGGCGGGATGATCCTGTGCGGGCTGATTCCGCTCGCGGCGCCGCGCCAGCGGTTCACCTTCGGCATCCTCGGTTCGGTCCTCGCGGTGGTCTCGCTGGTCGCCTCCAACCTGGGCGGCTTCCTGGTGGGCATGGCCCTCGGGGTGCTCGGGGGAGCGATGACGGTGGGCTGGGGCCCCAAGCGGACGCCTCGCCGCCGACAGGCGCCGGGGGACCCGGCATGACCGCGCGCCGAGGGGGACGTACCGCCCTGATCGCACTGGCGTTCGTGGTGGCGGCCGGATCGGCGGTGGGGCCGCGGCGGGTCGCCGAGGCCGCCGGGGCGCCGACGGCGGGGAAGTCCGCCGCGGACGCGGGCGACGCCCCGTTCCTGCCCCCGGCGCAGCCGCTGCGGGTCACCATCGACGAACTGGTCGCCCAGTCGATGCGGGTGAAGAACGACGTCACCATCCGCCTGGCCGACGGCTCCCAGCGGGTGACCACCCGCTACACCTTCACCCGGCTCGTCGTCACCCACCACATGAAGGTCGTCCACCCCGGTGCCGACGGCGCGCCCACCGTCACCATCGACGTGCCGCACGAGGGCAGTCTCGGCGGCTACGACGGTTTCCTCCAGCCGCAGGAGACGGTGATGTGGGGCGACATCCACCAGGTGTGCCTCAACGTCGTGGTGCGCATCTGCGGCGTGCAGGGGCTGCTCAACGCGTTCGGCTCGGTGATCCCGCTGACGGCGGGCGCCTCGGACTTCGACGGCACGATCTACGCCATCCGCGCCACCTCCCGCCACCCCGGGCCCGGCAACACCGCCGACCCCGTCCACCTGCCCGGAACCATCACGGTGACGCCATGACCGAGCCCGCACACCCGCCGCACGCCCGCGAGCCCGCCCCGGCCGTCGAGGGCCGGACCCACTGGCGCCGGGCGTCCCTGCTGGCGGCGCCGGCCGCCGTGGCCGCCGCGGCGCTGGTCGCGTCGATGGCCACCGGCGCCCTGGCCGTCGAGTTCCGCGCCCAGGGAACGCCGCTCCAGCTGACCACCAGCAGTCTCTACGGGCACGCCTACGGGGCCGCCACCGTCGACCAGCCGGTGACCAGGGCCGACGGCTCCGCCGGCACTGTACCGGTGCTGCGGATGGCGTTCGCGGACGGCCGGGTCAACGGCCTGTGCCTGAGCCAGCGGCAGCGCGCCCTGGGGATGACGTACACGGTGCTGCTGACCCTGGACGACAAGGACCCGGCCACCTGGGAGGTCCGCACCGGGCCGACCGTGATCGACCTGGTCTCGGCGAGCGGGGTGCTCGACCTGGACGGCGTGGTGGACATCAACGTCAACGGCCGGGACGCGGGGGCCGGGGCCGACGGGCCGGGGGTGGCGCTGGGCAGCGGACCGGACCGGTTCGGACTGCGTGCCGACTACGCCAAGTTCCACTCGATCGACGCACGGATCCAGGACATCCAGATCCCGGGGGCGCTCACCACACCCGGTCTGACCATCGACGTCCGGCCGGGCGCCGTCCAGTGCCCCGCGCCGCAGCCGCCCAAGGGCACACCCGCGGGGCCGTGAGCCGGATCGGGCGGGGCAGACCGGACCCCGCCGAGACCCGGGGCGGACGGGTGTGTCAGGCGATGGGACGCCGTACCGGCGCGGCGGCCTCCTCCGTGGCGGCCAGTGAGGCGAGCAGCCGCAGTCCCTCCTCCGAGGGCGAGCCGGGTTCGGCGGTGTAGACGGTCATGCCGAGGCCGGGCTCGGCGGCCAGGTCCAGGACCTCGTAGGCGAGGGTGAGGTCGCCGACCGCCGGGTGGCGGAACCGCTTGGTGCCGGTGCCGTGGCGGCGGACGTCGTGCGCGCCCCACCGGGTGCGGAACTCCTCGCTGCGGGTGGACAGCTCCCCGACGAGGTCGTGCAGGTCCTTGTCGCGGGGGTCGCGGCCGGCCTCGCGGCGCAGGATGGCCACCGCCATGCCCGCGAACAGCTCCCAGTCGGGGTAGAACCGGCGGGAGGCCGGGTCGAGGAAGTTGAAGCGGGCCAGATTGCCCTGGTTGTCCGGGTTGGCGAAGAGGTCGGCGTAGAAGGCGCGGGCGAGCCGGTTGGCGGCCAGGACGTCCGTCCGGCCGTTGCTCACCACCGCGGGCCCCGCCGTGATCGCGTCCAGGGTCCACTGAAGGCCGCGGTGCGGCGTCCACTGCCGGGCGGTGGGCCGGCGGCGGGGGCGGGCGAGGGCGTCGGAGCCGTCGGCGGCCTGGGCCAGGGACAGCAGGTGGGCGCGTTCGGCGTCGTCCAGCTGGAGCGCGCGGGCGACGGCCTCCAGGACGGCCGGGGAGACGCCGGCGAGGACGCCGCGCTCCAGCTTGGCGTAGTACTCCACGCTCATGTCGGCCAGCGCGGCGACCTCGCTCCTGCGCAGCCCGGGCACGCGCCGCCGGGATCCGGCGGGCAGGCCGGCCCGCTCCGGGGTGATCTTCGCTCGCCGCGAGGTCAGGAACTCGCGGACCTCCGCACGGTTGTCCATGCCCCGACCGTACGTCGCGCGCCGCCCCGCAAGGGTGTACCAGCGGTACACCTTTCGGCGGTGACTCGTTCGGCTCCGGCATCGCGGGTTACCTGGTAGGAGGCGCCCCCCGACGGCCACGGTCGCGGCGGGGGCCCGGGGCCCGCCCCGCGCGCGGCCCCTCCCTCCCCCCTCGTGTAAGGACTTTCCCGATGCGCGGAGCAGTGATCCACGCCCCTGGCGACATACGTTTCGAGACCCTGCCCGACCCGAAGATCGTCGATCCGACGGACGCGATCATCCGGACCGCCGTCACCTGCGTGTGCGGCTCCGACCTGTGGGCCTGGCGCGGCCTGGACGCGACCGACGAGGCGCATCCGATGGGCCACGAGTACGTGGGCTTCGTGGAGGAGGTCGGCCCGGAGGTGACCGCGGTCCGGCCGGGCCAGTTCGTCGTCGGCTCGTTCGCGACCTCGGACAACACCTGCGCCAACTGCCGCAACGGCTGGCAGTCCAACTGCCTGAACCGCGAGTTCATGTCCACCTGCCAGGCCGACTATGTACGCATCCCCAACGCCCAGGGCACCCTGGTCGCCACCGACGAGGTGCCGGGCGAGGAGTTCTGGCCCGGTCTGCTGGCCGTCTCCGACGTGATGGGCACCGGCTGGTACGCCGCCGACGCCGCCGAGGTGAGGCCCGGCTCCACCGCCGTGGTCGTCGGCGACGGCGCGGTCGGGCTGTGCGCGGTGATCGCCGCGAAGGAGAGGGGCGCGGAGCGGATCATCGCCATGAGCCGCCACGAGAGCAGGCAGCGGCTCGCCCGCGCGTTCGGCGCCACCGACATCGTCACGGAGCGCGGTGACGAGGGCGTCGCCCGGATCAAGGACCTCACCGACGGGATCGGCGCCGACTCCGTCCTGGAGTGCGTCGGCACCGCCCAGTCCATGAGCCAGGCACTGCGTTCGGCCCGGCCCGGCGGCAACGTCGGCTTCGTCGGCGTGCCCCACGAGGTCGCCGTGGACGGCCAGGAGCTGTTCTTCTCCCACGTCGGCCTGCGCGGCGGCCCCGCCCCGGTACGCCGCTACCTGCCCGACCTCATCGACCGCGTCCTGAGCGGCCGCATCGACCCGGGCCGGGTCTTCGACCTCACCCTGCCCCTGGACCAGGTCGCCGAGGGCTACCGGGCCATGGACGAGCGCCGCGCGATCAAGGCCCTCCTCAAGCCCTGACCCATCCCCGGCCCGCCTCCGTCCGCCGCAGCACGAGCGGCACCGGCAGTTCAAGCGGCACCAACAGCACAAGCGGCACCAGCAGCACCAGCAGCACCAGCAGCACAAGGAGCAGTCACCCCGTGCAGATCACCCGCAGTTCGATCGCCACCGTCAAGGGCCCCGCCGACTGGTTCACCGGCGACGTCTACATCGACGCCGTCGCCGCGGCCCCCGCCCCGTCCCGCGTCAGCGCCAACCTGGTGCACTTCATGCCCGGCGCCCGCACCCACTGGCACCGCCACCCGCTGAGCCAGACCGTCTTCGTCACCGAGGGCGTCGGCCTGTGTCAGCGCCGGGGCGGACCGGTCGAGGTCATCCGGCCCGGCGACCGCGTCCTGTTCGAGGCCGACGAGGAGCACTGGCACGGCGCCGCCCCGAACCGGCTGATGGTCCACCTGGCCCTCAACGAGGCCGACGCCGACCACGACGTCGTGCACTGGCTGACTCCCGTCACCGACGAGGAGTACGCCGCCGCCCCACCCACCGACTGACCCGGGCGGCACGACCGCCGGGGGCCGCGATGCGGCCCCCGGCGGTCTTCGTATGGGACCCGTCAAAGCCGTGACCTGGGACGTAAGAGGGCCGTCAAGGGGTGGTCCGGTCCGGGCGACGCGGAGGTTTCCTCTGAGTGTCCCCGTTTCCCCTTCGCACCTCTCGGGAGTTCACGATGGCCGATCTGGCCTTCGTCGTCACCGTGCTCGCGGCCTTCGCGCTGGTGGCACTCGTCGCCAAGGGGGTGACGAAGCTGTGACCGCCGAGAACGTCGTCGGCCTGATCGCGGCCGTCGCCCTGCTGGGCTATCTCGTCCTCGCCCTGCTCTTCCCGGAGAGGTTCTGAGCGCCGACATGGGTCCCGTCACGTCAGGCGTGCTCCAACTGCTCGCCCTCATCGGCGCACTCGCGCTGGTCCACCTACCCGCCGGCTCCTACATGGCCCGGGTCTACTCCTCCCCACGCCATCTGCGGGTGGAGAAGTGGCTCTACCGGGGCATCGGCGCCGATCCCGACGCCCAGATGACCTGGCCGGCGTATCTGCGTGCCGTCCTCGCCTTCTCGGCCGTGGGCGTCCTCCTCCTCTACCTGCTCCAGCGGCTCCAGGGCGTCCTGCCCGGCTCGCTGGGCTTCTCCTCGGTCGATCCGGCGCAGTCGTTCAACACGGCCGTGTCGTTCGTGACGAACACCAACTGGCAGTCGTACTACGGCGAACAGACCATGGGGCACGTCGTGCAGACGGCCGGTCTGGCCGTGCAGAACTTCGTCTCGGCGGCCGTCGGCATGGCCGTCGCGGTCGCGCTGGTCCGCGGCTTCGCCCGCTCTCGCACCGGCGAACTCGGCAACTTCTGGGCCGACCTGGTGCGCGGCACCCTGCGGATCCTGGTGCCGGTCGCCGCCCTCGCGGCGGTGGTGCTGGTCGCCTGCGGCGCGATCCAGAACTTCTCCGGCATCCACGAGGTCGGCCAGTTCATGGGCGGCTCCCAGCAGTGGAACGGGGGCGCGGTGGCGTCCCAGGAGGCCATCAAGGAACTGGGCACCAACGGCGGCGGCTACTTCAACGCCAACAGCGCCCACCCCTTCGAGAACCCCACCCCCTTCAGCAACCTGCTGGAGATCTTCCTCATCCTGGTGATCCCGTTCTCGCTGACCCGCACCTTCGGCCTGATGGTCGGCAGCGTGCGGCAGGGCTACGCGATCCTCGCCACGATGGCCACCATCTGGGTCGGTTTCGTCGCGCTGATGATGTGGACCGAGTTCGCCCACCACGGACCGGCGCTCCAGGCGGCGGGCGCGGCCATGGAGGGCAAGGAGGTCCGGTTCGGCGTCGGCGGCTCGTCCCTGTTCGCGGTGTCCACGACGCTGACCTCGACGGGCGCGGTGGACTCCTTCCACTCCTCCTTCACCGGCCTCGGCGGCGGGATCGCCATGCTCGGGATGATGCTCGGCGAGATCGCGCCCGGCGGCACCGGCTCCGGCCTCTACGGCATGCTGATCATGGCCGTGATCGCGGTGTTCATCGCCGGCCTGATGGTCGGCCGCACCCCCGAGTACCTGGGCAAGAAGATCGGCGGCCGGGAGATGAAGCTCGCCGCCTGCTACCTCCTGGTCACCCCCACCCTGGTCCTGGTGTGCACCGCCGCCTCCATGGCGCTGCCCACCCCGCCGCACTCCATGCTCAACTCCGGCGCGCACGGCTTCTCCGAGATCCTGTACGCCTTCACCTCCGCGGCCAACAACAACGGCTCGGCCTTCGCCGGGCTGAACGCCGACACCGACTGGTTCAACACCATGACGGGTCTGGCCATGCTGCTCGGCCGCTTCCTGCCGATGGTGTTCGTGCTGGCGCTGGCCGGCTCGCTGGCCCGGCAGCAGCCCGTACCGGTCACCGCCGGCACCCTGCGCACCGAGAAGCCGCTGTTCGCCGGCCTGCTGGTGGGCGCGATCCTGATCATCACCGGTCTCACCTACTTCCCGGCCCTCGCGCTGGGACCGCTCGCCGAAGGGCTGGCGTGATGACGACCCGTACCGAGAATCCAGAGGACTCCATGTCCACAGCCACCCCCGCCCGCGCGCCGCACGGCGAGGCCCCCACCGGGCGCGGGCCCGCCGAAGGCCGGGTCGGAGCGGGCCTGTTCGAGCCCGGCCGGCTGGTCAGGTCGCTGCCCCAGGCCGTCCGCAAGCTCGACCCGCGGGTGATGGTCACGTCGCCCGTGATGTTCGTGGTGTGGGTCGGCTCCCTGCTCACCACCGCCTTCTCCTGTGCGCACCCGGGCGACTGGTTCGGCTGGACGATCAGCGCCTGGCTGTGGCTGACCGTCCTGTTCGCCAACCTGGCCGAGGCCGTCGCCGAGGGCCGCGGCAAGGCCCAGGCCGACACCCTGCGCAAGGCGAAGACCGACACGGTCGCCCGGCGGCAGGTGGACGGCCGCGAGGAGCGGGTGCCCGGCACCGCCCTCGGGATCGGCGACCTGGTGGTCTGCGAGGCCGGTGACGTCATCCCCGGCGACGGCGACGTGGTCGAAGGCGTCGCCTCGGTCGACGAGTCGGCCATCACCGGCGAGTCCGCGCCCGTCATCCGCGAGTCCGGCGGCGACCGCAGCGCCGTCACCGGCGGCACCAAGGTCCTCTCCGACCGCATCGTCGTCAAGATCACGACCAGGCCCGGCGAGACCTTCATCGACCGGATGATCAGCCTGGTAGAGGGCGCGGCCCGGCAGAAGACGCCCAACGAGATCGCGCTGAACATCCTGCTCGCCTCGCTCACCGTCGTCTTCCTGCTGGCCTGCGCCACCCTGCCGCCGCTCGCCGGCTACGCGGGCGCCCACCTGAGCATGGTCGTCCTGGTCGCCCTGCTGGTCTGCCTGATCCCGACCACGATCGGCGCGCTGCTCTCCGCGATCGGCATCGCCGGCATGGACCGGCTGGTGCAGCGCAACGTCCTGGCCATGTCCGGCCGCGCCGTCGAGGCGGCCGGCGACGTCTCCACGCTGCTGCTGGACAAGACCGGCACCATCACCCTCGGCAACCGCAGGGCGGCCCGGTTCGTGCCGGTGCGCGGCGCCACCGAGGCCGAGGTCGCCGACGCCGCACAGCTGTCCTCGCTGGCGGACGAGACCCCGGAGGGGCGTTCCGTCGTCGTCCTGGCCAAGGAGCGCCACGGGCTGCGCGAGCGGCACGAGGGCGAGCTGACCGGCGCGCGGTGGATCGCCTTCACCGCCCAGACCCGGATGTCCGGCGTCGACGTCGACGGCCGCGAGGTCCGCAAGGGCGCCACCGCCTCGGTCCTCGCCTGGGTGGCGGAGCGGGGCGGCACGGTCGCCGAGGACGCGGCCGCCGTCGCCGACCGGATCTCCGAGGCCGGCGGCACCCCGCTGCTCGTCGCCGTCCACGACGAGCGCGGCGCCCGCATCCTCGGCGTCATCCACCTCAAGGACGTCGTCAAGGACGGCATGCGCGAACGCTTCGGGGAACTGCGCCGCATGGGCATCAGGACGGTCATGATCACGGGTGACAACCCGCTGACCGCCAAGGCCATCGCGGAGGAGGCGGGCGTGGACGACTTCCTCGCCGAGGCCACCCCCGAGGACAAGATGGCCCTCATCAAGCGCGAGCAGGCCGGCGGCAAGCTGGTCGCGATGACCGGCGACGGCACCAACGACGCGCCCGCGCTGGCCCAGGCGGACGTGGGCGTGGCGATGAACACCGGCACGTCGGCCGCCAAGGAGGCCGGCAACATGGTCGACCTCGACTCCGACCCCACCAAGCTCATCGAGATCGTGGAGATCGGCAAACAGCTGCTGATCACCCGCGGCGCGCTGACCACCTTCTCCATCGCCAACGACGTGGCGAAGTACTTCGCGATCATCCCGGCGCTGTTCGCGGCCGTCTACCCCGGCCTGGACAAGCTGAACGTCATGCACCTGACCTCGCCGTCCTCGGCGATCCTGTCCGCCGTCGTCTTCAACGCGCTGATCATCGTCGCGCTGGTGCCGCTCTCCCTGAAGGGCGTGCGCTACCGGCCGATGAGCGCCGACCGGATGCTGCGCCGCAACCTCGCGCTGTACGGCGTCGGCGGGCTGATCGCCCCCTTCGTCGGCATCAAGATCATCGACCTGCTCGTCTCCCTCATCCCCGGAATCGGCTGATCGCCATGAACACTTCCGTCACGAACACCGCCCGGCTGCTCGGCGCGGGTCTGCGGGCCCTGCTCGTGCTGACCCTGGTGACCGGCGTCGTCTACCCGCTGGTCGTCACCGGCATCGCCCAGGCCCTGTTCCCCGGCCGGGCGAACGGCTCCGAGATCAGGGCGGACGGCAGGGTCGTGGGCTCGTCCCTGATCGGACAGCCGTACGACCTGCCGCCGGCGAAGGGACAGCAGGCGCCGCGGCCCGATCTCAAATGGTTCCAGGGCCGGCCGGCGAACGGGCTCGGCGCCAACAGCGTCAACACGCGATACCACCTGATCCTGTCCGGCGCCACCAACCTGGCCGCCGACAGCAAGGCGCTGCTCCAGCAGGTCCGGGACGCCAAGGCCGCCGTCGTCAGGGACAACTCCGTACCCGGCTACACCGTCGAGCCGTCCGACGTGCCCGCGGACGCGGTGACCTCCTCCGGCTCCGGCCTCGACCCCGACATCTCCCCGGCCTACGCCGCCCTCCAGACGCACCGGGTCGCCGCCGAGAACCGCCTGCCGCTCGCCCGGGTGCGGCAGCTGGTCGAGGACCACACCACCGGCCGCACCCTCGGCTTCCTGGGCGAGCCGAGGGTGAACGTCCTCGAACTCAACACCGCGCTCAAGGACCTGGCGGCCAAGGGCTGACGGCGCGGCCCGGCGAGGACCGGCGCCCCGCGGGTCAGCGCACGCGCCGCAGGGCGTCGGGCGTGAGGTCGGCCGGCGTGGGATAGCCGTCCACGGCCATCAGCAGATCGGCCTCGGCGAGCAGCGAGCGCAGCACGTGCACGATGCCGTCGGCGCCGCCGAGGGCCGCCCCGTAGACGTAGGGGCGGCCGACGCCCACCGCGGTGGCGCCCAGTGCGAGCGCCTTGACCACGTCGGCCCCGGTGCGCACCCCGGAGTCGAACAGCACCGGCAGGCCGTCGGCGGCGGCCACCACGCCGGGCAGCGCGTCCAGCGCCGGCAGGCCCCCGTCGGCCTGCCGGCCGCCGTGGTTGGAGCAGTAGACGCCGTCCACGCCGCCGTCCCGGGCGCGGCGGACGTCGTCGGGGTGGCAGATGCCCTTGAGGATCAGCGGCAGATCGGTCATCGACCGCAGCCACGACAGGTCGTCCCAGGTGAGCGGGTTGCCGAAGGTCAGCGCCCAGTGCAGTACGGCGGCCTGCGGATCGTCCTCGGGAGCCTTGGCGAGGCGGGAGCGGAAGACCGGGTCGGAGAAGTAGTTGGCCAGGCAGTGGCCGCGCAGCTGGGGGAAGTTGGCGGTCGTCAGGTCGCGCGGCCGCCAGCCGGTGATCCAGGTGTCCAGGGTGACCACGATGCCCTGGAACCCGGCGGCCTCCGCCCGGCGCACCAGACTCTCGGCCACCTCCCGGTCGGTGGGGGTGTAGAGCTGGAAGAAGCCGGGCGTGCCGCCGAACTCGGCGGCCACCTCCTCCAGCGGATCGACCGTGAGGGTGGAGGCGACCATCGGCACGCCGGTGCGGGCGGCGGCGCGGGCGGTGGCCAGGTCGCCGTGGCCGTCCGGCGCGCACAGCCCGATCACCCCGACCGGCGCCATGAACAGCGGGGTGGCCAGGCGCAGGCCGAACAGCTCGACGGACAGGTCACGTTCGGTGGGACTGACCATCATGCGCGGCATGAGGCCCCACCCCTCGAACGCGGCGACGTTGGCCCGCTGGGTGCGCTCGTCGCCCGCGCCGCCCGCCACGTAGGAGCGCACCGACGGCGCCATCGCCGCCTGGGCCGGCGGCTCCAGATCCCGGTAGGTCATCGGCAGGCCCGGCACCACACCGCGCAGCCCGTCGAGGTAGATCTCGTTCTGGTAGTCGGCGAAAGCCATGCCCCGCTCCTCCGGCGTCACATCGGTCCCGGCCCGCCCGGCGCGGACCCCACGGGCCCGGTCCGACGGGCCCGAGCCCTAGAGTGGGAGATGAAGCCCCCGACGCCGCCCAGACGCAGGATTCTCGCCCCGGAGAGGGCCCGGATGCAGGAAACGGCGAAGCCGCTCAGCGAGGACGACCTGGCGCTGATCCACGCCCTGCAACTGCGCCCCAGGGCCTCATGGACCGAACTCGGCCGCGTCCTCGCGGTGGACCCGGTGACCGTCGCCCGGCGCTTCGCCCGGCTGAACGGGCAGGGCGCCGCCTGGGTCGGCCTCTCGCCGGGGGCGCGCCTGTTCGAACAGGTCCATGCCGCCTTCGTCGAGATCGACTGCGCCCCCGGCGCCGCCGCCCGCACCGCCGCCGCCCTCGCGGCGCACCCGCACCTGCTCACCCTCGAACGGTCCGCCGCGGGCCACGACATCCTCGCCACGATCGCCACCGCCGACCTGCCCGCGCTCTCGCGCTACACCCTCGACGTGCTGCCCCGGATCGCGGGGATCACGGCGGTACGGGTCAGGATCGTCACCCACATGTTCACCGAGGGCGGCCGCTGGCGCATCGCCGCCCTCGAACCCGGCCAGCGCAGCCGGCTGACCGCCCCGCCCGCCGCCGGACCGCCCCGCCCCGGCCACCGCGACATCACCGCGTTCGACCGGGCGCTGCTGGCCCGCCTGGCCCACGACGGCCGCGCCTCCTACCAGAGCCTCGCCACCGCACTCGGCGTCAGCCTCTCCAGCGCCCGGCGCCGGGTGGAGCGACTCGTCCGCCTGGACCTGCTGCGCTTCCGCTGCGACTTCGCCCGGCCGCTCGGTGGCTGGCCGGTCGCCGTCACCTTCCGGGCCAGGGCCGCGCCCACCGAGCTGCCCGAGATCGGCCACGCCCTGGTCCGGCGGCCCGAGACCCGCAACTGCGCGGCGGTCACCGGCCCGGACAACCTCGTCCTTCAGGCCAGCCTCCACTGCGTGGAGGACGTGCCGCGCCTGGAGACGCAGCTGGCGGCCGCCCACCCGGGCCTGGACATCGTCGACCGGACCATCACGCTGCGCCACGACAAACTCCTGGGCCGGCTGCTCGACCCGCACGGCCGGTCCGTGGGCGTGGTCCCACCGGACGTCTGGGCGGAACCGGACGTCCGGGCGGAACCGGGAGGCGCGGGGGACGCGGCCGGCGCGGACGACATGGACGTACCGTAAGCGACCGCTTAGTATCCCTGGGGGAAGCACCCGCCCGTCCGACCGCCCCCCGAGAAGCCGAGAAGAGAACCATGGCCTCCCTGCTGCTGTCCCGTCGTGATCTCGACTTCCTGCTGTACGAGTGGCTCGACGTGGAATCCCTCACCGCGCGCCCCCGCTTCGCCGACCACTCGCGGGAGACCTTCGACGCGGCGCTGGACCTCAGCGAGACGATCGCCACCCGGCACTTCGCCCCGCACAACAAGAAGAACGACGCCGAGGAACCGCGCTTCGACGGCACCCGGGTGCACATCATCCCGGAGGTGCGGGAGGCCCTGCGCGTCTTCGCCGACGCCGGACTGATCGGCGGCGCCATGGACGCCGAGGTGGGCGGCATGCAACTGCCCGGCGTGGTGGCCGACGCCTGCTTCGCCTGGTTCCAGGCCGCCAACGTGGGCACCGCCGCCTACCCGTTCCTCACCGTGGGCAACGCCAACCTGCTGCTCGCCCACGGCAGCGCGCCCCAGGTCGACACGTATGTCCGCCCCATGGTCGAGGGCCGCTTCACCGGCACCATGTGCCTCTCCGAGCCGCAGGCGGGCTCCTCGCTGGCCGATGTGCGCACCCGCGCCGAACCGGCGGCCGACGGCTCCTACCGGCTGTTCGGCAACAAGATGTGGATCTCGGGCGGCGACCACGAGCTGACCGAGAACATCGTCCACCTCGTCCTGGCCAGGATCCCCGGCGGCCCGCCCGGGGTGAAGGGCCTGTCGCTGTTCATCGTCCCCAAGTACCTGGTCGAGCCAGACGGCACGCTCGGGGAGCGCAACGACGTCGTCCTGGCCGGCCTCAACCACAAGATGGGCTACCGCGGCACGACCAACACCCTGCTCAACTTCGGCGAGGGCGCGTTCCGCCCCGGCGGCGCCCCCGGAGCCGTCGGCCACCTGGTCGGAGAGCCGCACCGCGGACTGTCGTACATGTTCCACATGATGAACGAGGCCCGGATCGGCGTCGGCCTCGGCGCGACGGCGCTCGGCTACACCGGCTACCTGCACGCCCTGGACTACGCGCGCTCCCGCCCCCAGGGCCGCCCGCTCACCGGCAAGGACGCCGCCGCTCCCCAGGTGCCGATCATCGAGCACGCGGACGTACGGCGCATGCTGCTGGCCCAGAAGTCCTACGTGGAAGGCGCGTTGGCGCTGATCCTGTACTGCGGACGGCTGCTGGACGAGCAGCGCACGGCGGCCTCGGCCGAGGAGCGCGACCGGGCCCGTACCCTGCTCGACGTCCTCACCCCGATCGCCAAGAGCTGGCCCTCCCAGTGGTGCCTGGAGGCCAACAGCCTGGCCATCCAGGTGCACGGGGGCTACGGCTACACCCGCGAGTACGACGTCGAGCAGTTCTACCGCGACAACCGCCTCAACCCCATCCACGAGGGCACGCACGGCATCCACGGCCTCGACCTGCTCGGCCGCAAGGTCGTCGCGGACGGCGGCGCGGGCCTCGGCCTGCTCGCGCGGACCGTCTCCGCCACGACCGCCCGGGCCGCCGCCACGCAGGGCGAACTCGCCGCGTTCGGCGCGCAACTGGACGCCGCAATGGCCCAAGTCATCGCCGTGACAGGCCGGTTGTGGGCCGACGGCGATCCGCAGACCGCCCTCGCCAACGCCTCGGTCTACCTGGAGGCCGTGGGCCACACCGTGCTCGCCTGGATCTGGCTGGAGCAACTGCTCGCGGCCGACGGACACGACGGCGACTTCCACGAGGGCAAGCGGCAGGCCGGACGCTACTTCTTCCGCTACGAACTCCCGCGCACCGGACCCCAGTTCGCCCTGCTGGAGAGCCTGGACCGCACCACCCTCGACATGAACCCCGACCACTTCTGACGGGGAGGGGGCGAAGAACCCCCTCCCACCCGTAGTACTCCAGAGCTACCCCCAGGGTTGGCTCCGTGGAGGGACGCCGACGACACGGGGGCCTGCCTAGCGTCGGTGCGGTAGTCGCAGCACTCAACTCCCGCACCGGAGGTCCAGGTCCGCCATGGTGAACCGTCCCCGCACCCGCCGTCCGCGCCGGGCCGTCCAGGCCGCCCTCGCTGCGGTCCTGGTCACCCTGCCGGTGACCGGGGCCGCCCGCCCGGCGGACGTTCCCGCACCCGCGCCGACCGTGCGGGCCGCGCTGGGCACGGTCACCCCGGCCTCCCTGGCCGCCCGTTACGCCGCCACCCGGCAGGACGTCGAGGCGGCCGAGCAGATGGCCGCCGGGCACGGCGACGGGCGGCGGGCCGCCGCCCTGCACGCCCTCACGGACACCGGACGGCACCTCCTCGCCTTCGACGGCCGCCACGGAGGCCGCAGCGTCGAGGTGTTCGGCGATCTCGCCCGGGCCGAGCGCGTCGCGGTGCTGGTGCCCGGCGCGGACACCACCGTCGACGACTCCTGGCGGCTGCGCGGCGCGGCCCGGGCGATGGAACACGAACTGCCCCCGGAATCCGCCGTGGTGGCCTGGCTCGGCTACCGCACCCCGGCCACCGTCAGCCTGGCCGTGCTGAACGACCGGCGGGGCGCGAACGCAGCGAGCGCCCTGAGCGGGTTCGTCGGCGAGCTGACCCGGGCGCTGCCCCACGCCCGCACCAGTCTGGTCTGCCACTCCTACGGCACCGTGGTCTGCGCCCACGCCGCGGCCCGGGCGGGCGCGGCGGACGTCGTGCTGTGCGGCAGCCCGGGCACCGGCTTCCCGGACGTCGGCTCCCTGCACACCCGCGCCACCGTGTGGGCCGGGCGGGGCGGCGACGACTGGATCGGCGACGTGCCGCACGTGCGCTGGGGGCTCGGCTTCGCCGAGGTCGGCCTCGGCGCTGACCCGGTCTCCGCCGCCTTCGGGGCCCGGGTGTTCGACGCGGGCGACGGCGGCCACGCCGACTACTTCGAGCCCGGCTCGGTGTCCTTGCGGAACATCGCCCGGATCGTCGCGAACGGATCACCGGCGGGCGCGGCTCCGGCAGACCCGGTGGACGCGACCCCGAGCGGCACGGTTCCGACCGGCGCGGCCTCGGCGGCCCGGCACGCGTGATCTCGTCCGGCGGATCGAGCGGGCGACCGATCCGGCCCGGGACCGGAGCCTGGACGGGCTGCGGGCCCTGGCCGTCGCGGGGGTCGTGCTCGGGCACTGGCTGGTGACCGCCCTGGTCATGGACAGCGGCACCCTGCACGGCGACAGCCCCCTGCGCTTCATGCCCCGCCTGGCCCCGGTCTCCTGGGTGTTCCAGACGCCGGCGGTCTTCTTCCTGGTGGCGGGGGAGGCCGGCGCGCGGAGTCACACGTCGGCGTCCCGGTGTTCGCGGCGGCGCTGGCGGTGTACTGGGCGGTGTTCCGCATCTACGAGCGACGGCGGCCGAGCGGACGGGGCCGTGCGGGAAGGCGCGACGGCGACGACACCCGGCGCCGTGCGCCCCGGCCGCGCCCTCGGCGCCGCCGCCCGACCCGGCCGTACGCGGCGGCGCACGGCACGGATGAGGCGGGCGGTCAGTCCTCCGGCGCGTACCTGTTGCGCGGGCGCGGCAGGCCGAGGCGGTCGCGGAGGGTGCCGGGGGCGTACGCGGTGCGGAAGGCTCCGCGCCGGCGCAGCTCCGGCACCAGCCGCCGGGTGATCGCGCCGAGGTCGTGCGGCAGCGCGCCGGGGCGCAGCCGGAAGCCGTCGAGACCGGCGGCGTGCCAGTCGAGCAGCAGATCCGCCAGCTCACCGGGGGTGCCAGTGAAGAGCACGGCGTCCGAGGCGTACTCCGTGCCGTCCAGCGCGTCCAGGCGCTCCTTGCGCCGGGCGGCCGCGCCGGGCTCGTCGTCCAGGAACACCACCGCCTCGGCGAACCTGCGCAGCGGCCGGTCCCGTACGTCCCTGCCCACCCGGGCCACGGCCGCGTCCACCTGCGCGAGCACCGCCCCCACGTCCACGCGGTCGGCCGGGGTGACGAAGACGACGTCGCTGCCGCGCGCCGCGAACTCGTACGGCGTCGACGCGTGGGCGAGGCTCGCCACCACCGGCTGCCCCTGCGGCGGACGCGGGGTGATCGAGGGGCCCTTGACGCTGAACCGGGCGCCCTCGAAGTCGACGTGGTGCAGTTTGGCGCCGTCCAGGAAGCGGCCCGTGGCTGTGTCCCGTATCTCCGCGTCGTCCTCCCAGCTGTCCCACAGCCGCCGGGCCACCTCCACCACGTCGACCGCCTCCGCGAACAGCGGCCGCAGCCGCGCGGCGATCAGCTCCGGGTCGCGCAGGTCGTCGTCGGTCAGCTGCGGCGTGGTGCGGCGGCCGAAGTGGGCGGCGTCGGCGGCGCGCGAGGCGATCTGCGGACGCCAGCCGGCCCGGCCCTTGCTCGCGTGGTCGAGGGTGGCGATGCCCACGGCGACGTGGAACGGCTCGGTGTGCGTGACGTTGACCGTCGGGACCAGGCCGATGTGCCGGGTGAGCGGGGCGAGGAACGCGGCGAGCAGCACCGCGTCCAGGCTGCCTCTGACCTGGTCGGTCCGGTCGTCGGGGCGGTGCGGGGCGTCCGACTGCAGACCGAGGGCGTCCTCCAGGGTGACGAAGTCGAGCAGACCGCGCTCGGCCTCGGCGACCAGGTCCGCCCAGTACGCGGCGGTGAACAGGGCGCCGGGCGCTTCCTGGTCCCGCCAGGCGGCCGGATGCCAGCCGGCGCCGTCCAGGGCGACGGCGAGGTGCGGTGGACGGTCGTTCACGAGGACTCCCCGGTCGCGGCGGCGGCCGCGGTCGCTTCATGGCTGGTGTGCTTGTCGGCGCCGGTGCGCCCGGTGCTGCTGGTGTGCTCGCCTTCGCCCGTGCTCCCGGTCCGGCGTTCCGTGTCCGGGGCGTGCCGCAGGCCCAGGTGGTGCCGCAGTGTCGTCCCGGTGTAGTCCCGGCGCAGGACGCCCTTCTCCTGGAGCAGCGGCACCACGCGGTCGACGAAGTCGTCCAGACCGCCGGGCGTCAGATGCGCGGCGAACACGAACCCGTCCGCGCCCCCGCTCCGCACGAAGTGGTCCACGGCGTCGGCGACGGTGCGCGGACTGCCGACGAAGGTCTGCCCGCCGCCGACCTCGATGACCAGCTCGCGGATGCTCAGCCCGCGCTCCTCGGCAAGGGCCCGCCAGCGCCGGGCGGTTGCGGCCCGGCCCGTGCGGAAGACCGAATGCCCGCGCAGGAACTGCGACGCGGGCTCCGGCTCGACGTCGGGCAGCGGCCCGTCCGGGTCGTACGCCGACAGGTCGCGACCCCAGACGGCCTCCAGATGGGCGATCGCCGTCTGCGGGCTCACCTGCGCCCGGGTGATCTCGTCGGCGTACGCGGCGGCCTCCGCGTCGGTGTCGGCGACGACCACGCTCGCGGCGGGCATGATCAGCAGGTCCTCCGGCGCACGGCCGTACCGGGCCAGCCGCCCCTTCACGTCCCGGTAGAAGGCACGTGCCTCGTCGAGGCGGTGGTACTTGCTGAACACCACCTCCGCGTCCGACGCCGCGAACTCCCGGCCCGCCTCCGACTCCCCGGCCTGAATGATCACCGGACGTCCCTGCGGGCTGCGCGGAGTGGTGAACCGACCCGAGATGTCGAAGTGCCGCCCGTGGTGCGCGAACGCACCGGCCCCGGCCCGCGCGAACCGCCCGGAGACCGGGTCGGCGCTCAGGTCCCGGCGCGCCCAGCTGTCCCACAACTCGCGTGCCGTGGCCAGGAACTCCGCGGCACGGCCGTACCGGTCGGCCTCGGCGAGGAAGCCGCCGCGGCGGAAGTTGGCGCCCGTGAAGGCGTCGTGACTGGTCACCACGTTCCAGGCGGCGCGCCCGCCGCTGAGGTGGTCGAGCGTCGCGAGCCGGCGCGCCACCTCGTACGGCTCGTTGAAGGTGGCGTTGACGGTGGCGGCGACCCCCAGGTGGGTCGTGACGGCGGCCACCGCGGCGAGCATCGTCAGGTTCTCCGGACGGCCCGCCACATCCAATTCGTAGATCGCGCCCTTGTGTTCGCGCAGCCGCAGGCCCTCGGCGAGGAAGAAGAAGTCGAACCGGCCGCGCTCCGCCGTCCGCGCCAGACGCGCGAAGTTGTCGACGGAGATCTGGCTCGTGGAGCGCGGGTCCGACCAGACGGTGACGTTGTGGACGCCGGGCAGTTGGGCGGCGAGACGGATCTGCCGGGGGCTCTGTCCGTTCCGTCCGCTAGGTGTGCGTGTCATACGCCCCTCAGTCCTCCGTTCCGCTGTCCGCGCCGGGGCGGCGGGACGGGAAGCCGTGGTCGCGGGCGGCGAGCACGACGAGGAGCACGGGCAGCAGGAGCAGCAGCACGGTCGGCGGGAAGGACCGGCTGCCGAGCGCGTCGAGCAGGACGCCGCCCAGCACGCCGCCGGCGGCCATCGCCACGTTCCACAGCGTCACCAGCATCGCCTGCGCGGCGTCGGCGTGTTCGCCGCCCGCGTCGCCCGCGGCGGTCTGGAGCAGCGTCGGTACCCCGCCCCAGCCGAGACCCCACAGCGCGGCGGCGACGTAGACCAGGGCGCCGCCGTCGGTGAGCAGCGCGAGCAGCGTGGCGGCCGCCGCCACCAGCAGGGTGCCGGCGACGGTCAGCGCCCGCAGCCGGCGCTGGATGCGGGCCCCGACGACCCAGATGCTCACCAGCGAGGCGGCGCCGAAGACCAGCAGCACCAGATCGGTGCGGTCCTCCATCCCGAGCCCGTCCAGATACGCGGCGACATAGGCGTACAGCACCGTGTGGGCCAGGACGAAGACGAGCGTCACGAACAGCACCGGGCGCACACCGGGGACCCCCAACGCCTGCAGCATGCGCGGCCGTTCGCCGCTGCGCGCGCCCGGGTGGTCGGGCACGGCGGCGACGGTCCACGCGAGCAGCACGACCGTGAGCGCCGACATCGCCAGGAACGCCGTCCGCCAGCCGAGCGCGTGGCCGAGGAAGGTACCGGCGGGCACGCCGAGGGACAACGCCACCGGGATGCCCGCCATGGCGACGGCGATCGCCCGGCCCTGCAAGGGGGCCGGCGCCAGACGCCGCGCGTAGCCGGCGAGCAGCGCCCACGCCAGGCCGGCGGCGACGCCGGCGACGAAGCGGGCCGCCATCGTCAGGGCGTACGCCGACGACAGCGCCGTGACCGTGTTGGCCACGGCGAAGCCCGCCACGGCGGTCAGCAGCAGCCGCTTGCGCCGCCAGCCGGCGGTGGCCGCGGTCAGCGGGATCGCGGTGAGCGCGGTGCCGAGCGCGTAGACGGTGACCGTCTGGCCGGTCGCGGACTCGCTCACCTCCAGGTCGCGGCTCATCGCCGTGAGCAGGCCCGCGGGCAGGGTTTCGGTGAGGCTGGTGAGGAACACCGCGGTGGCCAGGGCGAGGAGGGCCGGCAGGGGGAGCTTCGGGCGTGGTGGCTCGGTTCGGTCCGGTGCGGGGGGCGTCGGTGGGGTGGGGGCGTGCTTCTTGCCGGGGGCGCCGGGCACGTCGGTGGTGTCCGCCGTGCCGCTCGTGTCCGCTGTGCCGGCCGTGTCCGCTGTGCCGGCCGTGTCGGGCGAGGTGCTCATGGGGTGTGCTCCGTATCCGCTGGATCTGCTGGATCTGCTGGATTCGCTGGATTCGCTGGGGGCGGGGTCGCGACGACTGTGCGGGCGGGCACTTCCGGAATGCTTCGGAAATGCTTCGGGAACGCTTCGGAGCGGGCCGCGTACGGACGAACTCGACGATGGGCGACTAGGGTTGCGGGCATGCGGTTTGGCGTGCTCGGACCACTCGCGGTGTGGGACGACGAGGGGGAGCCGGTCCGGGTGCCCGAGACCAAGGTGCGGGCACTGCTGGCCGATCTGCTCGCGCACGACGGCGGACCCGTCTCCGCCGACCGGCTCATCCACGACCTGTGGGGCGACGGCCTCCCCGGCAGTCCGGCGGGCGCGTTGCAGGCCAAGGTCTCCCAACTGCGCCGGGTGGTCGGCCGGGAGCGGCTGGTGCGGCAGCCGCCGGGTTACCGGCTGCGGCTCGACCCGGCCGACGACGTGGACGTGGAGCGCTTCGGGGCGCTCGTCGCCCGCGCCCGCGCCGGCACGGACCCGCGGACCCGGGCGGCGCTGCTCACCGAGGCCCTGGGACTGTGGCGCGGGACGGCGTACGCGGACTTCGCCGACGAGGAGTTCGTCCGGGCGGCCCGCCAGTGCCTGGCGGAACAGCGGCTGGCCGTGCTGGAGGAACGGGCCGAGGCCCGCCTGGCGGCGGGGGACCACCTGCTGCTCGCCGGGGAACTGGCCGCCCTGGTGGCCGAACATCCGCTCCGGGAGCGGCTGCGCGCCGCGCAGATGCGGGCGCTGTACCGGGCCGGCCACCAGAGCGAGGCGCTCGCCTCGTACGAGGCGCTGCGCACCCGTCTCGCCGAGGAACTGGGGGCCTGTCCCGGACCCGCGCTCAGCGCGCTGCACCGGGCGATGCTCCGCCAGGACCCCGAGCTGAACGCCCCCGCCCGGGTCGCGGCGGACGCCCCGGCGCTGCCCGGGGGCGGGGGCCGCCCTCCGGTGTCGCCCCGGTCGGACCCGTCACCGAACCGGGCAGCCCTGCCGGGCGGCACTGGGCCCGCGGTGCCCGGCACTCCCGATCCGGCCGCCGTCGCCGTCGGTCTCCCGGTGCCGCTCACCGCCCTCATCGGCCGTGAACAGGCCCTCGGCCGCCTCTCCCGGCTCCTCCGTCGGCAGCGGCTGGTCACCCTCACCGGCCCCGGCGGCGTCGGCAAGACGCGCCTGGCGGTGGCCGCCGCGCAGGTCGCGGCCTCCGCGGACGAGGACGCCGGGCTTCCCGACGGGGTGTGGTTCGTCGAGTTCGCGGGTCTGCGCACCACCGCCCCCGACGACCTGGCCGAGGTGATCGCCGCGAGCCTCGGCATCCGGGACGCCGCCCCCACCGCCCCACCGGCCACCGGCGGCGCCCCCGTCGCGCCCGTACTGCGGCTGACCGCCGCCCTGCGGGACCGCAGAGCCCTGCTCGTGCTGGACAACTGCGAACACGTCGTCGCGGCCGCCGCCGAACTGGTCGCGTCGCTCCTGCGCCGTGCTCCCCACCTGCGGGTCCTCACCACCAGCCAGGAGCCGCTCGCGCTGGCCGGCGAGACGGTGTTCCTGGTCGAACCCCTGCGACCCGACGACGCCATACGCCTGTTCACGGAACGCGCCGCCGCCTGCGCCCCCGGCTTCCACCTCGACACCGACGACACCCATCACACCGCCGAGCCCGCCGAGCCCGAGGGATGCGGCGAACCCGGCGAACCCGGCGAATACGGCGAACGGGAGCGCGGGGACGGCGACACCATGACCGACGCCGACGCCGACGCCGACGCCGACGCCGACGCCGACGCCGACGACACCGCCGACGCCGACGACACCGCCCGCCGTGCCGCCTCCGACCGTGCCGCCGTCGCCGAGATCTGCCGCCGCCTGGACGGCATCCCCCTCGCCCTGGAACTCGCCGCCACCCGCGTACGCGCCCTGGGTGTGCGGGAGTTGGCCGTCCGTCTCGGCGACCGCTTCCGGGTGCTGACCTCCGGGCAGCGGACCGCGCCCGCCCGCCAGCGCACCCTGCGCGCGATGATCGACTGGAGCTGGGAGCTGCTCGGCCCGCCCGAGCGCGCCGTCCTCGCCCGCCTCGCCGTGCACAGCGACGGCTGCGACCTCGACGCGGCGGAGGCGGTGTGCGCGGGCCCGGACGTGTCCGGCGCCATGGTGCTCGACCTGGTCACCCGACTCGTCGACAAGTCCCTCGTCGTCGTCACGGACGGACCCGCGGGCCCGCGCTACCGGCTCCTGGAGTCGGTCGCCGCGTACTGCGTCGAGCGGCTGCGCGAGCGCGACGAGGAGAGCGCCGTACGCGAGCGCCACCTGCGCCACTACCTGGCCCTGGCCGAACACGCCGAGCCACACCTGCGGGGCGCGCGCCAGCGGGACCGGCTCGCCCGGCTCGACGCCGAGGCGGGCAACCTGCGCTCCGCGCTCGACGAGGCGGTACGACGGGCCGCCGCCGGGAACGCCGAGGAGGCCGTACGGCTCGCCGCCGCCCTGTCCTGGTGGTGGTTGCTGCGCGGACGTCTCACCGAGGGCCGCCGCGCGCTGACCGCCGTCCTCGCGGCCACCGCCGCCCCCGGCCTCGAACTCACGCTCCTGCACAACGCGTTCGTCCTGTTGACCGGCGAGCGCACACCGCTCCCGCCCACCGAACCCGCGTCCGCTCCCACGCACCCTCTCGTGCCCGACCCGCCGCACCTCCGCCGGGCCCGGGCGCTGTGGCTGAACGCCTACGGCATGTTCAGCGTCGGCGACCTGGCCGCCGCCGACGCGCTGAACACCCGCGCCCTCGCCCGTTTCGAGGCCGCGGCGGAGCGGTGGGGCGTCGCGGCGGCGCTCGGACTGCGCGCGGCGCTCGCCCTGGTCCGCGGCGACCTGGACCGACTGGCCCGCGACGGGGAGCGCAGCCGGGAGCTGTTCCGCGAACTGGGCGATCGTTGGGGCGAGTTGCAGAGCGTCTCGCCGCTCGCCGCGCTCGCCGAGATCAAGGGCGAGTACGGGCGGGCGGAGCACTGCCAGCGCGAAGGGCTCGTCATGGCGGAGGAGTTGGGTCTGCGCGCCGAGGTGTCGGCCCGGCTCTCCGGACTCGGCCGTCTCGCGCTGCTCGCCCGTGACTTCGGCCGGGCGCGCGCACTGCACCAGCGGGCCCGGCGTATCGCCGTCGAGCAGGGCTACAAGTACGGGGAGATCCACGCCGACATGGGGCTGGCCCTCGGCGCGCGGCGGCACGGCGACCTCGCCGAGGCCGAGACGCGCCTGCTGCGCATCCGCGACCACCACGCCGACGTCTCCTCCCCGGCGGGCGACCACCTCCTCCACGCCGAGCTGGGCTTCCTCGCCGAACTGCGCGGCGACGCCGGCCGCGCCGCCGCCCACCATCTGCGCGGCCTCGCGATCGCCCGCACACTGGACGAGCCGCGCGCCCTCGCGCTCTGCCTGGAGGGTCTCGCGGGCACGGCCGTCCTGGCCGGGGACCGCACCGGCGCCGTCCGCGCGGCCCGGCTCCTCGGCGCCGCCCACGCCGCGCGCCGTGACGCGGGCGCGCCGCTGCCGCCCGCCGAACGCGGCGACGTCGACCGCGTCACCGCGGCGGCGCGGGCCGTCCTGGGCGTACGCGCCTTCGACCAGGTGTTTGAAAAAGGCACGTCCCTGAGCCCGGCCGAGGCCGAGCGCCGGGCCCGCGCCGCACTGCCCCAGTCGGCGGACCGGACGGACCAGCCGGGCCGGGCGGACGCGACCGACCGGCCGGGTCAAGCGGCCTGACCAGCCTTGACCCTGTCTTTGCCACCTCTTCGTTGTAGTTGCGAGTCATGTGCAGAAACGTGGAATGCGCACACCGCACAGACACCCCGCACAGACACACCGCACAGACATCCCGCACAGTGAGGCCGGCACCCCCATGAGCACCGCCCCCGACTCCGCACCCCCGCGCCCGGCCGTCCCGGACGGCGGGCCGCGCCTGTCGTGGCACCGTGTCCGCGCGTCCATGACCCGCAAGGAGTGGGCCGGCGTCGGCGGTATGGCGGGCTTCGTCCTCGCCCTGCACGTCATCGGCTGGGGCACCCTGGTCGGGATCGTCGCCCCGGAGCACTACAGCCTGGGCACCAAGACCTTCGGCGTCGGCATCGGCGTCACCGCCTACACCCTCGGCATGCGGCACGCCTTCGACGCCGACCACATCGCCGCGATCGACAACACCACCCGCAAGCTGATGGGCGAGGGCAGGCGTCCGCTGTCGGTCGGCTTCTGGTTCTCCCTCGGCCACTCCTCGATCGTCTTCCTGCTCGCCCTCCTGCTCTCGCTGGGCGTCAAGGCGCTGGCGGGACCGGTGGAGGACGACGGCTCGACGCTGCACGCCGTCACCGGCTGGATCGGCACGACCGTCTCCGGGACCTTCCTCTACGCCATCGCGATCGTCAACCTGCTGATCATGGCCGGCATCTGGAAGGTGTTCCGGCAGATGCGCACCGGGCACTTCGACGAGGTTGCGCTCGAAGAGCAGTTGAACAACCGCGGCTTCATGAACCGCCTGCTGGGCCGGCTGACGAAGACGATCACCGAGCCGTGGCAGATGTACCCGCTGGGACTGCTCTTCGGCCTCGGCTTCGACACCGCGACCGAGATCGCCCTCCTCGTCCTGGCCGGGTCGGGAGCGGCCTCCGGGCTGCCCTGGTACGCCATCCTGTGCCTGCCCGTCCTGTTCGCGGCGGGCATGTCGCTGCTGGACACGATCGACGGCTCGTTCATGAACTTCGCCTACGGCTGGGCGTTCTCCAAGCCGGTCCGCAAGGTCTACTACAACCTCACGATGACCGGCCTGTCCGTCGCCGTCGCGCTCATCATCGGCACGGTCGAACTGCTCGGCCTGCTCGTCGACCAGGCGGGTCTGCACGGCGCGTTCTGGAACTGGATCGCGGGGCTCGACCTGAACGTCGTCGGCTACGTCATCGTCGGCCTGTTCTTCGCCACCTGGGCCGTCGCCATCGTGGTGTGGAAGACGGGCCGCATCGAGGAGAAGTGGGAGGCGGGCATGGCCCGCGCGACGGCGTCGGCCGAACCGGAGTGACCCGGCGGCCGGAGACCGACGGCGCTGATGCGATGATGACCGCCGACATGGGCGACGGCGGCCCGAGGAAGTCGGTGTGAATCCGACGCGGTCCCGCCACTGTGACCGGTGAGCGAGTTCCGGCAGGCCACTGCCCCCAGCGGGTGGGAAGGCGGGGCGAGCGGCGATCCGGGAGCCAGGAGACTCACGCGGTCGCCCCCTCGATCGACACCGGGGCGGATCTCCCCGGGAGGGGAGCGGTGCGGCGTGTCCGAACAGGGCGTGAGGGAGAGGGCGGGCGGCGAACCGGTGCCGTGCCGGATCGTCGTGTGCCGGGACTGCTGCTGCGGCAGTCCCAAGGTGCCGGGCGTCGACCACGCGGCGCAGACCGCCCGACTGCGGGCGGCGGCGCCGGTACGGATCTCCGACTGCCTCGACGTGTGCGACCAGGCCAACGTCGTCGTCGTACAGCCGTCCGCCGCAGGCCGGGCCGCCGGGGCGCGGCCGGTGTGGCTGGGGCTGGTCAACGACGCGGACGCGACCGAGGACATCGTCACCTGGGTGCGCGCCGGCGGCCCCGGCGTCGCGCCCCGGCCGGACATCCTCGACCTGTACGCCTTCACCCCGCCACGCCGCCGCACGGACCCCTGAAGCCGTGGCCGTACCCCGGACACCGCGCCGAGAAGACCGTCCGCGACCAGCGGGTGCACCAGACCAGGGAAGGAACCAACGAGAACATGCGCGTCATCGTGGCCCGCGGCCTGACGGAGGCGTTCGGATGAGCGCCACCGAGGCCCCCGTCCTCTTCCACACCGCCGGACGGGCCGCCCACATCACCCTCAACCGGCCCCGAGCCATCAACGCGCTCACCCACGAGATGGTGCGCCGCATCGACGCCGCGCTCACCGTCTGGGAGCACGATCCGGCGGTGGAGACCGTCGTCGTCAGCGGCGCGGGGGAGCGGGGTCTGTGCGCGGGCGGTGACATCCGCGCCATCCACGACGACGCCCGTGACGGCGACGGTTCGGCGGCCGCCGCGTTCTGGCGCGACGAGTACCGGCTCAACGCCCGGATCGCCCGCTACCCCAAGCCGTACGTCGCCCTCATGGACGGCATCGTGATGGGCGGCGGCGTCGGCGTCTCCGCGCACGGCAGCGTGCGGATCGTCACCGAGCGCTCCCGGATCGCCATGCCCGAGACCGGCATCGGCTTCGTCCCGGACGTCGGCGGCACCCACCTGCTGGCCCTCGCCCCGGGCGAACTGGGCACCCACCTCGCCCTGACCGGCGCGCAGATCGGCGCCGACGACGCCCTGCTGTGCGGCCTCGCCGACCACTACCTCCCCTCCACCCACCTCACCGACCTCCTCACCGACCTCGCCGACCTGCCCGTGCACGACGCCCTGGAACGCCACGTACAGCAGCCCGCGGAAGGCGAGTTGGCCGCCCGGCGGGAGTGGATCGACGCCTGCTACGCCGCCGACACCGTCGAGGAGATCGTCGACCGGCTGCGCGGCTACGGCGAACCGGCCGCCGAACAGACCGCGAAAACCCTGCTGACCAGGTCGCCCACCTCCCTGAAGGTGACCCTCGCCGCGCTGCGCCGGGCCCGCCGCCTCGGCTCGCTGGAGCGGGTCCTCGACCAGGAGTACCGCGTCTCCCGCGCCTGCCTGCGCGGCCCCGACCTGGTGGAGGGCATCCGCGCCCAGGTCATCGACAAGGACCGCGACCCGCACTGGTCGCCGCGGACCCTGGCCGAGGTCCCGGAGGCCGACGTCGAGCGTTTCTTCGCACCCCTCGGCGACCGGGAACTCGGGCTGGCCTCGTCCTGAGGGCGCCACCCGGTGCGAGAGGAAGATCACTGCGGGTGGACGCGGTCTTGGCCCTGCCCGTCGCACACGGTACCGTCGACGCGATATAGACGAGGGCAAGACGGAAGCCGGTGCAAGTCCGGCACGGTCGCGCCACTGTGAGCGGACGCCTCGGGGCGGTTCGCGAGTCAGACCCGTAGTCCTCGTCCTGTGCACCACCGAGATGGGACGCGAACTCCCAGAGGAGGCCCTGCCATGGCGCAGCACGTCGCCCAGCCGACCGCCACCACCCCCGTCGTTCCCGCCAAGCTGCCGCTGAAGGCGATAGCTCCCTGGGCGGTCTTCGTCGGCATCCTGATGCTGATCCTGCTCTACTTCGTCGGCGCCGAGCAGGGCGCCACCTCCGTGTTCAGCGGCACGGACGTCCACGAGTGGGTGCACGACGCCCGCCACCTGCTCGGCTTCCCCTGCCACTGACGCGAGGGACGCCGCACGCCCATGAACTCCGCAACCGTCAGAAACCTGCTCGTCCGCGGCATGCTCGCCGGCCTCGCGGCCGGTGTGCTCGCCCTGGTCGTCGCCTATCTCCTCGGTGAGCCGAGCGTCGACAAGGCGATCAGCTTCGAGGACGCCCATTCCCACGAGCACGAGATGGAAGTCGTCTCGCGCTCCTTGCAGTCCACCGCCGGTCTCGCCACCGGCGTCCTGGTCTACGGCGTCGCCTTCGGCGGCATCGCCGCGCTCGCCTACTGCTTCGCGCTCGGCCGCGTCGGCCGCTTCTCGCCGCGGGCCACCGCGCTGCTGCTGTCCGGCTGCGCGCTGCTCGCCGTGTACGTCGTGCCGTTCCTGAAGTACCCGGCCAACCCGCCGTCGGTCGGCGACCCCGACACCATCGGCAAGCGGACCACCCTGTACTTCCTGATGATGGTGCTCAGCGTGCTCCTGGCGGTCGCCGCCGCCATCCTCGGCAAGCGCCTGGCGCCCAGCCTGGGCACCTGGTGGGCGACGGTCGTGGCGGTGGCCGCGTTCGCCGTCGTGATCGGGCTCGCCTACGCGTTCCTGCCGGTCATCAACGAGGTGCCGGCGGACTTCCCGGCCGCCCTGCTGTGGCGGTTCCGGCTCTCCGCACTGGCCATCCAGTCCGCGCTGTGGGGCGGATTCGGTCTGCTCTTCGGCGAGTTGGCCGAGCGGCAGCTCAACCCCAAGCCCGCGAAGGCGGACTCCGGCCGAGCGGTTCCGGCCGCCAACTGAATCCTTCCGAACAGCAAGAGGGCCCGTCGGAACCATCCGGGGGCCCTCTCGCGTTCTCCGGGGCGACCACCCGGGCGAGGAACGGAGAACCCCCGTGGCGAAACGTCGCCAACCGCGCCGCATCACCCTCGGCGGCCGCGAGGCGGTCGCCCTCACGGTGGAGGAGTACGAGCAACTCATCGCCAGCCGACGGCAGATCGGCGGTCAGAGCGCACGGGTGCGGGTCCTCGCCCACGAGGCCAAGCGCACCGAACAGCTCCTGCACGACCTGGAGTCGCTGATCGGCCCGCCGCACGAGAGCTGCGCCCACGAACCGGACACCACCTGCCTGCGGTGCGCGGTGGCGGCCCTGCTCCGCCGCCACCGGACGCCCTCGCCCTGACCAACCGGTGCCCCTGACCACCCGGTGCCCCTGACCACCCGGTGACCCTGACCACCCGGTGACCCTGACGGCCCCGCCGCCCCTGCGACCCCGGCGGGCCGGCCCCCACCCGCCGGGCGGTCACACCGCCGGGCCGAGGAGTTCGGCGACGAGGGCGGCGACCTGCTCCACCTCGATGAGGAAGCCGTCGTGACCGTACGGGGACTCGATCACCCGGAGGCGGTCGGCGGCGGCGATGCCGGCCGCCAACTCGGCCTGCTGGTACAGCGGATAGAGACGGTCCGTGTCCACCCCGGCGACGAGCGTCGGCGCGGTCACCCGCCTCAGGGCGGCGCGCGTCCCGCCGCGACCGCGGCCGACGTCATGGCTGTTCATGGCCTCGGTGAGGGTGACGTAGCTGCCCGCGTCGAAGCGGCGTACGAGCTTGGCGGCGTGGTGGTCGAGATAGGACTCGACCTGGTAGCGGCCGCCGTTCCAGGGGTCCTCCGCGCCCTGCGGCGTCCGGCCGAAGCGGCCGCGCAGCTCCGGTTCGCTGCGGTAGGTGACGTGGGCGAGGCGGCGGGCGAGGCCGAGCCCGGCGTGCGGGCCGCGTCCGGGGCCCGCGTCGTGGTAGTCGCCGCCCCGCCAGTGCGGATCGTCGCGTACGGCGCGCAGCTGGATGTTCGCCCACGCGATCTGCTCCGCGCTCGCCGCGGCCGTCGTGGCGAGCAGCAGCAGCGCCCCCGTCCGCTCCGGATGCGCCACGGCCCACTCCAGCGCCCGCATCCCGCCCATCGACCCGCCGACGACCAGCGCCCAGCGGTCGATGCCGAGCGCGTCGGCCAAGTCCGCCTCGACGGCCACTTGGTCACGTTGCGTCAGGAACGGGAAGCGGCCGCCCCAGTGGCGTCCGCCGGGGTCGGGGGAGGACGGGCCGGTGCTGCCCTGGCAGCCGCCGAGGACGTTCGGCGCGACGACGAACCAGCGGTCCGGGTCGAGCGCGCGCCGGGCGCCGATCAGCCCGTCCCACCAGCCGGGGCTGGGATGGCCGGGGCCGGCCGGGCCCGCGACGTGGCTGTCGCCGGTCAGCGCGTGCAGCACCAGCACCGCGTTGGACCGGTCCGGCGCCGGCCGCCCCCACGTCTCGAACGCCAGCCGCACTCCCGGGAGTTCGCCGCCCGCCTCCAGCGCGAGCGGCGAGGCGCGCTCGTACCACCGGCGGCGGCCGGGCGGGTCCCCCTCCCGCCAGGCCCCGGAGGCCGGCGGGAGGGGGACCTCGGAGGACGTCAGCACGGTGTTCAGGACGCGCCCTTCGCCGCGCGGAACCCCGCCTCCAGGTCGGCCTTCAGATCGGCGAGGTTCTCCAGCCCGACCGACAGGCGCACCAGGCCCGGGGCGGCGCCGGTGGCCGCCGCCTGCTCCTCGTCCAGCTGGCTGTGCGTGGTCGAGGCCGGGTGGATGATCAGGCTGCGCACATCGCCGATGTTGGCGAGGTGGCTGAAGAGCTCGACCGCGTCCACGAACCGCTTCCCCGCCTCCACGCCGTCCCGCAGCTCGAAGGAGACCAGCGCGCCCGCACCCCGGGGCAGGTACGTGCGCCCCGCCTCGTACCACGCGCTGGACTCCAGCCCCGGGTAGTGCACCGCGGCCACCTCGTCCCGCTGCTCCAGCCACTGGGCCAGCGCCAGCGCGTTGGCCGAGTGCCGCTCGATGCGCAGGCTCAGCGTCTCCACGCCTTGCAGCAGCAGGAAGGCGGAGTGCGGGGAGAGGGCCGGACCGAGATCGCGCAGCAGCTGCACCCGCAGCTTGACGGCGAAGGCGCCCGGGCCGAGCGCCGGCCAGTACCGCAGGCCGTGGTAGCTCGGGTCGGGCTCGTCGAAGTCCGTGAACCGCTCGGCGTGCGCACCGAAGTCGAAGGTGCCGCCGTCGACCACCACGCCCGCGATCGCCGTGCCGTGCCCGCCGAGGAACTTGGTCGCCGAGTGCACGACGACGTCCGCCCCGTGCTCGATGGGCCGCAGCAGGTACGGGGTCGGCAGGGTGTTGTCCACGATCAGCGGCAGCCCGGCCGCGTGCGCCACGTCCGCGACCGCCCGCACGTCGAGCACGTCACCGCGCGGGTTGCCCAGCGTCTCGGCGAACAGCGCCTTGGTGTTCGGCCGGATCGCCGCCCGCCACGCCTCGGCGTCGCCCGGGTCGTCCACGAACGACACCTCGACGCCCAGCTTCGGCAGCGTGTGCCGGAACAGGTTGTAGGTGCCGCCGTACAGCGACGTGCTGGAGACGATGTGGTCGCCGGCGCTCGCCACCGTCAGGATCGCCAGTGTCTCCGCCGCCTGCCCGGAGGCGAGCGCGACGGCCGCGACCCCGCCCTCCAGGGCCGCGATCCGCTGTTCGAAGACGTCCTGGGTGGGGTTGTGGATGCGGGTGTAGATGTTGCCCGGCTCGGCCAGCGAGAACAGGTCGGCGGCGTGCCGCGTGTCCCGGAACACGAACGACGTCGTCTGGTAGATGGGCGTCGCCCGGGCGCCGGTCGTCGGGTCGGGCACGGCGCCCGCGTGGATCTGCTTGGTCTCGAACGACCAGGCGGAGGTGTCGGGGCCGGGAGGCTCCTCCTCGGGGGTGTGGCTGGCGGTGACGGAGTCGATGGGCTGGCTCATGTCGTGCTCCCTGGTGCGGAGGGCGAGGACGCCCGCGGTACGGGGACGCCCTGGTGCGGGCGGGTACGGGAAGGACGCGGCGGGACCGCGGAGCGCGAACCGGGCCCGGAACAGGCAGGGTTCGGTGCGCGTGCGATGCGGCGGGGGAGGGGGAGTACGCGGGGGACCGGAGCGCGGACTCAGCTCGCGGCGGGACAACCCGTGGTGGTGACACGCACGTAGTCCACGTGGCGGCGGGTCACGAGCACGGTCATGGGGCCAGGTAACCACATGCACGCGGCGGCGCACCAGCGCATCGCGCTCGTTTCACCCCCGCGACACGTCCCGCGCCTACCCTCACCCGGCCGGCCGCCCCCGAGCCGCTCCCGCTGCCGAGCCGTTGACAGTTCATCCGCCGCGTGTTTGCATCCCGGCATGTCTCCGCTGGAGCCCCTGACCCGCCGCCGCGCCGTGGACCTCGTCCGCGTCGCCGCCGCGCTGTGTCGCCGCCCGCGCTGACCGGCCCGCTCCAGCCCCTCTTGTTTCCCTGTACCGCGCGGGACGCGGTCCAGCTCTGCGGTCGTACGCCGTCCGGCGACCGTGACCCGACCACGCCCGCGCCGCGGACGCACACCCGCGTCGCGGGCGCACCCCGTCCGCCCCACCCACGTACCAAGGAGTGCGCATGACCGTCCAGGACATCGACCGGGGGAGTTTCACGGCGGAGTGGGAGCGGTGGCACCGGCAGAAGGAGGACGTCCTCGCCGGTCCGCACGGCTTCCTCGCGATCACCGGCCTGCACTGGCTGACCGAGGAGCCCACCCGCTTCGAGGACGCGCCCGGAGCGTGGTCGAGCACCGCCGAGGGCGTGGCGGTCGAACTGGCCGACGACGAGGAACTCGTCCTCGACGGCCAAGTGCTGCGCGGCCGGCACGACTTCGGGATCATCGCCGAACGGGACAGCCTCTACCCCGCGGCCGGCGACGCGGTGATCGAGGTCGCCAAGCGCGGCGGCCACGACATCGTCCGCCCCCGCCACCCCGGCAACGCGCTGCGCACCTCCTTCACCCGCACCCCCGCCTACGCGCCGGACCCGCGCTGGGTCGTCGCGGGCCGCTTCCTGCCGTTCGAGGCGCCCCGCCCGGTGACGGTCGGCGCCTCGGTGGAGAGCCTTGAGCACGTCTACGACTCGCCCGGCCAGGTCGAGTTCGAGCTGGACGGCACGGCGCACCGGCTGACCGCGTTCAACGGGACGGCGCCCGGCAGCCTGCTGGTGCTGTTCACGGACCGCACCTCGGGCGTGACGACGTACGCGGCGAACCGCGTCGTGCAGATCGCCGCGCCGGACGCCGACGGCCGGGTGAGCGTCGACTTCAACCGGGCCGGGAACCTGCCGTGCGCCTACACCGACCTGGCCACCTGCCCGCTCCCGCCGGCCGAGAACCGGCTGCCCGTCGCGATCGAGGCGGGCGAGAAGATCCCGCTGGAGCGCGGCGGCCGCGGCTGACACCGGCGTCGCGTCCACGGGCCGAACGGCGGTGCGCCGCATCGCCGTTCGGCCCGTCGGCGGGCTACCGGATCACTCCAGCGGCCGGCCGAGGCGGACGTTCCAGCGGCCGGAGCGGCCGCTGAGCTCCGTGGCCGTCAGCGGGGCCACGTCGAGGCGCCAGAAGGCGGCGGCGGGCAGACCGAGGGCGTGGACGACGGCGGCCCGTACGGCCTCCGGCTCGACCACGGCGACGGTACGGCCGTCGGTCTCGCGCACGCCGTCCAGCCAGCGCCCGATCCGCTCGCACAGCCGCCGGACCGACTCACCATCGTGCGCCGCCCAGTCGGGATCGGTGAGCCAGCGGGTCACCGCCTCCGGCTCTGCGGCGCCCACCTCGTCCAGCGTGCGGCCCCGCCAGCGGCCGACATCGAGACCGGCCAACTCCGGTGTCCGCGGCCCGTCGAGGCCGAGCGCCGCCGCCGTCTCGGCGCACCGCGCACCCGGGGCGACGACCGTACGGGCGGGTGCGGGCAGGGCGCCGGCCGCCGCACGGGCGCGGGCCGCGCCCGTGTCGTCGAGCGAGTCGCCGTCGTAGAAGCGGGCCTGGCGCAGCGACGGGCTCATGGCGGGCGAGACGAGGATGACACGGCTGGTCACGTGAGTGCTCCTGCGGTGACGGACGGGGCGGGTGGACGCCTTCACACGTCCACGGGGCACGGCACGCGGGTGGCTGGGCCGCCGTACGCGCGCACCACCGCCCCGCCTGCCTCCCCGCGGCGAACGTAGCACCGGTCGCGGAAAATCTGGTCCAACCAGTTGACCAGTGATCCGGTGCGGGACACGCTGTCCGCCATGACCCAGCGACACATCCGGCGCGAGGCGGTCTCCGACCAGCTCTTCGCGCTGCTGCGCGACAGGATCCTCGGCGGCCAGGCGCCGCCCGGCACCCCGCTCACCGCCGAACGGGACCTGGCGGCCGAGTTCGGCGTGAACCGGCACGCCGTACGCGAGGCCGTCAAACGGCTCCAGCAGGCCCGGCTCGTCGAGGTGAGCCACGGCGGCCGCACCCTCGTCCTGGACTGGCGGCGCACCGCCGGGCTCGACCTGGCCATGGGCATCGCGGCGGCCGACCGCGGCCTGTCCACCGGCGACCTCACCCGGGACGCCCTGGAGATGCGGGCGTGTGTCGGCGCGGACGCCGCCCGGCTGTGCGCGATCCGCTGCTCACGGCAGGCCGCGGCGGAGATCGTGCGGACCGCCGACCGGTACGCCGACTGCGGCCCCGACCTCGCCGACCTCGGCACCGCCGACATCGCCTGGTGGCGGCTGATCGTGGAGGGCTCGGGGAACCTGGCCTATCTGCTGGCCTTCAACAGCCTGGTGGGCGGCACGCTCCCGGTCGCCGACGTGCCCGACGACCTGCGGACCGCCGAACTCCTTGACGTGGAGGCCCATGTGCGCCTCGCCGAGCACATCGCGGCCCGCGAGGCGCGGGCCGCCGAACGCCTGGCCCGCGAACTGCTGTCGCGCAGCGTTCCGGCGACGGCCGGGAAGGCGGTGCGGTGACATGATCCCGGCCGTGGTCTACGCGATACCCGCCTTCGTGCTCCTGGTCGTCGTCGAGGCGCTGTCGTACCGCTTCCTGCCCGACGACGACGAGCGCGGCTACGAACTGCGCGACACCGTCACCAGCATGTCCATGGGCGCCGGCAGCCAGGTCGTCGGGCTGCCGTGGAAGGCGGTGACGGTCGTGCTGTACGCGGCCCTGTTCACCGTCGCCCCCTGGCACCTGTCCCCGGCCTCGGGCTGGACGTGGCTGCTGCTGTTCTTCGCCGACGACCTCGCGTACTACGTCTTCCACCGCGCCCACCACCGGGTGCGGGTGCTGTGGGCGAGCCATGTGGTGCACCACTCCAGCGTCCGCTACAACCTGTCCACCGCGCTGCGGCAGAGCTGGACGCCGATGACGACCCTGCCGTTCTGGCTGCCGCTCGCGCTGCTCGGCGTGCCGCCGTGGATGATCCTGCTGGAGCAGTCCGTCAGCCTCGTCTACCAGTTCTTCCTGCACACCGAGCGCGTCGACAAGCTGTGGCGGCCGGTGGAGTGGGTGTTCAACACCCCTTCGCACCACCGCGTCCACCACGGCTCCAACAACGTCTACCTGGACCGCAACTACGGCGGCATCCTCATCGTCTGGGACCGCCTGTTCGGCACCTTCGAACCCGAGGGCGAGCGCGTGGTGTACGGGCTGACGAAGAACATCGACTCCTTCAACCCGCTGCGGGTCGCCTTCCACGAGTACGCCGCCGCCTGGCGTGACGTGCGCGCGGCGCGGCGCTGGCGGGACCGGGCGGGCTACGTGTTCGGGCCGCCCGGCTGGTCGCCCCGGACGGAGGGCTGACGTGCCGCCGCTGATCGCGCTCTTCGCCGCGCTGGCCGCCCTGGACGTCACCGGCGTGGCCGCCGGCTGGCCGCTGCTGGAGTGGCTGACCAAGCCCCTGCTGGCGCCGGTGCTCGCCGTGTACCTGTGGCGGCGCACCGGCACGGCACACGTGTGGGTCCTGACCGGGCTCGGGTTCGCCGCCGCCGGGGACGTGGCGCTGCTGCTGTCCGGTCCGGTGGCCTTCGCCGTCGGCCTCGGCTTCTTCCTGGGCGCGCAGGTGTGCTGGATCGCGGCGTTCCGGCGGGCGGGCGCCGTCGGGTATCTGCGCACGCGCCGCCGGGTGTGCGCCGCGCACCTCGCCGTGTGGGTCGCCGCCGTCGCCGCTCTGGCGCCGGCGCTCGGGCCGGTGCTGGGCGTCGCGGTCGCCGGTTACGCGCTGGCCCTGATCGGGATGGCGCTGACCGCGCGGGTGCTGGGAGCGCGGGCGGCCTGGGGCGGACTGGTGTTCGTCGTCTCCGACCTGCTGGTCGGCCTCGGCGCGGCGGGGACCGGCTTCGCGGGGCGCGACGTCCTGGTGATGGTCACGTACGCTCTGGCGCTGGCGTTGCTGGCCACGGCGGTGGAGGCCACCGGTGTCCCCGGTGACCCCCGTCTCAGCGGGCCGGCTCAGCCGGTGAAGGTGTAGTGGGCGGTGGTGTTCTGGTAGGTCTGCGTGGTGGGCTGGTAGTCGAACCAGTACGACAGGGGGTGCCCGGCGGGCACGGTGACGGGCAGCTCCCAGCGGCCGGTGGAACTGTTGTACAGGGCCGGGCCGGCATGGAGCTGATGGGCTCCTGGGAGTACGCCGGCCAGCTCGCCACCGCCCCCGACTTCGTCAAGCAGGGCAAGCTCGGCTGGACCACCTTCCCGACCGTCCCGCACGGCAAGGGCGACCCGAAGAGCATCGTCGGCAACCCCTCCAACTTCTTCTCCGTCACCGCCAAGTCGAAGAACAGGGCCGCCGCCGTCGACTTCATCACCAAGACCGTCACCGAACCGTCCTACGTCAAGGACCTCATCGACATCGGCCAGGTGCCGGCCATCGCCGGCATCGAGGACCAGCTCAAGTCCGGCCCGCACGCCGACTACACCACCTTCGTCTACGACCTGGTCAAGCAGGCCCCCTCCTACACCCAGTCCTGGGACCAGGCCCTCGACCCGGCCACCGCGCAGAAGCTGCTGACCGAACTCCAGAAGGTCTTCGACAAGCAGTCCACCCCGCAGCGGTTCGTCTCCGCCATGGACGCCGAGTGAGCGGCGCCGCGACCCGCCGGAGCGACGGACGGCCCGGAGCCCTCTGGGCCGTCCCCGCCCTGCTGTACTTCGCCCTGTTCGCCGTCGTCCCCATGGCCCTGGTCGTCGTCCTCAGCTTCTGCCGGTGGAGCGGCCTGGGCAGCCCGCAGTGGGCCGGCACGGCCAACTGGTCGCGCCTGCTGCACGATCCCCGACTCGGCCAGTCGCTGCGCCTGTCGCTGCTGCTGACCGTGGTCACCTGGGCCGTGCAGACCCTCATCTGCCTGCCGCTCGGCGTGTGGTGCGCCGGCCACCAGCGCGGCCGCGCCGTCCTCAGCACCCTCTTCTTCGTCCCCCTGCTGATGTCCAGCGCCGCGGTCGCCCTGCTGTTCGCCGCGCTGCTCGACCCCAACTTCGGCCTCGCGCACACCGTCGGACCCTGGCTCGGCGTGGCCGACGGCAACCTCATCGGCGACCCGCACCTCGCGCTGTGGACCGTCATGGCCGTCATCACCTGGCAGTTCGTGCCGTTCCACACCCTGCTCTACCAGGCCGCCGCCCGCCAGGTGCCCGCCCAGCTCTACGAGGCGGCCACCATCGACGGCGCCGGGCGCCGGCGGCAGTTCCTCTCCATCACCCTGCCCCAGCTGCGCAACACCGTCGTCACCTCCTCGGTGCTGATGCTGGTCGGCTCCCTCACCTACTTCGACATCGTGCTGATCCTCACCAACGGCGGCCCCGGCACCTCCACCCGCATCCTGCCGCTGCACATGTACCTGACCGGCTTCAGCAGCTTCGACATGGGCTACGCCAGCGTGCTCGCCGTCCTCCTGCTCGTCGCCGGCACCACCCTGTCCCTGCTGGTCGTACGCGTCACCGGCTTCCGGCGCATGGCCAGCCAGCGGGAAGGACTGTGATGAGCGCCAAGACCCTCGACCCCACCAGGGCCGCCGCCCCGAAGGCGGCGCACCGCCCGGGCCGGCCGCGCACCGCCCACCGTCCCGTCCGCGCACACCCGCGCCGGCGCCCGGACTGGCTCGGCGGCCTCGGCGCCGCGGTGTGGCTGGTGATCGTGGCGGTGCCGCTGTACTACGTGCTCGCCTCCAGCCTGCGCGAGAAGAGCGACTACCTCGACGCCGGACCGCTGTCCGTACCGCACCGCGTCGTGCTGTCGAACTACCGCACCGTCCTCGACTCCGGCTTCGCCGGCTACCTGTGGAACAGCATCCTCGTCACTGTGTGCACCGTCGCCCTGGTGCTCGCCCTGGCGCTGCCGGCCGCGTACGCCATCGTCCGCAGCCGCAGCCGGTTCGTGTCCGCCGGTTTCTCGGTGATGCTGATGGGCCTCGCCATTCCCGCCCAGGCCACCATCGTGCCGGTCTACCTGCTCATCACCCGCCTGCACACCTACGACACACTCACCGCGATCGTCCTGCCGACGGCCGCGTTCTCCCTGCCCATGGCGATCCTCGTGCTCACCTCCACCCTGCGCGACATCCCCGGCGAGCTGTACGAGGCGATGACCGTGGACGGCGCGAACGCCGCCCACGTCCTGCGCTCCCTGGTGCTGCCGCTGACCCGGCCCGGCCTGGTCACCGTCGGCGTCTACACCGCGCTCGGCGCCTGGAACGGCTTCATCTTCCCCCTGGTCCTCACCCAGAGCGACGCCCGCCGCACCGTGACGCTCGGCCTGTGGAACTACCAGGGCCAGCAGGGCGGCATCAACGTCCCCGCCACCATGGCCGCCGTCGTCCTGTCCCTGCTGCCGCTGCTCGCCGCCTACCTCTTCGGCCGCCGCCACCTGCTCAGCGGACTGACCGCCGGCTTCGGCACATGACCGACCACCGCCCCCGCGAAAGGCATCCATGACCACCGGAGCCACCACCGCCGCCGCCCCGTCCGAGACACCCGCGCACCCGAGCGGCGCCCTCACCAACCCCGTCCTGCCCGGCTTCCACCCCGACCCCTCGATCCTGCGCGTCGGCGACGACTACTACCTCGCCACCTCCACCTTCGAGTGGCACCCGGGTGTGCGCGTCCACCACTCGCGCGACCTGGTCCACTGGCGCCCGCTGCCCGGCGTGCTGGACGAGCGCCGGCTGCTCGACCTGTCCGGCGTGCCCGACTCCGGCGGGGTGTGGGCGCCCTGTCTGTCGTACGCGCACGGCCTGTTCCACCTGGTCTTCACCCGGGTCGACAACCACCACGGCGGCTGGTGGGACGCCCAGAACTACGTCACCACCGCGCCCACCGCCTCGGGCCCCTGGTCCGACCCGGTGCCGGTGCACGCCCGAGGCTTCGACCCCTCGCTCTTCCACGACCAGGACGGCGCCTGCTGGATGCTGTCGCTGACCGGCGACTGGCGCCCGCGCCGCGACCCCTTCGCCGGCATCCAGGCCCAGCGCTGGGACTGCGCCGCCGGCCGGCTCACCGGCGAGGTGCACCTGATCTTCCACGGCACCGACGCCGGCGTCACCGAGGGCCCGCACCTGTACCGGCGCGACGGCCACTACTACCTGATGACCGCCGAGGGCGGCACCTCCTACGACCACCAGGTCACCGTCGCCCGCTCCCGCACGCTGCTCGGCCCCTACGAGCCCGACCCCGCCGGCCCCACCCTCACCTCCCGCCACCGCCCCGACCTGCCCCTCCAGAAGGCCGGCCACGGCAGTCTGGTGGAGACCCAGAGCGGCGAGTGGTACCTGGCCCACCTCACCGGCCGCCCCGACGCTCCGCACGGCCGCTGCGTCCTCGGCCGGGAGACGGCCCTCCAGCGGGTCCGCTGGTCCGAGGACGGCTGGCCGCGCGTGACCGACGGCATCCCCGCCGAACGGGTCCCCGCGCCCCGGCTGCCGGCCCACCCCTTCCCGGCCGAGCCCGCCCGCGACGACTTCGACGGCGACCGGCTCGGCCCGCACTGGGCCACCCTGCGCCGCCCCGCCGCCCCCGACTGGCTGGACCTCGCCGCCCGCCCCTCCCACCTGCGTATCCGCGGCGGCCAGTCGCCGCGCGGACTGCGCACCCCGAGCCTGGTGGCCCGGCGCGCGGGCTCGTTCCACTGCTCGCTGGCGGCCTCGGTCGACTTCGACCCGGCCGACGTGCGCCAGCTCGCCGGGATCACCGCGTACTACGACACCCGCAACTGGCACTACGCCTACATCGGCCGCGACGACGACGGACGCCGGGTGCTGTCCGTGCTCAGCTGCGACGACGGCGACCGGGTGGAGGGCGCCGCGGTGGCGCTGCCCGAGACCGGGGCCGTCGAACTGCGGGTGACGCTCGACCTCCCGCGGCTCCGCTTCGAGCACCGGCCGCCGGGACAGCGGTGGACGCCGCTCGGGGCGGCGCTGGACGCGACGATCCTGTCCGACGAGCACGCCGGCGAGAAGCAGGCGCCCGACGGCCGCGCCGCCAGCCCCGCCTTCACCGGCGCCTTCCTCGGCCTGTGGGTCCAGGACATCGGAGCGGACGGCGCGCACGCGGACTTCGACCACGCGACCTACCGCGAGCACTGACCGCCCGAGCACGGCCCGCCCGGACCCGCGCACCCCGCGCGGGCCCACCGCCCGCACCGCTCAAGGAACACCCTCCACGCCACACACCCCCCCCGCACCCCGCGTCGTGCCGCCGCCGGATCCGGCGGCGGCACGACGCCGCGCTCTCGCGTCAACTGGCCGTCCAGCCGCCGTCCAGGGGCAGCGAGGCGCCGGTGATGTAGCCGGTGTGCTCGGCGCACAGCCACAGGGCCGCCGCGGCGACCTCGGCCGGCTCGATCAGACGCTTGATCGCGGTGTGCTCCAGGAACACCTGGTCCACCACATCCGCCGACGGAATGCCGTGGGCCCGCGCCTGCCCCGCGATCTGGTCCTCCACCAGCGGGGTGCGGACATAGCCGGGGTTGATGCAGTTGCTGGTCACCCCGTGCGCGGCGCCCTCCAGGGCGACCACCTTGCTCAGCCCCTCCAGGGCGTGCTTCGCGGCGACGTACGCCGACTTGTAGGCGCTGGCCCGCAGGCCGTGCACCGAGGAGATGTTGACCACCCGGCCCCAGCCCCGCGCGTACATGTGCGGCAGGGTGCGGCGCAGGATCCGGAACGGCGCCTCCACCATCACCCGCTGGATCAGCGCGAACCGGTCCGGCGGGAACTCGTGCACCGGGGCCACGTGCTGGAGCCCCGCGTTGTTCACGACGATGTCGGCGTCGTCCGGCAGCGTGTCCACCGCCTCCGGGTCGGAGAGGTCGACCACGATCGCGCTGCCGCCGGTCGCCGCGGCGACCTCCTTGGCGGCCCGCTCCGCCCGGTCCACCACGTAGACCTCGGCGCCGGCGGCGGCGAAGGCCTCGGCGCAGGCCCGGCCGATCCCGCTGGCCGCCCCGGTGACCAGGACCTTCCGCCCGGACGCGAACCGGGCGCCGACCAGTGCGGACGCGGTGGTGTTTCGCGGCCCGGCGTGCGGGGCCGCGCCCTCGGCGGGGTTCTCGGTGCTCTCCATGGCGGCCACGGTAGGAAGCCGGGCAGGGGTGAGACACGTGGGCCGGTGACACATTTTCCGGCCGGGGCATGGTCGCGGCCACCATGTGCCGCCCGCCATGCCACAGCCTCGGCGCGGACGCCATGGGTGGGCGCGCCATGCGGCCCGCCGCGTTCCTGGCTGCCCCTCACCTGTCACCGCCGGCCGGGCCGGCCGTACGGTCCGCCGCAGTTCCCTCCCCTCCCCGACACCCCACCACCCCACGGGAGTTCCACCATGCGATGGCACACACTGCGCCGGTTCGGCGGCCGCGCCGCCCGGGCCGCGGCGCTCGGCGCCCTGGCCGCGGGCCTGGTCACGCTCGCGCCCGCCGCCCCGGCCGAGGCCGCCGGCACGCTCCAGCAGGTCACGGGATTCGGCTCCAACCCCGGCAACCTGGCGATGTACGAGTACGCGCCGGCCGACCTGCCCGCACACGCGCCCCTGGTGGTGGCCCTGCACGGCTGCACCCAGTCGGCGAGCGACTACCACAGCCACTCCGGCTGGCAGAAGTTCGCCGACCAGTGGGGCTTCGCCGTCGTCTACCCGCAGACCAGCGCGACCAACAACAGCCTCTCCTGCTTCAGTTGGTTCGACGCCGCCAAGGACGCCCGCGGCAAGGGCGAGGCGGCCTCCGTCGTGCAGATGGTCGACCACGCCGTGGCGCAGTACGGCTCCGACCGCGGCCGGATCTTCGTCACCGGCCTGTCCGCGGGCGGCGGCATGACCGCCGACCTGCTCGCCGACTACCCGGACGTGTTCGCCGGCGGCGCCGTGGACTCCGGGCTGCCCGCCCAGTGCGCCACCACCCAGGCCGCCGCCTCCGGCTGCCAGTACAGCGGCCAGAACCTCACCCCGAAGCAGTGGGGCGACAAGGTGCGCGGCTCCTACCCCGGCTACACCGGACCGTGGCCGCGCGTCGCGATCTGGCAGGGCTCCTCCGACACCACCGTCGCCCCCGTCAACGGCACCGAACTGCGCGACCAGTGGACCGACGTCTGGGGCATCGGGCAGACGCCGTCCGCCACCCGGACCCTGACCGGCAACACCACCGAGACCACCTACGACGACTCCGCGGGCCGACCCGCCGTCGCGCTCTTCTCCGTCTCCGGCATGGCCCACGGCCTCGCCGTCGACCCCGGCTCGGGCGCCGACCAGTGCGGCAGCACCGGCTCCTACTACCTCGACACCATCTGCTCCAGCTACCACACCGCGCGGTTCTGGGGCCTGGACCAGTCGGGCGGCGGCAGCGGCAGCACCCTGCCCGCGCCGTCCGCGGTGACCGCCACCGCCACCACCACCAGTACCGCGACGCTGTCCTGGACCGCCGTCGGCGGCGCGGCCTCGTACGCCGTCTACCGCGACGGCGCCAAGGTGGGCGCGCCCACCGGCACGACGTACACCGACACCGGTCTGGCCGCCGGCACGACGTACACCTACACCGTCGCCGCCGTGGACGGCGCCGGCGCCGCGGGCCACGCCTCCGCGCCGGTCACCGCGACGACCACCGGCACCGCCCCCGCGCCCAAGTGCTACACCGACAACAACTACAACCAGGTCAAGGCGGGCCGCGCCCACCAGAGCGGCGGCTACGCCTACGCCAACGGCTCCGACCAGAACATGGGCCTGTACAACGTGGCCGTCACCCACACCCTGAAGGAGACCTCCCCGGCCTACTTCGTCCTCGCCGACTCCGGCTGCTGAACGCCGGGCTCCGCCGGCCGCGGCGAGACCCGCTCCGGTCAGCGGTAGCGGGCCAGCGCCGCCCGGTGCTGACGCAAGGCGGGGGACATGGCCACCCGGGCGTCCTGGAGGAGGTTGCGGGCCATCGGGCCCGCGGCCTTCTCGCCCTTGCCGAACGCCTCGGCGATGTGCTCGGCGTGCGCCGGCTTCAGGCTCTCGCCGAACGGCGCCTCGTAGGGGTCCGTGACCGCCTCGACCAGGCACGGGCCGTCGTGGGCCATCGCCTGCCGGAACACGTCCGCCGCGTCCGCGGGCTCCTCGATCCGGAAGGCCCGCAGACCGCACGCCTCGGCGACGGCCTTGAAGTCGACGGGGTGCAGCTCACACCCGTACTGCGGATTGCCGAGCAGGGCGGTCTGCTCCCACACCTCCAGGGCCAGGGAGTTGTTCCGCAGCACCACCACCCTGACGGGCAGTCCGTACTGGGCGAGCGTGGCGAGCTCGCCCATCCCCATCGACAGCGAGCCGTCGCCGGTGAAGGCGATCACCGGCCGGTCCGGGTGGGCGAACTGGGCGCCGATGGCGTACGGCAGCGCGGCGCCCATCGTGCACAGCGTGCCGGAGAAGGAGTAGTGCATGCCGGCGCGCAGCATCAGCCGGCCGCCCCACGCGGTCACGGTCCCCGCGTCGCCGGTCACGATCGCCCGCTCGGGCAGGGCCTTGGACAGCTCCCAGGTGACCACCTGCGGACGCATCGGCGTACCGGAGGAGGCGGCCTGCTCCCCGATCAGCTCCCACCACGTACGGTACGTGTCCCGGGCCCGGTCGAGGAACGAGCGATCGCTCTTGCGCTCCAGCCGGGGCAGCAGCGCCTCCAGCACGGCCTCGGCGTGGCCGACGAGCCCGACCTCGACGGGGTAGCGCATCCCGATCCGGTCGGCGTTCAGGTCGATCTGCACGGCGCGCGCCTGCCCGGGGACGGGCCAGAAGTCGTAGTACGGGGTCGAGGACCCGACGATCAGGAAGCCGTCGCACTCCTCGAACGCCTGGTGCGAGGCCCGGGTGCCGATCAACCCCATCCCGCCGGTGGTGTACGGGCTGTCGTCCGGCACGCAGTCCTTGCCCAGGCCCGCCTTGGCGATCGGCGCGCCCAGGACCTCGGCCACCCGCTCCAGCGCCGCGCCCGCGCCCCGGGCTCCGGCGCCCGCGCAGATCGCCACCCGGCTACAGGAGTTGAGCACCTCGGCGGCCGCGTCCAGCTGCGCGGCCGGCGGCATCACCTCGAACGGCTGGACGGCCAGGGAGGTGTGTCCGGGCACGTTCTTGTCGGACGGCGTGTCCTGGTCCTCCGTCCACGACTGCACGTCGATCGGGATCGCCAGGTGTGAGGGCGTGCGGTTCATCAGCGCGCTGCGCACCGCGAGGTCGGTGGCGGTGACCGCGTGCGCCGGGCCCATCACCCGCTCGGAGAACATGCACGCGTGCTCGAACAGCCGGTCGGAGGGGATGTCCTGGAGGAAGTGCGCGCCCACCGTGTCGTGGTACGACAGACCGGTGATCGCGATCACCGGCGCGCCGTCGATCCGCGCGTCGTACAGGCCGTTGAGCAGGTGGATCGCGCCGGGGCCCGCGGTGGCCACACACGCGGCGGGACGGCCGGTGAACTTGGCGTACCCGACGCACGCCAGGGCCGCGTTCTCCTCGTGCCGCACGTGCACCAGCCGCATCCGCGACTGCCGGCGCAGGGCCTCGAAGAAGCCGTTGACCTGGTCGCCGCAGATGCCGAAGCAGGTGTCCACCCCCCAGGCCAGGAGCCGTTCGATGATCAGGTCGGAGGTGGTCTTCGGGGCCGTTTCGGGCACGGGGGATCCCTTCGTTCCAGCCGGACATCCGCTCCGTGGAGCCCGAGCCGCGGCGAACCGTCGCCCCGCCAAGGTAACGACGCCGTACCGTGCCCGCGCGCCGAGCCGCCCGTCCGCCGCGGCCGCTCACACGTGTGCGGCGGGGGCGGGCGGCGCACACGTGTGAGCGGCTGCGGCGGATGGAGTACGGCCGAGTCGCGGAGGGCGGGCAGGTCGCGGACGATGAGGGCGATCGTTTCCGTGCGCTGCGAAGGACGACAGGATGCCCCGACCCCACCGCGGTCCCGTGCCACTTTGCTCCCGTGCCGTGCCGGCCGGCGCGGCCGGCTGCCTGCTCGCCGTCGCCGCGCTGACCGGCTGCGGCTCCGGCAACGATCAAGGGGGCGGCACCACCACCGCCCCGGCCACGCCCCAGACCCCCGCCACGGCCTCCTTCTCGGGCATGCCGCCGTCCGCGCTGGCCTCCTCGGCCGCCTCCGCGATCGCGTCCGCGCGGGCCTCCGCCTCGGCGGCGGCCTCCTCGGCGTCCGCACGCGCCTCGCAGTTCGAGGCGTCCGTGGACGCGCAGGCCGCGCACGCGGGAGCCGCGGCCGAGCAGCAGCTGAAGAAGGTCCAGGGGCGGGGGAACGCGCTGGCCGAGGTGGGGATGACGGGCCTGCCCCGGGCGCAGACCGCGGGCCTGACCGCCGCGCTGGTCACCATCACCAACAAGACCGGCAAGAAGGCCTCCTACGCCGCGCAGGTCGACTTCCTCGACGCCTCGGGGAAGGTCGTCGAGACCCGGTTCGTCGGCGCGGAGAACCTCGCCCCGGGCAAGCAGGAACAGCCCATCGCCTTCAGCCGGCAGCCCGCACAGACGCAACTGACCCCCCGTCTCACCAAGGCGCAGCGCTACTGACCGCCGTGCGGGCGCGCCGACGAACGGGGCCGCCGGACGGGCCTGTTCCGCCCCGGTCTACGATTCCGCGATGATCGAAAGCAAGTCGGTGAGGCTTCGTCCCCTGCGTCCCGAGGACGCCGAGCACCATCTGCGGTGGCGCAACGATCCACGGGTGATCCACTGGGCCGCCGCGGGCGACCCGGCCTTCGGACCGGTCACGGCCGAGGCGATCGGGCTCGGCTTCGACACCATGCTGCGGCTGAACCCGAGGGAGTCGGCCGTCTTCACGGTCGAGGACGTCGCCGACGGACGGGTCATCGGCATGGCCGACTACCGCGACCTCGACCCGTTCGGCCAGGTGGCCACGTTGGGCATCACCGTCGGCGAGCCGGAGTTCTGGGGCCGCGGCCACGGCTCGGCGGCGCTGCGGCTGCTCGTGGACCACCTGTTCGGCGCGTACCCCCTGCACCGTCTGGAGCTGGACACCTGGAGCGGCAACGAACGCGCGGTGCGCGCCTTCGGGAAACTGGGTTTCCGCGAGGAGGGCCGGCGACGGTCCGCGGTGCTGGTGGCGGGCGAGCGGTACGACCGCGTGCTCTTCGGCATGCTGCGCGAGGAGTGGGCGAACTCGGCCGTCGAGTGACCGAGTTGCGCCGGCCCCGGCTCGTCGACCCGTCAGAGCCAGAACGCCTGGGCGAGCGCCGCCCCGGTGAAGGCGGAGCCCAGCGCGGCGACCAGGCTGCCGACCGCGTTGGCCGCCGCGAAGAAGCGCGCGCCGTCCTCCGCGAGCCGCAGGGTCTCGTAGGAGAAGGTGGAGTACGTGGTCAGGGCCCCGCACAGTCCGGTGCCCAGCAGGAGCTGGAGGTCGGAGGAGACCCCGCCGGCGGCGACCGCTCCGGTGACCAGGCCCAGGATGAGGCTGCCGGCGACGTTGACGGTGAACGTGCCCCAGGGGAAGACGGTGTCGTGCCGGGACTGCACCGTGCGGTCGGTCAGATAGCGCAGCGGCGCACCCACCGCCGCGCCCGCGATGACCAGCAGCCAGTTCACACGTCCTCCTTCTTGCCGTGCTTCCTGCCCCGGTCGCGGTGCGCGTCCTCGCCCTTGTCGCGGCCGCTGTAGCGGATGACCTCGCAGTCGTCGAGGATCACCAGCCCCTGGCCGATCAGTTCGTTCAGTTCCGGCAGGAACGCGCGGACCCGGTCCTCGGTGTCGACGATCACGATCGCCACCGGCAGGTCCTCGCTCAGCGACAGCAGCCTGCTGGTGTGGATCAGCGAGGACGCCCCGAAGCCCTCGATGCCGCGGAACACACTCGCGCCGGCCAGCCCCGCCCGGTGCGCCCGGTGCACGATCTCCGAGTAGAGGGGCTTGTGGTGCCAGGTGTCGTTCTCGCCGATGAAGACGGTCAGCCGCAGCGCGGTGCCGGTCAGCCTCGTCATGACTGCCTCCACTCGATGACGCGCCGGGTGAGGTTCGCCGCCGCCCACACCGCCGCGAGCGCGGCGAGCAGGGTGGAGGCGAGGTAGAGCAGGCCGGTCCTGGCGTGGCCACCGTCGACCAGGCGCTGGATGTCCACGGCGTACGTGGAGAACGTGGTGAACCCGCCGAGCACGCCGGTGCCGAAGAACGGCCTGACCAGGCGGTGCGCGGCCCACACGTCGGTGATGACCACCATGAAGACGCCGATGACGCCGCAGCCGATCACGTTCACCCACAACGTGGTCCACGGGAAGGCGCCCGTCGCGGTCGGCCACAGCAGGGCGGACGCGTAGCGTGCGCACGCCCCGATCGCGCCGCCGGCGGCCACCACCGCGATGACCGGCCACTGTCCGCGCGCCAGCTCACGGCGCTGCGCGGGCACCCGCAGATCGACGTCGGGATCGGTGGGTTCGCTGTGCACCGGGGATCGGACCTCTCCCACGTGGGTCTCCTACTCGCATCGTCGTCCCGGCCGGGCCGGGACACACTTCCTCGCAAGCAGGGACTGTTGGCGGCGTCGTCGCCGCGGTTGGGTACGGCGAGCCCCACCGCCGTGCGACCGCTCCCGCGGCCACCCCTCAAGGGTAGCGTGGGCCGGAACCGGCCCGTGACCTGGACCCCCGCCCCGCCGCCCGGCCGGGACCGGGCCGCTCCCCGGCACCGCACCGCCCCGCCGCCCGTTTCCCGCACCGTACGGCGGATTGCACCGGCGGCCGCCGCGACAACAATGGGGATGATGAAGCGGGAACCCCCACCGCCGGAAGCGGCCGCGACGGAGCTGTTGCCCGAGGTCGCCGCCGCCCGCCTGCGGCTGCTCGCCGAGGCGAGCCGGGCGCTGGCCTCGGGCCTGGACGCAGAGGAGTCGCTGCGCCGCCTGGCCCGCCTGGTGGTGTCCCAGCTCGCCGACGCCTGCGTGGTCGACGTGGTCGAGGGCGAGGGCGTACGCCGGCTCACAGTCACCGACCGGGACCCGGAACGGGCGCTGCGCCTGCTGCCCACCGGGTTCCTGCCCGGCCCCGACGACTCGGCCGCCGCCCTGGCCAAGGTGCTGCGCGGCGCGGGCCCCATGGTGGTGAACGGCGTCGACACACCCGACCCGGCCGACCCGCTGCGCTGCGCCCAGTGGGCCCTGTACCGCACCCTGGGCGCCGAGACGGCGCTGATCGTGCCCATGCGCGTACGCCGGCAGGCGCTGGGCGCGCTCACCTTCGTCCGCCGCGCCCCGGCCGCCCCCTTCGACGAGGAGGAACAGGCGCTCGCCGCCGACCTCGGCCACCGCGCGGGCCTCGCCCTCGACAACGCCCGGCTGTACGCGCTCCAGCAGTACACCGCCGAGCAGTTGCAGCTCTCCCTGCTGCCCGACCTGACCGGACTGGCCGACCTCCAGCTCGCCGCCCGCTACGTGGCCGCCCGCGAACGGGCCGAGGTGGGCGGCGACTGGTACGACGCGTTCCGGCTCCCCGACGGCTCGGTGATCCTCGCCATCGGCGACGTGGTCGGCCACGACCTGGCCGCCGCCGTCCGCATGGGCCAGCTGCGCAACATGCTGCGCGCGCTCGCCTACGACAGCGGCGACGACCCGGCGGGCATCATGCGCCGCCTGGACAACGTCATGCAGGGCCTGACCGGCGTCGAACTCGTCACGGCCGTCCTCGTCCGCCTGACGACGCCCTCGAACGGCCCGTGGCGGATCGACTGGACCAACGCAGGTCACCCGCCGCCGCTGCTGGCCCAGCCCGACGGCCGGACCCGGCTGCTGGAGGAGGGCCTCGCCCCCGTCCTCGGGGTCGATCCCGGGCTCGCCCGCGACACCGTGAGCCTCGCGCTGCCGCCGGGCGCCACCCTGCTCCTGTACACCGACGGCCTCGTGGAGCGCCCCGGCGAGGACATCGGCCGCGGCCTGACCCGGCTGCGCCAGCACGCGGCGGCGCTCGCCCGTGAACCGCTGGGCGTGTTCCGCGACGAGCTGCTGGACCGGCTGATCGACGACCAGCACGACGACGTGGCCGTCCTGGCCCTGCGCGTCCCCTGAGAGGCGGCGCCGTCCGGGCGCGGCGCTACGCCGCCATCGTGCCGGCGAGGCGGCGCAGGCAGCGCACCGCGAGGGCGGCGGGGGAGTCGGGGCCCTCGGCCGCCGCCTCGGTGGCCGCCCACGTCTCCAGCGCGATCCGGATCGCGTCGGTGGCGGCGGCCGCGACGAGCCGTACCTCCAGCGGTTCCCGGTCCTCGCCCGCGAGCCGGGCGATCACCGGGACGAGCCGTTCCTCCGACTCCTGGTTCACCCGATACCAGACCGCCCGCAGCGCCGGGTCGTCCGCCGCGGCCCGCAGCAGCCCGCGGATGCGCAGCAGGCCCTGGACGCCCTCCTCGTCCGGAGCGGCCAGCGCCCGTTCGACCGCGGTCTCCAGCGCCCGCGGCAGGGGCGTGCCCGGCTCCGTCTCCTCCAGCAGCGACCGCCAGCGGTCGGCCCCGGAGGCCAGCAGCGGGCTCACCGCGTCCTGCTTGGACCTGAAGTAGCGGTAGAAGGTGCGCAGCGCGACCCCCGCCCGCCCCGCGATCTCCTCGGCCGTCGTGCCGTCCGGGCCGCGGGTGGCGAACAGCTCCGCCGCCGCGAGGGCGATGTCGAGCTGCGTGGCGGCCTTGCGGCGCTCGGTCAGGGAGGGGGAGGCGTCGGTGTTCACCCGCAGAAGCGTACGCCCCGCTGTCCCTGATTGGCACTGAGTGACGTAGTGGCAAAACGTGCCACTCGGGCGTAACGTGACGGCCGTCGAGAGCGTCGGCCGATCAGGAGGCCGACGCCGTACGGCCGTGCCGCGGCAAGACGGCACGGCCTGCTGTCGAACAGGGAGTACGCATGAACCGCTATGAAGGCCGCCGCGCGCTGATCACCGGCGGTGGCTCGGGCATCGGCCAGGCCACCGTGCTGCGCGTCCTCGCCGAGGGCGGCGCCGTGGTGGCCGCCGACGTCAGCGAGCGCGGGCTGCGGGACACCGCCGAGAAGGCCGGCGCCCACGCCGACCGGCTCACCACGCGCGTCCTCGACGTCGCCGACGAGGCTTCGGTACGCGACGGGGTCGCCGCCGCCGTCGCCGCCCTCGGCGGCCTGGACGTCCTGGTCAACGCCGCCGGCATCCTGCGCTCCTCGCACACCCACGAGACGAGCCTCGAAGCGTTCAACCGGGTCCTCCAGGTCAACCTGGCCGGCACCTTCCTGGTGATCCGCGAGGCCGTCCCCGCGCTGCTGGCGGGCCGGGACGCGGCGGTCGTCAACTTCAGCTCCACCTCCGCGACGTTCGCGCACCCCTACATGGCGGCGTACGCGGCGAGCAAGGGCGGCATCCAGTCCATGACGCACGCCCTCGCCGCCGAGTACGCCAAGCGGGGCATACGGTTCACCGCCGTGCAGCCCGGCTCCATCTCGTCGGGCATGACCGACGGCAGCGGCGCCAGCGGCCAGAGTATGGGTCCGGGGCTGCCCGAGGACGCCGACATGAGCCTGTTCGCCAAGCTCTCCCCGGCGCTCGGGCAGGGTTTCGCGGGCCCCGAGACGGTGGCGTCCGTGGTGGCGATGCTCGGCAGCGCGGACGGCCGCTTCATCACCGGCACCGAGATCCGCGTCGACGGCGGCACCCACTTCTGAGCAGCGAGGAGCACATCATGAACGATCTCACCGGCAAGACCGTCATCATCACCGGCGGCGCCCGCGGCCTCGGCGCCGAGACGGCCCGCCAGGCGATCGGGGCCGGAGCCAAGGTGGTGATCACCGACGTCCTGTCCGACGAGGGCGAGGCCACCGCGGCCGAGCTCGGCGCGAACGCCCGCTTCGTGCGGCACGACGTCACCTCCGAGGACGACTGGCGGCAGGTCGCCGACGTCGCGCGCGCCGAGTTCGGCGGCGTGCACGGCCTCGTCAACAACGCCGGCGTCTCCACCGGCCAGTACCTGGAGGCCGAGTCCGTCGCGTACTTCCGCAAGGTGCTCGACATCAACCTCACCGGCGTCTTCATCGGCATGAAGACGGTGATCCCCGCGATGCGGGAGAACGGCGGCGGCTCGATCGTCAACGTCTCCTCCGCCGCCGGTTTGATGGGCCTCGCGCTGACGGCCGGCTACGGCGCCTCCAAGTGGGGCGTACGCGGCCTGACGAAGATCGGCGCGGTGGAGCTGGGCACGGCCGGGATCCGGGTGAACTCGGTCCACCCGGGCATGACGTACACCCCGATGACCGCCTCCGTCGGCATCGAGCGGGGCGAGGGCAACTACCCCAACACGCCCATGGGCCGCGTCGGCGAGCCGCACGAGATCGCGAGCGCGGTGGTGTACCTGCTCTCCGACGCGGCCTCCTACGTCACCGGCGCCGAACTCGCGGTGGACGGCGGCTGGACCACCGGCCCGACCGTCCGGTACGTCATGGGGCAGTGAGCCGCCCACCGGTCCCGCGCGGGTGTGGCACGCTCGTCGGGGCCGGGTTCTCCGGCCGGGGCCGCGGCCCGCAGGAGGCACGAGGAGGAAGCATGCCGCTGACCCGCAAGGGCGCCGCCACCCGGCAGCGCATCATCGAGGGCGCCGCCGGACAGATCCGGGAGCAGGGCGTCTTCGGGGTGCGGCTGGAGGACGTCATGGACCGCACGGCCACCAGCAAGAGCCAGTTGTTCCACTACTTCCCCGGCGGCAAGGAAGAACTGATGCTGGCCGTGGCCCGGCACGAGGCGGCGCGGGTGATCGCGGACCAGCAGCCGGAGCTGGGCGCGCTCACCTCCTGGGACGCCTGGCGGCAGTGGCGCGACAAGGTCGTGCGCCGCTACCGCGAGCAGGGCCTCACCTGCCCGCTGCACGTGGCGATGTCGCAGTTGGAGACGGCGACGGAGGCGAGAGGGCTCGTGGTCGGCGAGCTGATCCGGCACTGGCAGGGCGAACTGGCCGCGGGAATCCGCCACATGCGGTCCCTCGGCGAGACCTACCCCGACCTGGACGCCGACCGGGAGGCCGCCGCCCTGCTGGCCGGCGTCCAGGGCGGCGTGCTCATCTACCTCTCCACCGGCAGCCTCACCCACCTGGAAGCAGCCCTGGACCAGGGCATCGCCCACCTGCGCCGCCGGCCGACGCGCTCCTCGGCCATGGGGGAGTGAACGCTGGTGAGCGGCACGGGAAGCGGGCCGGCCGACTGAGCGCCGTCGAAGCCTGCACCGCCCCGCGCGTGAGCGTCGGCCACAATGGCGGGATGGACCATCGCTACGCCGGGACGGCGGAGTTGACCGGGACGCCGCGTGTGGCGGTCGTGGTCGACGTGATGCGGGCCTTCACCGTGGCCGCGTGGGCGTTCGCGCGAGGAGCCGCGAGGATCGTCCTGGCGGCCTCGGAGGGCGAGGCGCTGGACCTGAAGCGGACCCGCCCCGGCTGGCTCGCCCTGAAGGACGGCGCCCCGGCCCCGGGCTTCGACACGGTGAACTCACCCGGGTTGGTACAGGCGTTGGATCTGCGAGGGCGGACCGTCGTGCAGAAGACGACGGCGGGGACCGTCGGCGCCCTGGCCGTCGCGGACGCGCCGCTGGTGCTGTGCGCGGGCTTCGTCGTCGCCGAGGCCACGGCGCGGTTCCTGCGGGCGAGTGGCGCCGGTGCGGTGACGTTCGTCGTCACCGGCGAACAGGGGCGGGCCGCCGAGGACCTGGCCTGCGCCGAGTACATCGCCCACCGCCTCGCCGACGACACCGCCGACCCGGCCCCCTACCTCCGCCGCGCTACGGCCTCCCGGGCGGCCGCGGACCTCGCCGAGGGCCTGCGCCTCGGTTACCGGGGCGTCCACCCGGACGACGTCGCACTGTGCCTGGAGGCCGGCAGGTTCCCCTTCGCGATGCGGGTCCGCCGGGAGGGCTCCCTCGTGGTGCTGCGGCCCACCGCGGCGCCGCACCGCTCGTCGGACGGCCCGGGCGCTCTCTTCTCCCCTCTCCTTGCAACGTTGTAAAGTGCGGACGGCGGCCAGGTGTCCGCCGTTCGATCTTCCGCTTCCCGTGAGGAGAACCATGGCTGTGTGCACGGCTACGCGGGAGGTCCTGCCCGCTGACGCCTTCGAGGAGCCGGTCGAGCGCTGGACGCTCCGCTCGCCCAGCGGCGTCGAGGCCCGCGTCCTCACCCTCGGCGCCGTGCTGCACTCCCTGCGCGTGCCCGACGCCGCCGGCACCGCCGTGGACGACGTGGTGCTGCGGCTGCCGGGACCGCGCGAGTACGCCGGTGACAGCGCCTACCTCGGAGCCGTCGTCGGACGGTACGCCAACCGCATCGCCGGCGGGCGGTTCCGCCTCGACGGCGCCGAGCACCAGGTGCCCGTGAACGACCGGGGCAACGCCCTGCACGGCGGGACCGACGGGTTCGACCGGCGGGTGTGGCGGGCGCGGCCGGTGGCGTACGAGGACGGGTCGGCGGGGGTGCGGCTGACGCTCGACAGCCCGGACGGGGACCAGGGCTTCCCCGGCGAGCTGGCCGTCACCGTCGAGTACGTATTGCGCCCGGACGGGACCCTCGTCCTGGACGGCACGGCCCGCACCGACCGCCCCACCGTCGTCAACCTGACCCACCACGCCTACTTCAACCTCACCGGCCGCCCCGAACTCGGCGTCCTGGACCATGTGCTGACCGTCGACGCCGACGCCTACCTGCCGATCGACGACACGGCCGTACCGCTGCCGGGCGCACCCCGGCCGGTGCACGGCACCCCCTTCGACTTCACCGCGCCCCACCCGCTCGGCGAGCGCATCGGCGCGCCGGACCCGCAGCTCACCACCGCGGGCGGCTACGACCACTGCTGGGTGCTGCGCGGCCATCCGTGGGACCGGGCGCGAAGCGGCGCGGCGACGGAAGGGGACGTCGGCGCCGAGGGCGCGGCGCCGCACCGGGCGGCGCCGCACCGGGCGGCGCGGCTGGCGGACCCGGCCAGCGGACGGATCATGGAGGTGCGCACCACCGAACCCGGACTTCAGGTGTACACCGGGCAGCAACTGGACGGCTCCCTCAAGGACGTCGACGGACGGCCGCTGGCCGCGCACGCCGGCGTGTGCCTGGAGACGCAGCACTTCCCCGACTCGCCGAACCGGCCGGAGTACCCCAGCACCGAGGTGCGGCCGGGGCGACCGCTGCGCACCCGCACCGAGTTCGGCTTCCCGCACCTGCGCGGCGGCGGTCCGGACGGCACACCCGAGGGCGGCTGACGGCGCCGTACGCCGGCCCCGTCGCCCCTCACCGCCCGCGCTCGACCGTGGACTCCCGTACCACCAGCTCGAATCCGGGCAGGATGCGCCGCGGCACCGGCGGGGTGCGGGCGGCGATGCGCTCCACCACGCAGTCGACGGCGATCTGCGCGATGGCCTGCTTGTCGGGGGCGACCGTGGTCAGCGCCACCGCCGCGTACCGGGCCTCCTCGATGTCGTCGAACCCGGCCACCGCGATGTCCCGCGGCACGCGCAGGCCGCGTTCGGCGAGCACCCGCATCGCGCCCAGGGCGACCATGTCGTTGAAGGCGAAGACGGCGTCGGGGCGTTCGCCCCGGTCCAGCAGGGCGGCCATGCCCGCCGCGCCGTCCTGGCGGTCGAAACCGTCGGTGGCGACGATCAGGGCCTCCGGTGGCTTCAGCCCCGCCGAGGTGTGCGCCTCCCGCCAGCCGCGCAGCCGCAGGTGCGCCGGGGTGCGCGCGCTCTCCCGGCGGGCGCCCAGGAAGGCGATGCGGCGGCGCCCGGTGTCCAGCAGGTGCTGGACCGCGGCGCGCGCCGCCGCCACGTTGTCGATGGCGATGTGGTCGAAGGGCGCCTCGTACTCCCGCTCCCCGAGCAGCACCAGGGGAGAGGTGTCGGTGCGCGAGAGCAGGTCCTCGGTCTCCATCCGGATCGGGCTGAGGATCAGCCCGTCGATGATCTGGGCGCGGAAGCCCTGGCAGACCAGGACCTCCTTCTCGCGCAGCCCCGCCGTGTGGTCGAGCAGCACCGTGTAGTCGTGCCGCGCCGCCGCGTCGATGACGGCGCCGGCCACCTCGGAGAAGTACGGGTTGCCCAGTTCGGGGACGGCCAGGGCGATGATGCCGGTGCGGCCGTTGCGCAGGTGGCGGGCGACGAGGTTGGGCCGGTAGCCGAGTTCGTCGATGGCCCGTTGCACCCGCGCCCGGGTCCGGGGGGAGACATGGACATAGTTGTTGACGACGTTCGACACAGTCTTGACGGAGACCCCGGCGCGCTGTGCGACGTCCTTCAGGCTGACGCCCACTGAACTCCTTCGGTCGGGCGGCGGCGTCCCCGGGCCGGCGCGGATCGCGGTCCGCCGGCCCCGTGGGCCCGGCGCGCCGAACGGTCGGCCGGACCACGGGACGGCGTCCCGGTGCGGGCGGTCAGTCCGTCTGCCGCGTGCGGCTGAGCAGGGTCTGCGCCAGGACCACCACGGCCAGGAAGGCGCCGTTGACCGTGTCGGTGAAGGCGGAGCCGTACTGGGAGAAGTAGTGGTCGATGAGGTTGTGGATGACGGCCAGCACCAGCACACCGCTCGCCGTGCCGCCGATCGAGCCGCTGCCGCCGGTCAGGAGCGTGCCGCCGATCACCACGGAGGCGATCGCGGTCAGTTCGTAGCCGACGCCGATCGTGGTGACGCCGGAGCCCAGCCGGGCGCTGCCGAGCGCGCCGGCCGCCGCGGCGAGGGTGGCCGACAGGACGTAGACGAGCACCTTGGTGCGGGCGACGGGCAGGCCCATCAGCGTGGCCGCGCTCTCGTTGCCGCCCAGCGCGGTGACCGTGGCGCCGAACCGGGTGCGGGTGAGCAGCAGCGCGCCGAGCACGAACAGCGCGGCCACGATCAGCACCGGCGTCCAGGTGCCCTCGCCCAGGCTCCGGAAGGCGGCGCCGGGCGGGACGAGATACGTGGTGGCGCCCTCGTCCGTCAGGGCCTGCAACAGCCCCCGCGCGCCCAGCAGTCCGGCGAGGGTGACGATGAACGGCGCCATCCCCGCCCGGGAGACCAGCAGTCCCTGCACCGAGCCCCACGCCGCGCCGACGGCCAGCGGCAGCACGATGGCGAGCCATGTGCCCCCGGCGTGCGCCCCGTAGGCGCCGAGGACCCCGCCGAGCGCGTACAGGGAGCCCACCGACAGGTCGATGCCGCCGGTGAGGATGACGAAGGTCATGCCGAGGGCCAGCAGCCACACGAAGGCGTTGTTGCCGAGGATGCTGGAGATGTTGGACCAGGTCGGGAAGGTGTCGGAGGTCGCCGAGGCGATGGCGACCATCAGCACCAGCACGGCCAGGGCGCCCCGGCGCTGGATGTGGGAGGCCAGGCGTTCGCGCAGCGCGGCCGGCTGCGCCGCGTCGGGCGCGGCACCGGCCGGCGCCGTGGCGGGTCGCAGGGCGGAGGGGCTCATCGAGTACCACGCTCCTGTGAGGCGTAGACCGCGCAGCAGATGATGGCGGCCTCCACGAGTTGGGTGTAGGACGTGTGCACGTTGTGCTGGGTGAGGACGGCGGTGATCAGCTGCATGAACAGCGCGCCCGCCACCGTGCCGAGCACCCGTACCCGGCCGCCGGTCAGCGGGGTGCCGCCGACCACGACCGCGGTGATGGCGTTCAGCTCCATGTTCAGGCCCTGGTTGGCGGGGTCGGCCTCGGCGCCGTGGCCGACGATCATCGCGCCCGCGAAGGCGGCGAGGACGCCGGACAGGACGTAGACGGTGACGAGGACGCGGCGCACCGGCAGACCGGCCAGCTTGCTCGCCTGCCGGTTGTCGCCGATGGCCACCAGCTGCCGGCCGAACGTGGTGCGGCGCACCAGCAGCGCGGTCAGCACGGCGCACACCCCGGCGATCCACGCCATGAGCGGCACCCCCGCGAAACCGTCGGACCCCAGGCTCAGCAGCCCCGAGTCCATGACCGGCTTGGCGGAGTTGCCGTTGATCAGCTCGGCGACCCCGCGCAGGCCGATCATCAGCGAGAGGGTGGCGACGATCGGCTGGATGCGGGCGAAGGCCACCATCGTGCCGCCGAGCGCGCCCGAGACCGCGCCGAACACCAGGGCGATCAGGATCGCGAGCGGCGCGCCGTAGCCGACGTAGAGGGGGACGACCGAGGCGGCCAGGGCGATGACCGCGCCCACCGACAGGTCGACGCCCTCGGTGCCGATGACCAGGGCCATGCCGAGCGCGACCATCAGGGTCGGCGCGACCTGGAACAGCTGGATGCGGACGTTGCCCGCGGACAGGAACGAGCTGTCCAGGACGGCGGCCACCACGAACAGGGCGACCAGCGCCGCGTAGACGCCGTACGCCTGGAGCAGTCGGGTCAGCCGGGCGCGGTCCAGCAGGTCCGGGCCGGGCCAGGTGGTGGGAGTCATCGGGGCTCCTCCTTCGTCACGGCCGGGTCGCTCGGCCGCTTCCGGCCCGGTCCGTCTTCGGCTTCGGCCGCGCCGTCTTCGGTCTCGGTTTCGGTCCCGGCTTCGGTGTCGGCTGGGGTGACGGCTTCGTCGTCGGCGGAGGCGAGGGTGTCGAGCACGGCCCGCTCGGTCACGTCCTCGCCCTGGAGGTGGCCGACGGCCCGGCCGTCCTTGAGGACGACGATCCGGTCCGAGCCCTCGATCAGCTCCTCCAGGTCCGAGGAGATCAGCAGCACCCCGAGCCCCTGCTCGGCGAGTTCGTCGATGAGCGCCTGCACCTCGGCCTTGGCGCCCACGTCGATGCCGCGGGTGGGCTCGTCCAGCAACAGCACCTTGGGATCCAGGCACAGCCAGCGGGCCAGCAGCACCTTCTGCTGGTTGCCGCCGGACAGATCGCTGACCTTCTGGTCGGGGCCGGACGCCTTGATGCGCAGCCGTTCCATGAAGAAGCGCACCACCTCGTCCTGCTTGGCCTGCGAGACCACGCCCGCCCGGGCGAGCCGGGGCAGCAGGGCCAGCGAGATGTTCTCCCGCACCGACAGGTTGGGCAGGATGCCTTCCGTCTTGCGGTCCTCGGCGAGCATCACCACGCCCGCCTTGATGGCGGCGGCCGGGCTGCGGCGGGCCAGCACGGCCCCGTCCACCTCGACGGCGCCGCCGTCCGTGGCCAGCGCCCCGGTGATCGCCTTGGCGGTCTCGCTGCGCCCGGCGCCCAGCAGTCCGCCGAGCCCGACGACCTCGCCGCGGTGGATGTCGACGTCGACGCCGTGCACCCGGTGGCGCACGGTCAGCCCGGTGGCCCGCAGCGCCGGCACGCCCCCGCGCCGCTCGTGCTGCTCGGCGCCGAACGCGGTGGCGCCCTTGGCCCGGACCGTGGACATCTCCCGGCCCAGCATCAGCGAGATCAGCTTCAGCCGTTCGAGGCCGGCCATCTCGCCGGTGTGCACGACCGCCCCGTCCCGCATCACGGTGACCCGGTCGCAGATCGCGTACAGCTCGTCCAGGCGGTGACTGACGTAGACGACGGCGATGCCCTGCCGCCTGAGGTCGCGGATCACCGAGAACAGCGTCTCCACCTCGCGCGGTTCGAGCGACGAGGTCGGCTCGTCCATCACGACCACCCGGGCGTCGATCTGCACGGCGCGGGCCAGCGCCACCATCTGCTGGGCGCCCAGGCCCAGCGAGCCCAGCGGCCGGGTCACGTCCACGTCCACGCCGTAGCGCCGCAGGGCCTCGGCGGCCAGGCGGTTCATCGCCCGCACGTCGACCAGGCCGAAACGGCGCGGCTCGCGGCCCAGGCACAGGTTGCGGGCCACCGACATCAGCGGGACGAGGTTGACCTCCTGGTAGATGGTCGAGATGCCGGCCGCCTGCGCCTCCAGCGGGTTGCGGAAGGCACGGTCCTCACCCGCGAAGCGGACGTGACCCGCGTCGGGCCGGTACACGCCGGTCATCACCTTGATCAGCGTCGACTTGCCGGCGCCGTTCTCGCCGATGAGGGCGTGCACCTCACCGGGGCGCAGATGGAAGTCCACCCCGCGCAGGGCGTGGACGCCCGCGAAGCTCTTGTCCACCCCGGCGACTTCCACGATCCAGTCGCTGCGAGGTGCCGGGTCCTGCTGGACCAACGTCGTCCTCCTCATGCGGGCTGCCGCGGGCAGCCGCCGGTCGGCCGGGCCGGCCGGGGCCACGGCGTCACGGCCCGGCCCCGGCGCGCCCGGTGCGGTGCGGCCTCAGTACACGAGGCCCTGGTCGAGGGCCTGCTTGGCGTTGTCGGCGGTGAAGTGACCGTCCTTGATGATCACCTTGGGCTGGACGCCGGTGTCGCCGTAGAAGTCCTGCAACGCCTGGAAGGCCAGCGGGCCGAAGCGCGGGTTGGTCTCGATGTCGGAGACCATCTGGCCGGCGGCGACGTTCTTGACGGCCTGCTCGATGCCGTCGATGGAGACCACCTTGACGTCCTTGCCGGGCGTCTTGCCGGCCGACCGGACGGCCTGGATCGCGCCGAGCGCCATCTCGTCGTTCTCCGCGTAGACCGCGTTGATGTCGGAGTGCGACTGGAGCAGCTGCTCCATCACCTTCTGGCCGTCGGTCTGGGCGAAGTTGCCGGTCTGCGAGGCCACGATCTTCATCTTCGGGTACTTGGCCTTGGCCTGGTCCTGGAAGCCCTTGGTCCGGTCGGTGGTGACGTTGTTGCCGGGGGTGCCGGTCAGGATGGCGACATGGGCCTCGCCGCCGGTGGCGCCGGCCAGGTCGTCGGCCGCGATCTGCGCCTGGTGGTAGAAGTCGGAGCCGATGAAGGCCATGAAGTCCGTGCAGGCGCTGCCGCCGACGGTGCGGTCGATGGTGAGCACCGGGACCTTGGCGGCCTTGGCCTTGGCGAGGGCCGGACCGAGGCCGTCGGAGTTCTCCGGCGCCACGACGAGCACCTTGGCGCCCTGCGCGATCATGTCCTCGATCTGCGAGTTCTGCGCGTTGACGTCGGCGTTGGCGTTGCGCTGGATGAGCTTGACGCCCAGCTTCTTCGCCTGCTGCTCGATGCTCTTGGTCTCGGTCGCGCGGAACGGGTTGGAGGTGGACTCCGACTGCGAGAAGCCGACCACCGTCTTGCCGTCGGTGATGTCCAGCTTGGGGACACCGCCGCCGTAGGTCTTGTAGGTGCAGCCGGGGCCGGACGCGGAGGGCGAGGCGACCTGCTGCGAGGCGGCCGCGTTGTCGTTCGCGGCGGCCGAGGACTTGGAGTCGCCGCCGGAGTCGGACGAGTCCGACTTGGTGCATCCGGTGACGGCCAGGCACAGCCCGGCGGCCAGCACTGCGGCAGAGAAGGTCTTGGACTGGACGTTCACGCGCCGATCACATCCTCAACGGGGTGGACGAAGGGGGCGGGGCGGAAAAGGCGGGGGACCACCTGGGCCCCTCGAACGAAGGGTGCGGTGCCGACAGGCGGGCTTTTCAACGTTGTAGACATTGAGGGAACGTCAAACCGGATGTCAACCCGCGGTACGCAACCTTTCTGACGGCGGTTTCCCCGGGTCCGGGCGGCCACCGCACACCGGCCGTCCCGCCGCCGCCCGTGGCCCCGTGCGGCACTGACCGGGCCGTCAAATCCCTTCTGAGCAGCGGGATTTCCACGTTTTCCGAGGCCCCGGCGGGGAGCGCGAGAAGAATCGTGCACGGGGGTGGACACCCCGATCGGGGCTGTGCTGTCATGTGGCTGCTTTCGTTTACAACGTTGTTAGGTGCCCGTCACCGCCGAGGGCCGCGGCGCGGACGGGCCGAGCCGTCCACACCTCCGCGGCGGCCACCTGACGGGCCCGCCCCGGCGGCGGCGCACGCACGGCCGACGCGCCGTCAGGACCGCGCCCCGACACGGCCGCACCGCGCCTCCCGCCCCCCTCTTCGTGATCCCTCGCGTGAACCCCCACAAGCCCCGCACCCCGCTGGACACGGTCCCCGAACAGGAAGGGCAGTTCATGGAACGCCGCACGTTCCTGACCGGCTCCATGTCGGTCGCCGGCACCGTCGCCCTGGCCGGCGCCACCACACCCGCCCACGCCACCACCCCCACAGCCCCCACCGCCCCCACAGGCCCCGCCGCTCCGGACGCCGGCCGCCGCCCCCACTACACCGCCAACCGGGCTCCGCTGCGCCCGGAACCCTTCCTGCGGCTGCCGCCCGGCAGCATCACCCCGGGCGGCTGGCTGCGCACCCAGCTCGACCTGCAACTGGACGGACTGAACGGGCGGATGCCCGAGGTGTCCGACTATTTGGACCCGAAGACCAGTGGCTGGTCCGTCCCGGCCAACGACGGCTGGGAGGAACTCCCTTACTGGCTGCGCGGGTTCGGCGACCTCGGCTACGTCACCCAGGACGCCCGCGTGCTGGAGCTGACCCGCGCCTGGATCGACCGCGTCCTCGCCACCCGGCAGTCCGACGGCTTCTTCGGCCCCGCCCGGCTGCGCACCTCGCTGGGCGGCGGACCGGACTTCTGGCCGCACATGCCGGTCCTGGACGCGCTGCGCACCTGGCACGAGTTCAGCGGCGACGACCGGGTCCTGCCCACCCTGACCGGCTGGCTGAAGTTCCTGCACGCCCAGCCCGGCACGCTCTTCGGGCAGGGCTGGGGCGCCGCCCGCGTCGGGGACACCATCGACACCGCCTACTGGGTCTACAACCGCACCGGCGAGGACTGGCTGCTCGACCTGGTCCGCACGATGCACACCCACAGCGCCGACTACACCCATACCATCCCGACCTGGCACAACGTCAACCTCGCCCAGGGCTTCCGGGAACCCGCCCAGTACGGCGTCCTGGCCGGCGACGACTCCTTCCTCGCCGCCACCCGGCGCGTCTACGACACCGTCATGAACGCCTACGGCCAGTTCCCCGGCGGCGGATTCGCCGCCGACGAGAACGCGCGCCCCGGCTACCACGACCCGCGCCAGGGCTTCGAGACCTGCGGCATCGTCGAGTTCATGCACAGCCACCAGCTGCTCGCCCGGATGACCGGGGACACGGTGTGGGCCGACCGCTGCGAGGACCTCGCCCTCAACATGCTGCCCGCCGCCTTCGACCCGCTCCAGAAGGGCACCCACTACGTCACCGCGGCCAACGGCGTCCAGCTGGACAACGTTGCCAAGAGCCACGGCCAGTTCGACAACTCCTTCGCCATGCAGGCGTACATGCCCGGCGTCCACCAGTACCGCTGCTGCCCGCACAACTACGGCATGGGCTGGCCGTACTACGCCGAGGAGATGTGGCTCGCGAGCGTCGACGGCGGGCTGTGCGCCTCGCTGTACGGAGAGTCCAGCGTCCGCGCGAAGGTCGGCGACGGCACCACCGTGACCGTCACCGAGCACACCGAGTACCCCTTCCAGGACACCGTCACCTTCAAGGTGTCCACACCGCGCGCCGTCTCCTTCCCGCTGTACCTGCGCGTCCCCGGCTGGTGCGGGAAACCCTCGGTCACCCTCGGCGGCCTGCCCGCCGACGTGCGGCGCAGCGGCGGCCACCTCGTCCTGGACCGCCGCTGGCACGACGGCGACACACTGGTGCTGCGGCTGCCGATGCGGACGACGGTGCGCACCTGGGGCGCCAACGACGACTCCGTCTCCGTCCACCACGGCCCGCTCGCCTACTCCCTGCGCATCGAGGAGACCTGGCAGCGCTCCGGCGGCACCGACGCCTGGCCGGAGTACGAGGTGCGTCCCGCCTCGCCCTGGAATCACGCGCTGGAGCTGGACCCGCGCGACCCCGCCCGCTCCCTGGTCGTGGAACGCACCCGAGCCCACGCCGCCAACCCCTTCACCCCGGACGGCACACCGGTCCGCATCCGGGCCAGGGGCCGCAGGCTGCCCGGCTGGACCACCGACGACCAGGACGTCCTCGCCCCGCTCCAGCCGGGCCCCGCCCGCACCACGCGGCCGGTGGAACGGCTCACCCTGATCCCGGCCGGCGCCGCACGGCTGCGCATCACCTCCTTCCCGACCGCCGCCACCTCGGCCAAGGCGCGCGAATGGGCGGCCGTCACCGCCTCGTTCAGCGGCGTCGACAGCCCGCAGGCGCTGCTCATGAACGCCGCCGTCGAGCCGTCCGGCTCCTACGACCAGACGGTGCCGCGCTTCACCTGGTGGGACCGCACCGGCACCGAGGAGTGGGTGCGGTACACCTACGCCGAACCCGTCCGCGTCGGCGCGGTGTCGGTGTACTGGTACGACGACACCGGACACGGCGCCTGCCGCGTCCCCACGTCCTGGCGGCTGGAGTACCTGGCCGCGGACGGCGGTTGGCGACCGGCCGGCGCGGACGCCGAGCACGGCACCGCCGCCGACCGCTTCAACCGGGTCGCCTTCCCCGCCGTGACCACCACCGCCCTGCGCGTCACCGCGCAGCTGAAGACCGGTTTCTCCGGCGGCCTGCTGGCCTGGCGCACCGAGCCGGACGGCCCGGACGCCTGACCACGCGACCGAAGCACCGAGCCCCGACGCGCCCCAGTCCGGCGCATCGAGCCCGACGCGCCCCAGTCCGGCGCATCGAGCCCGACGCGCCCAGTCCGGCGCACCGAGCCGGACGCCTCCGACGCGGCGCACGGACTCCGACGGCCCGAGCCCGACGGCCCCGGACCCGAGGTCCGCGCGCCCGCCGGAGAACCCCCGAGGGCCTGCCACCGATCCCCGGCAGAGCCGCCCGGCAGCCCCTCACACCGCTCCGAACGAAAGGTGAACCCCCTTTGAGTCCCGGAAGAAACCGCACCCCGCTGTCCCGCCCCCTGGCCGCCCTCGCCCCGCTGCTGCTCGGCGCGGCGCTTCTCACCCCGGCCACCCTCGCGCACGCGGCCCCGGCCGCCGAGGCCGCCCCGAGCGTCACCGCGCAGGGACTGCGCAGCGACTGCTACCTCAGCTCCGACAGCACCTCACTGGACTTCGCCACCTACACCAGCAGCGGGATCCAGCCCTCCCTGAACGTCAAGGACCTGCTGCCGACCCTGCGCAGCTGCGCCGGCTCCACCCTGAACGTCGCCGTGCACTGGACCGGCGAGCTGGACGTGCCGACCGGGGGGTCGTACACGTTCTACATCAAGGGTGACAACGGCTTCCGCATGTCGCTCGACGGCGCCAGTGTCATCGACCACTGGACCACCGACTGGGACGTGCAGACCCAGTCCCAGCCCGTCACCCTGACCGCCGGGGAGCACCAGCTCTCCTTCGACTACAACCAGGGCAACGGCGGCGCCTACATCCAGACCGAGTGGTCGGGCCCCGGCATCGACCGCCAGCCCGTCCCCGACTCCGCCCTGCACCTGCCCGACGACTACGCGCCGCTCGACCTGCACAGCACGGTCGACACCACCGGCCGCAAGGCCGTCGTGCAACTGCCCGGCAAGGTCGCCGCGCTGCCCGCGGACCTCACCAAGCACCTGTCGGTGATCGCCGGCGGCCGGCGCTGGTCCCCGACCGTGACCACCGACCCCGCCGACCGCTCCAAGCTGGTCCTCACCGCCGCCGAGGACGACACCCCGGCGGCCATGAAGTCCGAGGTCCGCGTCAGCTACGACGGCCAGGGCGGACTGACCACCGCCGCCGGTCCGCTCGGCGTGTTCGCCAGCGTGGCGCAGAACAACTCCACCTGGTACTTCGCGACCAAGTGGGCCAAGGACGTCTCCCCGTCCAACGCGCTGCCCGACTACCCGCGTCCGCAGCAGACCCGCAAGCAGTGGGCCAACCTCAACGGCACCTGGCAGTTCCAGGGGACCACCGAGGCCGCCGCGCTGCCCAAGGGCCGGCTGAGCGGCAAGATCCTGGTGCCCTACCCGATGGAGGCGCCGCTGTCCGGCGTCGCCGAGCACCACGACTGGTCGCTGTACCAGCGCACCTTCAAGGTCCCGGCCGGCTGGCGGGTCGGCTCGGGCAACCGGCTGCACCTCAACTTCGGCGCGGTCGACTACGAGGCCTGGGTCTACGTCAACGGCAAGCAGGTCGCCCACCACCTCGGCGGCTACGAGGCGTTCACGGCGGACATCACCGACGCCGTCACCCGCCACGGCGACCAGACGGTGCTGCTGAAGATCAAGGACACCACCGACTCCTCCCAGCAGGCCACCGGCAAGCAGTCCAGCGACCCGAGCGGCATCTGGTACACCCCCACCTCCGGCATCTGGCAGACCGTGTGGCTGGAACCGGTGCCCGAGGAGAGCGTCGACTCGCTGGTGCTCACCCCGAACCTGAACGACGGCACCCTGTCCGTCACGGTGCGCCCGAGCGCCGGTACCCAGCGCACGGCCCGCGTCACCGCGACCGCGTACGACGGCCACAAGCGCGTCGGCTCGGTCTCCGGTGCCGCCGGCGCCGCCCTGCGGCTGCGCATCCCGCACCCGAAGCTGTGGAGCCCGGACAACCCCTTCCTCTACGACCTGAAGGTCACCCTCGACGACGGCCGCTCGCACGACAGCGTCGGCTCCTACTTCGGCATGCGGTCGATCTCCGTCGGCAAGGTCGGCGGCGTCAACAAGATCGAGCTCAACGGCAAGCCCACCTTCCTGCTGTCCACCCTGGACCAGGGCTTCTGGCCCGACGGCGTCTACACCGCGCCGACGGACGCCGCGCTCAAGTCCGACCTCCAGCTGCACAAGCAGCTCGGCTTCAACGCCGTGCGCAAGCACATCAAGGTGGAGCCGGCCCGCTGGTACTACTGGGCCGACAAGCTCGGCCTGATGGTCTGGCAGGACATGCCCAGCCGCAACACCGACAAGGCGAGCGCGGCGAGCAACGAGGAGTTCGCCAAGGAGGTCCACGAGATCGTGGACCAGCACATCAGCAGCCCCTCCATCGTCATGTGGACCATGATGAACGAGGGCTGGGGCGAGCAGAGCAAGCAGTCCACCGGTGAACTCGCCGACGCCGTCAAGCAGCAGGACCCGGCGCGCCTGGTCGACGCCCACTCGGGAGTCAACTGCTGTGCGTCCAAGGGCGATTCGGGCCGCGGTGACGTCATCGACCACCACCTCTACCACGGGCCGGCCAACCCCGCCCCGGACGCCGCCCGGGCGGCCGTCGACGGCGAGCACGGCGGCTACTCGCTCACCATTCCCGGGCACATCTCCGGTACCGCGGGCGGCCAGGACTACGGCGACGGCCCCACCGACATCGCCGCGATGACCAAGACGTACGTGGAGAACACCAGCCAGCTCATCCCGAACGCCGCCGCCGGGCTCTCCGGCTCGGTCTACACCCAGATCAGCGATGTGGAGGGCGAGCTCAACGGCCTGATCACCTACGACCGCGCGGTCCTGAAGGTCTACCCCGACCAGGTCAGGGACATCAACCGCCGGCTCATCGCGGCCGGCGCCGCTGCGGGCACGACGGCGCCCTGACAGCGCCCTGACGGCGGCCGCGAGCCGGCACGCCGCCCTCAGGGGCCCGGTACCCACCGGGCCCCTGAGGGCTGCCCGGCATCGGTCCGGACCAAGGTGCGGTGCCTAACAGAAGGCAACAGATCCGGACGTGTCTCCGGCGGCTAAAGAAAAGTTAAGCAACAAATATTGACGCGATCGACCCGTGCGCGTAACTTCCCGGCGAAGGTGTCGAGCGGCGTGAACTCTGCCGCCGCCTCGGCAGGTTGAGCTCCATTCCCCTCCCCACAGTCACGGGAGCACACCATGCGCAGAGCAAGATCCACCGCCGCGCGAACCAGCGGGCGGCCCATCACGGGAAGGGCGGCCCGCCGCCCCCTCCGGCACCTGCTGTCCGCCCTGGCGGCCCTCGGCCTCGTCCTCGGCGCCCTGATCGCCTTCCCCGCCGTGTCGCAGGCGGCCGGCTCGCTGCCGTGCGACGTCTACGGCTCGGCCGGCACCCCCTGCGTCGCCGCGCACAGCACCACGCGCGCCCTGCTGTCGTCCTACAACGGCCCCCTCTACCAGGTCACACGTGCCTCCGACGGGGCCCGCGCCGACATCGGACTGCTGGCCCCCGGGGGCTACGCCAACGCCGCCCAGCAGGACGTGTTCTGCCAGAACACCACGTGCCGCATCTCCAAGGTCTACGACCAGACCGCGCGCCACAACGACCTCACCCCCGGCCCGGCCGGCACCGCCGGCATGGGCGCCGACCGCGGCGCCGACGCCGGTGAGATCGCGGTGACGGCCGGCGGGCACAAGGTCTACGGCATCTGGATCTCCCCGGGCGTCGGCTACCGCTACACCGGTGTGGCCTCCGGCGTCGCCGTCAACGGCCAGCCCGAGGGCGCCTACATGGTGGCCTCCGGCACCCATGTCGGCTCCGACTGCTGCTTTGACTACGGCAACGCCGAGAGCACCCCGGCCGACACCGGCAACGGCCACATGGACGCCGTTTCCATCGCCACCACTTGCTACTTCGCACCGTGCACCGGTTCCGGCCCTTGGATCGAGGCCGACCTGGAGAACGGCATGTTCCAGGGCGACAACGGCTCCAACACCGCCAACCGCGGCAACAACAGCCCCTTCGTCACCGCCGTGCTGAAGAACGACGGACAGACCAAGTACGCCCTCAAGGGCGGCAACTCCCAGACCGGCGCCCTGACCACCTGGTGGGACGGCGGACTGCCCACCCGCGGCGGCTACAAGCCCATGCACCAGGAGGGCGGCATCATCCTGGGCACCGGCGGCGACAACAGCAACTGGAACCGGGGCACCTTCTTCGAGGGCGTCATGGTCGCCGGCTACCCGAGCGACGCCGCCGAGAACGCCGTCCAGACCAACATCGTCTCCGTCGGCTACGCCGGCCGGACGGACGTGCCCAACGGCCCGCAGGGCACCGTCACCGGACCCGGCGGCAAGTGCGTCGACGTGGCCGCCGACGACACCGGCGTCAACGGCACCGCCGTCAACCTGTGGGACTGCCAGACCTGGGCCGAGGACCAGCACTGGCAGCACAACGCCGACGGCTCCCTGAGCACCATCGGCCGCTGCCTGGACATCGAGGGCAACGGCACCGCCAACGGCGCCAAGGTCGAGCTGTGGGACTGCAACGGCGTCGGCGGCCAGAAGTGGGTCCAGCAGGCCGACGGTTCGCTGCGCAACCCGCAGTCGGGCCGCTGCCTGGACTCGCCGAGCGGTGCCACCGCCAACGGCACCCGGCTCCAGATCTGGGACTGCAACGGCGCCGCCGCGCAGAAGTTCTCCGTCAACGGCGGCGCCCCGGTCGCCGCGCCCGGCGGCAAGTGCCTCGACGTGGCCGCCGACGACAGCGGCGTCAACGGCAGCGCGGTCCAGCTGTGGGACTGCCAGTCCTACGCCGTCGACCAGCACTGGTCCCACAACGCCGACGGCTCGCTGCGTTCGCTCGGCCGCTGCCTGGACATCAACGGCAACGGCACCGCCAACGGCACCGAGGTCGAGCTGTGGGACTGCAACGGCGCCGGCGGCCAGAACTGGCAGCAGCGCGCGGACGGTTCCCTGTTCAACCCGCAGTCGGGCCGCTGCCTGGACTCGCCGAACGGCGCCACCGCCAACGGCACCCGGCTGCGCATCTGGGACTGCAACGCCTCGGCGGCACAGAAGTTCACGCTGAGCTGACCCGGCCTCCGGCAACGGGGAGGGGGTGCGGGACCGGTCTCCGGTCCCGCACCCCCCTCTTGTGCTGCTGGGCTCAGTCGACGTACACCTCCGCCCGGTCGACGCTGACGAACGACGCCCCGGACTGCCCGTCGTGCTCGCCCGTCACCCGCACCCGCAGGGTGTGCTGCCCGTAGGACAGGCGCGGGCTGAGGTACTGGAGCGTCTCGCCGGTGCGGATCGCGCCGTAGTAGTCGAGACGCTGCTCGGCGCCGCCGTCGATGCTGAGCGCCGCGTAGCCGTTGCCGGTGTCGCGGACGGACAGCAGGGCGATCCGGGTGCCGGTGAAGGTGTACGTGGCGGTGTTCCCGGCCCGGTCGCTCCAGTGGTCGTCGCCCCAGAAGCACTGCGCGGCACACCCGGTGCCGGAGTTCCAGGCGCCGGTGTAGGCGACGGTGCCGGCGCCGTTGGAGCGGCCGTCGTCGTTGATCCAGTAGCCGCCCGGTCCGGGGTCGCCGGACGGGAGGTCCTGGGTGGCGCCGGTCGCGAGCGGGACGCCGAGGTTCGGACTGCCGTCGGCGTTCCAGCCGATGCGCTGCGCGCGGGTGGTGCGGTCCGAGTAGGTGAACACCGAGGTGGTCTTGGCGTGGTAGACGATCCAGTCCTGGGTGCCGTCGGGCGACCGGAAGAAGGCGTGGTGGCCGGGTCCGAAGACGCCGTGGTCGTCGGCGCGGGAGAACACCGGGCCCTGGCGCTGCGTCCAGTTGCCCGGCACCAGCGGGTCGGCGGTGGACGGCAGCGACATCATCCACACCTGGTAGTCCGGCTTCCCGGTGTCGCAGGTGGAATACGTCATCCAGGTGCGGCCATTGCGATACAGGAACTCCGGCCCCTCGCGGACCTCGGGGCAGCCGCCGGCCGCGTTGATCGCCACGGCGTCGCCCGAGACGGTGTACGGGTTCGACAGGGGCGCGATGTTGAGACCGTTGTGCTGGTAGGCGTTGATGCCGCTGTAGGCCAGGTAGAGGCGGCCGTTGTGCTGGAGGATGCCGGGGTCGATGGCGAAGTCGGCGGCGTGGTTGGGCGGCGCCAGCTTCGCCTTGAAGTGGTACGGCCCGGCCGGGTCGTCGCGGTCGGACTCGGCGACGTAGATCCGGTGGTGGTCGTCGGTGCCGTCGTCGGCGGTGTAGTAGAGGTACCAGCGGTCGCCGAAGCGGTAGAACTCCGGCGCCCACACGTCCCGGTCGCGGGAGGCGTCGGTGTCGGTCCACACGGTGACGGGGTCGGCGGTGAGCAGGGTGCTCAGGGACGGCGAGCGCCACATGCGGGTGCTGCCGCCCTGGGTGGTGGTGAGGTAGTAGTTCCCGTTCCAGTACGTCATGAACGGGTCCGGGCCGGTGTTGAGCGGGTTGCGGAACGTGCCGGTGGCGGCGGCCTGCTGGGCCGCGGACCGGATCGCCGGCCGCTCCGTCTGGGCCGCGGCGGCCGGGGTGGGCCGTACGGCGCTCAGCGCGGCGAGGACCAGCCCGAGCACGGCCAGCACGCCGAACAGGCGTCGCGGGCTCGGTCGGGGCACGGTCGTGCGGGATTGCGTGCGCATGAGGGACTCCTTCTGCGGGAGCGCTTTCGCACAGGGGCGGGGGGACGGGGCGTGTTCGGCACGGGGCCGAGGTGGCGCTTTGCATCGTTGTAATGCCGACGGTGCGTCACCGTAGGGAGGCGCTGACGAGGCGTCAAGGCGTCCGTGCCGAGTCTGGCCGAGGCTTGCCAGGGCGCGGCCGTGCCCCGTATAACGTTGGAAAGGGGAGGAACATCGTGCGGGTCAGCCTGAAGGACGTCGCGTTGCACGCGGGCGTCTCCATCAAGACCGTCTCCAACGTGGTCAACGACCAGCCCCATGTCACTCCCACCATGCGGGCGCGGGTGCAGAAGTCCATCGACGAGCTGGGCTACCGCCCCAACCTCACCGCCCGGCACCTGCGCAAGGGCCGCACCGGGATCGTCGCCCTCGCCCTGCCCGAACTGGGCAACCCCTACTTCGCCGAACTGGCCGCCGAGGTCGTCGACGCGGCGGCCGAGCACGACTACACCGTCCTGCTCGACCACACCGGCGGCCGTCGGGACCAGGAGACCCTGGTCAGCCAGGGCTTTCGCGCCCGGGTGATCGACGGGCTGATCCTGAGCCCCATCGAGCTGGAGGCGGAGGACCTGCGCGAGCGCTCCGCACAGGTCCCGCTCGTCCTGCTGGGCGAACGCGAGTACGACCTTCCGTACGACCACATCTCCATCGACAACGTCGCCGCCGCCCGCGAGGCGGTGCGCCATCTGATCTCCCTGGGGCGGCGGGAGATCGCCTTCCTGGGCGCTCGCCGGGGGCGGAGCCAGCCGGCGTACCTGCGGCTGCGCGGCTGGCGGGAGGCGCTGGACGCCGCCGGGCTCGTCGCCGACCACCGGCTGGTGGCGGCCACCGACGGCTGGGGCCACGCCGACGGAGCGGCGGCCATGGCCCGTCTGCTGGACGCCGGGCACCGGCCGGACGCGGTCTTCGCCTACAACGACCTCATCGCCATCGGCGCGATGCGCGTCCTGTCGGAGCGGGGGCTGCGGATCCCCGAGGACGTCGCCGTGGTCGGCTTCGACGACGTGGTGGAGGGCCGGTTCGGCGCCGTCACCCTCACCTCGGTCTCCCCCGACAAGGCGTCCATCGCCCGGATGGCCGTCGAGTCGGTGCTGTCCCAGCTGAACGGCGCCCCCCGCCATCAGGCCCGCCGCATCCACGCCGGTTACTCCCTGGTCCAGCGGGAGAGCACCCTCGGCCGCGAGTGAGGAGCCGGCCCGGCGGATGAGGAGCCGGCCCACCGTATGAGGGGGCGTCGTACCACCGGCGCGGCCGGTGGCCGGGTGGCCGGGTGGCGGCTCCCGCTCGTCTCAGTAGCCGCTGAGCAGGGCCCGCACCCGGCGCAGGGCCTCGGGTCCGGCGTCACTGTGCCAGCGCGACGGGTCGGCGGGGCGTCGCCCCCACAGCAGCAGCACCCGTACGGCCGCGTCGCTCTCGATGGTGGCGGGGCCCTCGGGTGCGACCAGCCGGATGCCGGTGCCCTCGGCGTCGGCGGTCACGACGACGTCGTCCATGCCCGGGGTGCGCAGCCGCCCCTCCACCCGTCCCTCGGGTCCCAGGTCCAGACCGGCACTGCCGCGCGCCAGCAGCGGCCGGCCGACCGACACCACGCTGTGCTCCGTCATCCACGGCTCGTTGAGCGCCTGTACGGCGGTCCGGTCGTCGCCGGTCAGGTCCCAGCGGTGCAGGATCAGCTCCTCGCGCAGGTGCTCCGCGAAGAAGGGCGCCGTCACGGTCCGGCCCGTCCACCTCACCTCCGTGTCGGGTGACAGGTCGCGCGCGGCGGCCGCGGCGACCTCGGTGAGCCGTTCGCAGCGGTCGAGGAAGGCCGTCCACAGTTCGGCGTCGGACATCCGCCGGTAGGGGGCCTCCCGCTCGAAGCCCCGCGTCTCCACCGGCTCGGCCGCGAGGAACGCCTGGAGCACCCGGGCCAGTTCCTCGGCGTTGCCCGTCTGGTGGACCAGGACGTCCCGCACCGTCCACGCCTCGCACCACGTGCCGTCGTCGGGGCGCCGTGCCTGGACCGCGTGGACGAAGGGCGCCAGCTCCGGCAGGGTCTCCTCGACCCGGGAGGGAATCATGTGCGATGGGTATCCCGACCGGCCCGCCCGCCAAACCAGCGCCCCCGGGGGGCATGGCGAGCGGGACATGTGCCCCCCGGGGCGGATCGCGCCCCGTTCGCCGTGCCCGGCTGGGCGGCTCCTCCGCCGCCGCCCAGCCGTCCCGCGCACCGACCCGCCTCAGGGCTCAGTGCCCCGCGGAATCCTCCGGACGGGCGTGGCGCGGGAGGAGGAAGGCGAGCAGGAAGGTCAGGGCGAGCATGCCGTCCACGATCCACAGCACCGTCTGCATCACCGAGCCGAAACCGCTCCGGAAGGCCGACGAAGCGGTGTCCTGGAGCGCGGCGGGTATGCGGGCGGCGTCCTGGGGCGACGTCACGGCGGACCGGGTGTCCTTCTCCAGGCGGGCACAGGAGGCCGGGGTCGCGGCCGGGTCCTTGGCCACGGCGCGGTCGGAGGCGCAGGTGCGCAGATCCGCCACGATGCGGTCCCGGGCGGCGGGCGCGACGTGCGCGGCGGTCAACCGGCTGCGCAGGTCGTCGGAGTGGTGGTCGACCGCGTCGGCTATTCCGCCGCCCAGCAGGCCGAAGAACACGGTGCCGAGCAGCGCCACGCCGAAGGCCCCGCCGAGCTGCTGGACCGCGGTCATCGTGCCGGACGCGGAACCCGTCTCGTGCTGTTCGACGCTGGCGAGCACGATGTTGAAGAACGGCGCCATGAGCAGGCCCATGCCGATACCGGTGACCAGCAGCGACGGCAGGAGCTGCCAGGGGCCGACGCCGCCGCCCACCTGGTCGAGGGTCAGCCACACGCCGAACACGCCGACCGCCATGACCAGGGTGCCCGCCTGGAGGACGGCCCGGCCGAACTTGGCCACGCCCTGGGCGATGCCGAAACCGACGATCATGCCGCCGGACCAGGGCACCATCACCAGGCCCGCCTTGAGCGGCGAGTAGCCGAGGCCGATCTGGGTGTAGAGGTTGAAGACCAGCATGAAGCCCTGCATGGTCGAGAAGAAGACCAGTCCGAGGGTCATGCCGCCGCTGAATCCGCGCTTGCGGAACAGGCTCGGGATGACCAGCGGGTCCAGGCCGGCCCTGCTGCGCCGCGACTCGTAGGCGCCGAAGGCGATGAAGACGGCCACCGAGGCGGCCATCATCACGAACGTCCACACGGGCCAGTCGTACTCCCGGCCCTGGACCAGCGGGAAGATGATGAGCAGCGCGGCCAGCGAGATCAGGATCATGCCGGGGATGTCCAGGCGCGGCTTGTCGCCGGAACGGCCCCTGGGCAGGAAGCGCAGGGCGCCGAGGAGGGCGGCGGCGCCGAGCGGCAGGTTGATGAGGAAGATCATCCGCCAGCCGGTGCCGAAGTAGTCGGCGTCCACGAGCCAGCCCGCCAGGATCGGCCCGCAGACCGCGGACAGCCCCATGACCGGGCCGAACAGGCCGAACGCCTTCTGGGACTCCTTCGGCGGGAACATCTCCTTGATCATGCCGAGGCCCTGCGGCAGCATCACCGCGCCGAACAGGCCCTGCACGACGCGCGCGCCGATCAGCATCTCGGGCGACACGGCCGTCGCGCACAGCAGTGATCCGACGGTGAAGCCGGCGGCCCCGATCAGGAACATCCGGCGGCGCCCGTGTATGTCCCCGAGCCGCCCTCCGGTGACGAGCCCGACGGCCATCGAGAGGGTGTACGCGGCGGCGAGCCACTGGAGTGTGGAGGCGCCGCCGCCGAGGTCGGCCCGCATGGCGGGGCCGGCGATGTTCGTGACGACGGCGTCGAGGAGATCCATCACCTCGGCCGCCAGGATCACGAAGAGCGCGGCCCAGCGCCACCGGTAGGGCGCTGGTGAGTCGGTGGGCGTCTCGGCGGACGCGACGCCGGTGGTGGACATCGGAATGACTCCTCGTGGGACGGGTGACAGTCGGAGAACGGTGTTCACCGTAGCAGAACACCGCTCACTGAGAGAACGACGTTCATCAAGATATAGCGCAACTGTCCGGCCGGGACAAGATATATCGCGTGCTGTTCACTCGTGCGGGCGCGCGTCCCCCTCAGAGGAGAACACTGTTCTCCGAACGCCTAGACTGGCTCCCATGAACGACGCGGCCGCCCACACCCCCGCATCCCCTCCGCCGACCCCCTGGGAGCGCGGACGCCCGGCCCGCGCCCGGGTGTCGGCGCGCACGCCGCTGTCACGCGAGCGCGTCGTGGAGGCGGCCCTCACCGTGCTGGACCGGCAGGGGCTGGACGGCCTGTCGATGCGTCAGGTGGCGGCCGAACTGGGGGTCACGGTCTCCGCCCTCTATGCCCACGTCCGCTCCAAGGACGACCTGCTGGAGCTGATGTACACCCGGCTGTTCGACGGCGCCGCCCTGCCCGAGCCCGACCCCGAGCGGTGGCAGGAGCAACTGCGGGACTACGCCCGCACCGGACGCGAGCGCCTGCTCTCGCACCGGGACATGGCCAGGATCTCCATGGCCTACGCCCCCTTCACGGCCGAACTGCTGCCGCACGTCGAGGCGTTCCTCGGCCTGCTGCGGACCGCCGGGCTGCCCGACCGCATCGCGGCGGAGGCCGGCGACCTCATCTCCACCTACATCGACGGGTTCGTCCTGGGCGAGACCATGTGGCGGGAACGGGCCGCCGAGGCGGCCGGTGAGGACGCCGAGGACGCCTCTGACCACCCCGACGTGAACGGGATGGCCGCGGAGATGCAGGACTACTTCGCGTCGCTGCCCGAGAGCGACTTCCCCCATCTGCACGCCCTGGCCGGCCTGATGGTGACGGACTCCGCCGACGAACGGTTCGGCATCGGCGTGGAGATCATCCTGCGCGGCCTGGCGAGCTACCTGCCGGACGCGGCGGCCGGCCGAAGGGTTCCGAGCGAGCCCGATCACGACTGACCGGATCCGATCCCGGCCGATCGGCCCTGGCCGATCGGCCGGATCAGATCCCGCTGCCGCGCAGCTCCGCCAGGCTGTCCTCGGTCAGCGGGCGGGGCGTGTGCTCCGCGTCGACGAGGACGACGGTGCACTCGGCGGTGTGGGCGAGCGCGGTGGTGAAGCTGCCGTCGGTGAACTGCGCGACGGGCCCGCGCGGCGAGCGGCCCACGGCGACCACGCGGGCGTGGACGTCCGCCGCGTGCCGGGCCAGGGCCCGGCCGGCGGCGGCGTGGTCGCCGACGCTGGTCAGTATCCGGCCGCTGGCGGCCACTCCGGCGGCGGCGAGCCGGTCGAGGTGGGCGGTGACGGCCGCCTTCGCCCCATCGGAGGACTCGACGTCGACGGCCTGCTCCTCCACGACGGCCGTCTGCTGGACGTGGACGACCTCCAGCGGGCTGCCGCTGTCGCGGGCGATCCGCGCGGCCGCGTCGACGATGGCCTCGGCCCGGTCATGGGCGCCGACGGCGACGATGACGGGCGGCACGTCGGCCGGTACGGGCGCGCCGACGGCGGTGAGCGACGGCTCCACGGGCTCCGGCCCGGGGGTGTGCTGCTCCGCCTTCCGCAGCAGCCCGTGCCCGCTGGCCAGCACCGGGATGGCGAGCACGAAGGTGGCGGCGCCGACGTAGAAGGGGACGCTCAGGTCGGTGGCGTCGGCGAGCTTGCCGGCGACGTAGGGTGCCAGACCGCCGCCGATGAACCGCAGGAAGCCGTACGCGGAGGAGGCCACCGGGCGCTCGACCGGGGAGACGAGCATGACGGCCTGGGTGGTGAGGGTGTTGTTGATGCCGATGAACGCGCCGCTGACGACGACCGCGACGATGACGGTCGTGGGCGAGGCGACACCGGCGGCGATGACGGCCATGACGATGCCGAGGCCCAGCAGGTTGGCGTACAGGACCGGGGCGGTGCCGTAGCGGGCCTGGAGCCGCGGGGCGACGAACACGCTGAAGGCGGCGACCAGCAGGCCCCAGCCGGTGAAGACCAGACCGAGCTGATGGGCGCTCAGCTTCATCGGGTACGGCGCGTAGCCGAGCATCGTGAAGAAGCCCCAGTTGTACAGCAGGGCCATGATGCCCATGGTCAGCAGGCCGCGGTGGCGCAGCGCCCTGAGCGGGGCGACGGGCGAGGTCGGGCGCGCTGGCTTGGGCAGCGAGGGGACGAAGACGAGGGTGGCGACCAGAGCCACGGCCATGAGTACGGCGACGCCGAAGAACGGGCCGCGCCAGCTGATCGCGCCCAGTTCGCCGCCGAGCAGCGGACCGACGGCGATGCCGAGGCCGAGCGCGGTCTCGTACAGGATGATCGCCCCGGCGAAGCCGCCGCTGGCGGAGGCGACGATCACGGCCAGGGAGGTGGCGATGAACAGGGCGTTGCCCAGGCCCCAGCCGGCCCGGAAGCCGACGATGCCGTTGATGGAGTCGGTGCTGCCCGCCAGGGCGGCGAAGACGACGATCACGGCCAGACCTATGACGAGTGTGCGCTTGGCGCCGAACCGGCTGGAGAACCAGCCGACGAACAGCATCGCCACGGCGGTGACGATCAGGTAGCTGCTGAACAGCAGCGAGACCTGGCTCGGCGTGGCGTGCAGGCTCTCGGCCAGGGCGGGCAGGATCGGGTCGACCAGACCGATGCCCATGAACGAGATCACGCAGGCGAACGCCACGGCCCAGACGGCCTTCGGCTGCTTGAAGGGGCTGACCGCCTCTCCACGCGGTGCACTCGCCTCTCCACGCGGTGCACTCGCCTCTCCGTGCGGTGTAGTCATGGCCGCTTCTCTCCGGTCGTGTGGGTGACGGGGACGGTGGAACGGTCCTGGACGGCGCGGGCCAGGGCCGGCAGCGCGAGCCGCACCGCGTCCTGTTCCGGTTCCGTCAGCTGTTCGACGAGTTGCCGCAGGGCGTCGGCGCGCTCGGCCCGCCGCCGACGGAACACTTCGAGGCCGGTGTCGGTGGCCGCCACCAGGACGCCCCGGCCGTCGGTGCGGTCGGCGGTGCGCCGCACCAGTCCGGCCCGCTCCATGCGGGTGACGAGCTGGGTCATGTTCGGCTGCGAGACGTTCTCGGCGCGGGCCAGCTCGGTGAGCCGCTGCGGCCCCTCGCTGCCCAGCCGGCCCAGCGCGGAGGAGGCCGCGGTGCTCAGGCCGCCGGCGGTGGCGCTGCGACGTACGTACCGGACCAACCGCTCCACGGCGAGCATCAGCTCCTCGGAGGCCGCGTCGCCAGGTGCAGAGTCCATAACCCGCTTATGCATAAGCGCATTATGCATCTACGTGTACGGTGAAGCAAAGACCGTGGCGAAGACTGTGGCAAAGACCGAGGCGCCCGGCCGGTTCGCTGTCGCGGGTCGGCCGGGCGCCTCGTCTGTCACGCCGGGGTGGGGGTCA